>CAZOQK010000189.1:476-1447 GCA_964581735.1 uncultured Halobacteriales archaeon | reverse complement strand
TCGTCGAGTGGGACCACCGACCCGAGCACCTGTTCGATGTTGCGAAGCGCCCACTCGTGGAACTCGTCGCCGTCCATACTGTCGACACACTCCTCGACGACGACCGTCTCGTAGTCGCGGTTGCACGCCTCGAAACAGGTACACATCACACAACTGTTCGTGTTGACGCCGGCGATGAAGAGGCGGTCGACATCGTGCTGGTCGAGGACGAACTCCAGGTCGGTGTGGAGGAACGGCGAGTAGCGCTTCTTTGGGTGGACGAACACGTCGTCCTCGTCGTCGCGTATCTCGGGCATGACCTCGGTGAGTTTCGACCCGGCCGGATTGTGGTCTCCGATACCGCTCGCGTCTCGCAGGTTCCCGCCCTCGACGTCTTCGGGCCGCCACTTCGGACACGAGAGAATCTCTTCGGGGGTGCGGTAGGCCGAGGTCACGTGGAAGACGGGAACGCCGTGTTCGCGGGCGGCCGCCGTCAGGTCCGCGGCGTGGGAGACGACTGCCTCCGCCTTCTCCGCGGGGACTGGTAACGTGGCGATGTCGGGGTCGAGGTGTCCGTGGTGCAGGTCGACTGTCAGGACTGCGTCGCTGGACATCATCGTCCTGACCAGGGATGCCGTCGGACTTATAATCGACGCCGGATTCCGCGTCCGGAGTCTCCCTGCCGGTACGTCTTCGATCCCGACGGTCGACAGTGCACGCGCTCGGTGCCACATCACCGTGCGACCGGGAACCAGTGTTTATAAACCCACCCGTCGTCCGCATTCGATACTCAGACTCACCATGCCGATGTCCTTTCAGCGCATCATCCTCGACAACGTCGAGTACGAAGGAGAGAACAACGCCTACCTCCTGGACGGCACCGAAACCGCACTCATCGACCCGGGGTATCCAACGCTGGAGAACCGGGCGCAACTGCAGGATGGGCTCGCGGAGAGTGACCTGACGTTCGCCGATATCGACGTGGTCTATCT
>CAZOQK010000189.1:0-466 GCA_964581735.1 uncultured Halobacteriales archaeon | reverse complement strand
CTATCTCACGCACCATCACTCCGACCACGCCGGGATGGCTGGCGAGATCCAGCGCGAGGGCGGCGCGCGCGTGTACGCCCACGAACTCGACGCCCCATTGATTGCCCACGACCCCACGGCCGTCGAGACGACACGGGCCACCAGGGAACGACGCTTCGAGGAGTGGGGCATTCCACCGGATAAGCGAGCCGCGCTTCGCGATGCCCTCGGCGACTTCACCGACGGGCTGGGCGACCCACCCGACGTCGAGCCCCTCTTAGACGGCGAGACGGTCACTGTCGCCGGACGAACGCTGACCGCTCACCACACCCCGGGCCACGCGGCCGGGCATCTCGTGTACAGCTTCACCGACGAACAGGGCGCACGGGGCGCCTACACCGGCGACGCCCTGCTCCCGAAGTACACGCCGAACGTCGGCGGGGCGGACGTGCGGGTCGCCCAGCCGCTCGACCGGTATCTCGAGACC
>CAZOQK010000188.1:0-5027 GCA_964581735.1 uncultured Halobacteriales archaeon | reverse complement strand
TTTCTCACCTTCGTCGCCGTCGACGAGGACGGCACGCCGACCGAGGTCCCCGAGTTGGTCTGTGAGAGCGACGCCGAGCGGGAACACCGCACCGTCGCTCGCGAGGAGCGGCAGGAACAACTTGAGTCGCTGCTCGACAGAATGGAGTAGGCCGTAGGCAAACCTCACCCGTGGGTGTTCGGTGTCAGGTACCGTGCGACAAAAAACCGTGTCGAGGGTCACTCGACAGTTATTTCGAGGGTACGGATACCCGATGTACACCCTGTCGGGATGGCCGCTGCTTTCGTGCGGGCGTTGCGTTCGGCGCGGTGGTCGTCGTACTCATCGGTGGGTCCTTACTCTTCGATGCGGTGGCTCAGGACGATCTCTTCGAGGTCCTCGCGGCCCTGACCGCCATCGGTCATAACGTCGTCGTCGCCCGCAATGTCTGGAACCATCGGTGCGCCCGTGTTCTCTGCGTCGGTAAAGTGGGTGTACATGGGTTTTCCGCAACCCTCACGATCTGTCATGAAGGTTGTACCAGCAGTTAAGAATGAGACATACATAAATGTAATGTTCTATCATGCGGTTGCCGGAATCGCCGGACGGAAGCGAAAAGTATTGCCGTCAGTCCCAGTACTCCACGTCGGCGTCGATGGGGTAGTAACCGTGTAGCGACCGCTTGCCGCGCCCGCCCGGTGGTGCGCCGACGAAGACACCGAGTTTCCCCATCTCCGGGTAGACGGTCACGTCCGGTTCGGTCATCGTGGAGACGGCGAGATACCACAGCGTGTCGTCGCTGTCGTTGACGACCTGGTGGCCGCCCGACTCGTCGGCGTGGAAGGTGACGAAATCACCCGCCTGAAGGTCGTGTTCGCCGTCGTCGGCACGAAGCAGTCCCTCTCCGGCCAGCACGTAGATGACCTCCTCGTTTGCGGTGTGGTAGTGGTACGGCCAGGACCGCTTGCCCGGCGGGAGTTCGTAGAGGCTACAGCCCAACTGCTCGCTGCCGGCGGCGTCGCCCAGTTCCTTCCGGCGAAACTGCGTCCCGTCGCGGTCGTACTCCGTCCACTCGAGGTCGGATTCGCTGACTTTCATACCCGGCGTGTCACGCGGCAGGGTCAAAACGGTACTGCAGTCATGCGTTCTCCCCGACGAACGCGGCGACACCGGCGACGAGACGCTCTGCGACGTGGTTGTCGGGACGCTGGTACTCCGCGGCCGTCTCCTTGCCGGTGCTCACCTGGAAGCGGTGGTTCAGGTCGGGGTACACCTCGATGGTCGCCGACGCCTCGCCCTCCAGTGCGTCCCGCCAGATGCGTAGGTCCTCCTCGACAGTCACCTGCCAGTCCTGTCCGCCCTGGGCGATGTACCGCGGAACCGATACTTCTTGGACGGCGGCGGTGTGGTCGTACGCCTGGAGCGTGCGGTAGTACTCGTCGCCGCCAAAACTGTTGACCACCTCGTCGTCGGCGATGTCGAGCGTGCGGATTTTCTCGGCCACCGCTTCGACCCGCGCTAACTGCTGGCGTTCGGCGTCGGTGACGGTGCCATCGAGGTTCGCGAGGTGTTCGGTCTGGGCGACAATGGCCTCGTTGATGGGTCGCGCGGGACCGGGCGCAAGCATGACCACGCCCGCGAGGTCGCCGTCGCGGTCGGCGATGCGGGGCGCGAGCAGGCCGCCGAAGCTATGCCCGGCGACGAACACGTCGCCCTCGTTCACGCGCCCGACCGACTGCAGTCGGTCTATCGCGGTCAGGGCGTCCTCGGTCACCACGTCGTCGATGGTCACGTCGGCCTTGTTCACGTCGCAGGCGTAGGTTCGCTTGTCGTACCGCAACACGGCGATACCCTGGGAAGCGAGCCCCCACGCGATGTCTTTGAACGTCTTGTTTGGGCCGACGGTCTGGTCGCGGTCCTGTGCGCCGTTGCCGTGGACGAGGACGACGCCCGGCACCGCTGTCTCCCCCTTAGGCATTGTCAGCGTCGCGCCCAGCGTGCACCCGCCGGGGGCCGAAAGCGTGAGGCCGCGCTCGGAGAACGCCGACCGGTCGGCGTAGGCGGGCGGCGTCCACTCGGCGGTTTCCGCCGGGAGGATACGGAAGGTGTTGATTCCCTCGCCCGTGAACCCGAAGGCAAAGCGCTGGCGTCCCTCGGTAAAGCGCGCCCGGACGAGAACCACCTCTTGGTCGTTGCTGTCGGTCCCCTCGTAACTCACGCTCGGAATCCCGTCGAGACGACCCTGTGGACCGACGTTGTTCGCCCAGGCCTGCTGCAGGGCAGCGACGGTGATAGAACTCTGTGCCTGGTCGGTCAAACGGCCGTGTGCCTGTTCGAACTCGCCGTCGGCGAGCAACCGGACGAACTCACGGGCACGGCGCTGCAGCGCGTTGGCCGACGTGTCCGGGTTCGGCGTCGGCGCTGCGGTGTCGGTTGGCGTTGCCGTTCCGTTCGGAGTCTGTGAGTCGGTGGCAGTCCCGTCACCGCCGGACTGACAGCCGGCGAGGAGACCGCCGGCAGTGACAGTGCCGAGCATCCGGAGGAACCTGCGTCGGTTTGGGGCCATACGCTATGATTCGTCCGCCCCTTTGGATAAAACAGGGCCGGCGACCGCACGCCCGGCGGCCGGCTGAAAGATTTATACCTGATTACCGAACTTCGAAGGGGTTGTGTAGCCCCACAGTCTCGCTTTTCCTGTGTCGCTGCTGGGCATCTTCGCGACGGCCATCCTCCCCATCGTCGCCATCGCTACCGCCGGGTTCGTCCTCGGGCGCGGCCGTGACGTGGATGCCGACCCGCTCAACACCGTCACCGTCTACGTCCTCGTCCCGGCACTGGTCTTTCACAGCCTCGCGACCACCTCGCTCGGCGGCGGAACGCTTGCAAGCGTCGCTATCGGCGTCTTCCTGTTCACCGGTGTGATGGCGCTCATCGCGTCGGGGACCGGCCGTGGCCTCGGAGAGACTGAACCCATCCTCGGCACCTTCGTCCTCGTCAGTATCTTCTCGAACGCCGGGAACTACGGCATCCCCGTCTCGGAGTTCGCCTTCGGGTCGGTCGGGCGCTCGACGGCCGTCGTCTACATCGTCGCCCAGTCGGTCGCGATGTACACCCTCGGCGTCTACTTGGCCGCCCGCGGCGACGGCGAGGACTGGCGGTCGGGCATGCGCGCCATCTTCGCGATTCCGCTGATTTATGCCGTCGCCGCCGCGCTCGCTGCACGGTATCTCGGTGTGATTCCCGCCGCCGACACCGCCGCCATGGAGACGCTGAAACTCGTCGGCGACTCCTCGATTCCGGTCATGCTGGTCATCCTCGGCATCGAACTCGCTCAGACCGATTACAGCGCCGCCGCGTTGCGGGTCACGCCAGCGGTCGGCCTGAAGATGCTCGTCGCACCCGTCGTTGCCGTCGGCATCGCCACCCTCGTCGGCTTCCAGAACACCACCGTCGCCCGCGTGTTCGTCCTCGAATGCTCGATGCCCGCCGCCGTGACGACGCTCATCCTCACCGGCGAGTTCGCCGGTGCTACTCCCGACGGGATGGACGCGACCGAGTTCGCCGGCACCGCCATCTTTCTCTCGACGCTCCTCTCGGTGCCGCTACTGACGGGCCTTATCGCACTGCTCCAGTCCGGTACAATCATCTGACCGATGTTGGGACCCGGCGCGCGAAACGGGGACAGAAGAGAGCTAGTTGCGTCCGTCGTCGCGGACGTAGGTCAGCGCGTCGAGGAAGGAGTCGACATCGACGCTGTCCTTGGACTCGGCCAGCCGTTCCCGGAGTCTTGTCGGTGTTATGCGTAATGGTAATATACGACACTCAGCGTGGTGTTCTTTCGCTGGCAACGACAGGAACGCGACGGGCGGCGGCTCAGTCCGCGACGGCTTCGCCCGACCCGGTCACAGCGGCGGGGTCCTGAATCCAGAGGTCGCCAAAGAGGTCGTCCTGCTGGAGGCGGACCTGGCCGCGGTGGGAGAGAAAGAGCAGTCCGAGGAACGTCTCAACCCGGGAGCCGCCCGCGTCCTCGATTTCGCGGTAGAGGACTTCCTCGCGGCCCTGTTCGTAGTGTTCGCGCACCGCGGTGTGGACATCAGCGATAATCTCGTCGATGTTCTCGCTGTGGGCCGTCCCGGTCACGTCCGCTTCCGTTGGTTCGTCGTCCATCCGCAGCGCGTCCGCGGTGCGATAGTCCAGTTCCTGGGTACCCCGCTGGAACCCCTCTGAAGAGCCGCTGGTGTCGTACTCGCGGGACTCTTTCCACCAGTTGTCCCGCTCGGCTTCCCGCAGGTCACGCACCAGTTCGTCTAGCGTCTGTGGCATCCCCCGGGCGCGCTTGCGCTCGAGCCGGCGGTCCATCTCCGCCTCCAGCGTCGCGAAGGGGTCGTGGTCAGCCTCGAACTCGCCATCGTCGGCCATCGCCTGCTCCCACGGTTCAGGTTCGGGTTCCTCGTTGCTGTCGTCTTCCAGCATCGCGTCGCTTTTCATCCGCAGCAAAACGCTGGCGTAAAAGAGTGCGCGCCCGGAGGTTTGTAGATCCGCCCCGTCCAGTCGGTCGAGGAACTTGTCCGTCACCGAGACGATGTCGATGTCCCACGGATCGATTTCGCCGTCATCCGCGAGCGCGACCAGCACCTCGACCGGTTTAATTTGCTGGTCGTCTACGTCACCGGCATTTCCTTTGTGGGTATCGTCGTCACCGCTGTCGCCCAGCAATGCGGCAGCACCCTCCCGGCCGGACGTATCCCGGCTCTCGTGACCCGAGATATCGAGTGGGATATTCTCGTTAGTCATCGGCTGGAACCTCCGGTTCTCCGTCCCCACCCGACAGGTCGATACCGGTTACGGCGGAGACGTTGTCGTCCTGCATCGTCACGCCGATGGCGCGTTCCGAGCGTTCGAGCATCGCCGAGCGGTGCGAGACGACGACGAACTGCGCGTCGCCCGCGAGTTCGTCGACCATCTCGCCCACCAAGTCGGCGTTGGCGGCGTCGAGGAAGGCGTCGACCTCGTCGAGCGCGTAAAACGGCGCGGGGTTGTGCCGCTGG
>CAZOQK010000187.1:0-5029 GCA_964581735.1 uncultured Halobacteriales archaeon | reverse complement strand
CCGTTATCCCGAGCACCAGGAGGACGTACACTAGTGCGACGGTCGGCGCGGGCAGGGGTGCCACGAAGGCGAGACTCGCGACGGCGCCGACGAGGTAGCCAACCAGTGGGACGACCCCGACCCGGGCACAGAACGCCTCAAAGGCCCGTTGGCCGTGGCCGACAGGGAGTCGGGTGAGAAAGCCAACTGCACCCCGGAGCGCACTCAGAACCACGTCACCACCCCCACGAGCGCGTAGGCGAGCAGACCCGCGAGCGCGACCCGCCGGACCGCGACCGTCGCGGCGTCGGCGTCCGGGAGCACCCCGTCTGAGTTCAGCACGTAGTGACCGAGCTTTTCGAGTCGCACGCCGAGCCCGGCTGCGAGCGTCCCCATCGGCCACCCGGAGTTCGGCGAGGCGAGCCCCGACTGTGCCCGCCACGCGGCTACGAGCGCACGCGGCCGCCCGCAGGTGACGGCGAGCAGGACGGCGCTGGCGCGGGCCGGGAGCCACATCACCGCGTCATCGAGCCGTGCCGGACCCCAGCCGGTCGGGGTCGTGTGATAGCCCAACATCGAATCGAGCGTGTTGACGGCTTTCGCCCACGCGGCCGCGCCACAGCCGGCGGCCACTGCGAGCGTCGGGCCTGCCCCGACGGCCGCTAGCCCCCCCACGACGGCGGCGTAATACAACAGCGGCGCGACGAGCCCGTCCGCGAGGTTCTCGGCGAGACTCTCGACCGCGGCACTCCGGACCTGCCCGGCCGAGAGGTCACTCGCATCCCGGCCTGCAAGCGCCCGCAGTCGGTCGCGAGCCCTTGGGAGGTCCGTCTCGCTTGCCCGCGCCACCTCACGCACGCGTTCGAGCAACCGACGGAGGCTCGTCGAGACGAACACGGCCAGCGCGCCGACGACGCTACCTGCCAGCGGGGCGACCTGCGAGGCCGCCAGCACTCCCCACGCGACGGTGACTCCGACGGCCACCGGCAGCCCGAGTGCGGCCACCATCCCGGCTGCGGTCGGGTAGCGCCACGGCCGGTCGACGGCCCCGACGAGACGGCCGAGCCACGCGACTGGGTGGACGCGCCGCGGTGGTTCCCCGACCGCGAGGTCAAGCGCCAGCGCCCCGCCGAGGACGAGCGCGCTCACGCCCACGATTCCTCCAGCCACGCCGGAAACGCGGCGAGTGATACGTCCTCGGTCAGGACGAGCGTTGCAGGGGTCGTCCGGGCGCCGCCGTCGGTACGGGGGTCGTCGCCGACGTGGACGAGCGACTCGGGGGACACACCGAGCGCGTCGGCGACGGCGCGGAAGGCCTCGTCGTGTGGCTTGCGCCAGCCACAGCCGACGCTCGTGACGACGGCGTCGAACCGCCCGTCGAGGTCCGCACGCGAGAGCGTCCGACTGACCAACCCCGGGAGACTACAGTTCGAGAGGATGCCGACCGGCCCGGACTCGGCGGCGGCGTCGACGGCGGGGATTGCCCCACTACGAACCCTGACCGGCCCGTCGAACGCCGCCAGCAGCGCGTTTGTGACCGTCTCGCTGGCGGCCTCGACGCCGCGACTGGCGAGTGCCCCTTGCGTGTGTTCGACCAGCGAGAGCTCCCGGCCGCGCTCGACGCTGACGTGGGTCGAGCGGTAGGCATCCTCCCAGTCCTCGGGAACGGCGACGCCGCGGGCGTCTAGTTCCTCCGCAGCGGCGTCCCATGGCTGTGCGGGGCGCTCGGCGTCGACGAGCGTGCCGAACAGGTCGAACGATACTGCCACGATGGTTGTATCGGCACAACTGTACTTGAATCACGCGGGAAGAATCGAAGACGCTGTGATACCCGCGACCGTGGCCGACCCGTGCGGGTACGTCTCGTGGCGTCTATCACTGTGGTGCGTCGGGTGGTCAGTCCTGAACCCACTTCAAGCGGCGAACATCGAAACTGCCGCAGGCGGGACAGGTGTGATGTTGCACCTCGAAGACAGTCTCGCACGCGAGGCAGACGTACGACGGTCCCTCCTCGTCTCCCTTCGAGATGACTGACACCTGTCTTGCTCTGTTGAAGACACCCATCACAACCACATTACCTTGAAAGCGCGCTACCATGAAAAAGGAGGGTGATCGTTTACGCCGCTTCACGCCGGCGCTGTCCTGGGGTTTCCGTGAACATCTATCCGGGCCAACTATCGCCCAGAAACCAGCAAAATCGGCTGAGATAGTTGCAGTGTTGTCTGCATAAACGTATACAAAAGTTGGCAGGTGTGGCCGTGGGACCCCTCATCGGCGCGACTCTCGCTCACGGCGAAATATATGGAATCTTATATTGCATTCACGACATATATAAGAGAAGAGGTATTTAAACTATTTTTACCTATCGGAGTGTGTACACAACAGCAAAACTTGCGACCGGCGAGGAAATACACTTTTACTGGTATGTCGGCCCGTACGAAGCGCGTGCCGTGTCGGTGCTGCCGTCGACTCAGACACCCGTGAGACGGACGAGAACGTCGTCTTTCCTGCGGGGGAACGGGCCGTTGGCGCGCCCATCCCGATTGGGGGTGAGCGTACAGCTCCCCCGATGGACTCCGCGCGTGGTGGCGGACGCCCGAGTTCATCGTAAATCAGGCGGTGGGCTGTCGCCGTGTACGCGCCATGGGTCCACCCGGCGTCGTACCGTCGGCCGCCGTCGAGCGCTGGCAGGTCCTGTCCCGACGGCGTCAGCGTCACCGACCAGACCGACTGGCTGATGACCCCGCACACGACGACGCGGTTTTAGAGCGTCGGGACGGCCCCGCCGGTATAGACGCTCGCGCCCGTCGGTGCCCAGCCGACGTTCGGGCCGGTGCTGACCGGCGGCGGCGTCACCTCGTCGCGCTCGGCGCAGGTGTCCCACTCGTCGCTCAGGCCGTCTGCGACCCTCCGGACCTCTGGCCAGCCGCAGTCGTTGCCCGGCAGCAGGACGTTCACCTCGTTGCGGTTCGCCGGCCCGTACTCGCTGACGATGGGTACGCCGCTCAGAAGCCAGTCGATATCCTGGGGGCTCCGATGGCCGTAGCTGAAGATATGCCCGTCCCCGCCCAGGTCCGGATTACTCGACGGTATCCTCCCGTCCGGCGTGACGCGCAGAACACGGCCGACGCGTTCGGTCAGGAACCGCTCGCCGGTCCCGGTGAAGGCGATGCCCCACAGCACTTCCAGGTTCTCGACGAGTGTCTCGGTCCCGACGCGTCCCCGAGGTAACGTGGTCGGGGCCGCCCACTCCGGGTTCTCGCTCGGCGTCGGGTGGTCGTAGTCGTCCGCGACGACCTGTGCTTTCGGCGTCGCCGTCAGCGTGTTGGCGGTGTCAGACTCGGTCTGACAGCCCGCAAGCGAACCCGCGCCCGCGACGCGATGAAGTTACGACGACCGAGTGTCGGGCGCTGCTCCCGTGACATTGCACAGGTTCGAGAGGCGAATACATGTCTTGTGCTTGGCCGTGTGTCCTCCACACGTCCCGCTCGCACGCGTGGGCGTGTGACCATGTGACAAGCCGTGCTTTCGCCCTCCACTACTTGAACACCGTGAGACGTGCTCGCTTCGCTGCGTACGACTCACAAGCTCAAATCGTGTCGGTTGGAGTTTGCACTTCTCACGTCGTTCCCAGGAGAAAACTCGCGGCGTTCACCGCTCGCAGTATCGAGATTCTCATTCCGTTCGAGTCTCACAATCCACTCGCCGAGGCAGTCCGGGCGTGCGGCGCTTCGCGCCGTTCCGGGCTGTGACTCGTCTGCTCAAATCGGGGAGGGCGGACTGCTCTTCAGCTCGCTGTATTGGCTCGCTCAAAAGCAGTCCGCCCTCCCCGATTTGAACGGGGGGCAAGTCGATCTACAGTCGACTGCTCTACCAGTCTGAGCTAAGGGCGGGTACAACTTTGAATAGGACGACTGTCGAACTTAACCATTATCATTCGCGTACGCGGGTGCTGTCTGACCGTTGGCTGTCGTCTGACGGACAGGCGTCTGACTTCTGGGAAGATTGAAATAGCCGGGTGACAACGTGTATGACAGTCCGATGAGCAAGATTACCTTCCGCGCTGACGACGACCTCATCCGCCGTCTCGAGGAGTTCGACGCCTCGAAAAGCGAGGTCATGCGCGACGCGCTCCGCGAGTACCTCGACGGGGCCAACGAGTCAGACGACTCGCCCGCACGGGAGGCCGCCAACGCCGACACGCTTGAGGACATGATCGCCGAGCGCGTCGACGCGCTCATCGCCGACCGCCTTGACCGGACGTTTACACCGCGTCAGCCGCAGGATATCAATGTAAACATCGCGCTTGATAGCGATTCTGCCGCCACAGCGGACACCGAATCCGACGCTGTAAACGTCAAGTCCGACGCGTCAGACGCCGCGTCAAACGACGTGTCTAACACGGCCGAAACGCGTATGACAGACGAGGGGAGTGATGAAAACGCCGGTGCAAACGACAGTAAGACATGCGCCCAATGCGGAGAGAACATCACGTCTGGGCACGTTTACTGCCCAAACTGTGGTGAGAAGTCCTCCCGCCGAGTCTTCTGCGATTGCGGGGACGAACTCCGCTCGGACTGGGCCTTCTGTCCTAGTTGCGGCCGCCGCACCCCCGCAGCGGACGTACTCGAACAAGGCTAATGCCCTGAAAACGCTCGGTAGAAGGCGTTTACCGGAGTAAATACATCAGTGTCTTACGCTCGCCGTAACTTTTATTATCCCATGGTCTATCATAATGTGTGCGTAAGACGGTCGTCTTACAGAGGGCGGCGCGCGGCTAGCACATCGGTGCCTTCGTGCGGTTTTCCTGTGTAAGACGAGTGGGCGGCGTGTAAACTGCCCCCGTCTTGCCCAACACAGGGGAACAACAAACATGGAGCGTGTGACACTACGGATTCCGAAGCAGCAGATCGAAGAGGTCGAACAGATGGTCGATACGGGGGAGTACCCCAACCGGAGCGAAGCGATCCGATCGGCCGTCCGCGAAATGCTTGCCGAGCAGGAAACTGGCAAGGAACGCCCGTCTGAAAAGCGCAAGCAGCGCAAAAAC
>CAZOQK010000186.1:0-5063 GCA_964581735.1 uncultured Halobacteriales archaeon | reverse complement strand
GAATCCTCCCGGGAGAGCGTCTGAAATTCCCCTCAATCGGCGGCAAAACAAGGCAAGGATAGTAGACCTGGGGGAACGGACGACGACATCATTGTCCCACCCGAGGACTCCTTCGTGAAGGTGTATTACCGGCTCGTCAGCGCATCAGTCGGGAGTATGATCTTTACTCTGGAAGACTTGCACAAGAAGCATCCAGACATACCCAAACGGTTCGTGGAAGTGTATTATCCACAGGCCACCCTACGGGAAACCGACGATGGGAGGTACGAAGCAATCAGCGCTTACGCGGGGGATAAGGTCGAAGAGGCATACGAGTCGACGGGATTGCTCGACAAAATTACTGAGTTCTTCTAACCGGAAAGCAGCGCGAGCTCTCTGCCTCACCGTAGGCGGGGGAGCGCGCCACTCCGGCGTCCGTTCCATGACCGTCATTGGGCTTTCACGACGCTACCGTAGACGAGTCGTCCACGGTCGGCGGCGAACTCCTCTTCGGCCAGTTGCCGCCTGGTAGAGCTAACA
The DNA here is from genome assembly GCA_964581735.1 of uncultured Halobacteriales archaeon. Classification (GTDB taxonomy): domain Archaea; phylum Halobacteriota; class Halobacteria; order Halobacteriales; family Haloarculaceae; genus Salinibaculum. The sequence goes on along the minus strand of CAZOQK010000186.1, from coordinate 4,544 downwards.
GAACGTGACCGAACTCAACACCTTTACCTGACAGTCGTCTATCCTCGGTTAATATGCAATTCTGTGACGACTGCGGTTCGATGATGAAAAAACAGGATGGCGTGATGGTCTGTGATAGTTGCGGACACAAAGAAGAGCAGCAGGGCAACGCAGAACAGTTCGTGACCACGACCGAGCAGACGGGCGACGAACTCATCGAAACCGAGGAGGATGCGAATTTCGAAGGCAAGCCCACAGATGATAGCGTCACTTGTGATGAGTGCGGGAATGGCGAAGCGTGGTACACAATCAAACAAACAGGGTCTGCTGATGAGCCGCCAACTCGCTTTTTTAAATGTACTGAGTGCGGTAATCGTTGGCGAGAGTATAATTGAGGTATCTCCTCAAACTCCGATCCAACCTCTCAAATGGCGATGGAAGTGCGGACTTTTGATTACGGATATGCTACGCTACTGCGTTTCTCGCATTTAAAAAAGCGCGTCGGCGGCTCGTCGGCGGCGCCGGTCTGTTTGATACTGTACCAGGCTTTGCTGTGGCTACACTCATCGCAATTGATGTCCTCTGCGGTGGGTTTCCCCTCGAAATCCGCGCCCTCCTCGGTTTCGATGAGTTCGTCGCCGGACTGTTCGTTCGTGCTGAGGAAGTCCGCGGCTACGTCGGCGTCCTTGTCGGTACGGGTCCCACAGGACGCACAGACCATCTCGTCGCCGTCGGGCTGCATCATCGACCCGCAGTCATCACAAAACTGAACCATAACGAGTATGATATACCCACCGGCATAGTCATTATGCCCTGGCCGGCCGGGCCGGGATAAAACGGCACCACGCCGGGCCACAGCAGGGCTTTATCAACGTATCCTACGGGGACGAGACCGCGAGCAACGCAGTCGTGTGGCCCCTCTCTAGGTCGTTTCCGCGAAGTATGCGGTCAAATCAGTCGTCGTGAGCATCCCGATAGCCTGGCCGTCGTCGCCCACGACCGGGAGGTGGTCGAGTGCATTGTCCGCCATCGTCTTCGCAGCCGCCGTGGCTGACTCGTCGACGTGGACGGTCACGATATCGGACGTCATCTGCTCCCCGACGGTCGTCTCGTAGGGGTCGGTGCCTTCTGCGGTCATCGTAATGTAGTCCGTCGCTGTCAGAATCCCGACGGGGTAACAGTCCTCATCGATGATAACTACCGACCCGACCGCCGCTTCCAGCATGGCCTCGGCCACGCTCGCTGCCGAATCGGTGCGCGCTACCGTCAAGACTGGGTCACTCATCAGGTCACCAGCTGTCAAACCCATACCGCACTGTTGGACTGCACCCTGAAATATCGTCCTCCTCGTCGATGCCTCCACTGGTGGCTCGGCCGAGACCGACGGGTCCCTCTCCAGAGACAGACTCGTTAGTCGTGTTTCTCCAGTTGCTTGCGCTCGGCAACAACCGGACAATCGACCAGCCGGACGGTCTCGTTGTCCAGAAACTCCAGAATCTCGGTACCTTCGTGCGTGCAGGCCACGTCGGGTGGGTCCGAAAAGAACTCACACTGCTCACAAAAGCGGTGTTTGGACACCTCGGCGTAGGTGCGCTCGGCCTGCCCGCTGATCGACCCCCGCTCTTTGGCGTCGGCAATCGACGCCCACACCTCGTCGGGGTCGAGCTCGCCGGCGTCCATCTCCTCGAAGACATCATCGTCGAAGGGGTCGCCGGCGCGCCCGCCAACGTCGCCGAAGGGGTCGTTGCTCCCGGTGTCGATTTCCGGCTCGTCCATTTCGACGACGCCATCCCCGGTATCGGCTGACTCACCCGCCGGTGTCGTGTCGTGGGCGTCAGACGGTTGCTCGCTCGACGCCGCACCCGCCGATGCCTCCGCTGTGGTGTCCGACCCGTCGGTTCCGGTTTTGCCTGCGTCGCTCCCGCCGAGGGGGTCCCCGCTCCACTCGCTGTCTTCGGTAGCCTCCCCGTGGTCACCGTCGGTGGCATCGCCAAGCTGTTCGAAGGGGTCGCCCTCGCGGTCGCTGATGTCCTCGAACTGCTCGAATGGGTCGTCCTCCTCGTCGCTCATTGCTCCTCACCGGATTCGAGCTGGGAGGCGGCCAGCAGCCGCGGGCTGGAGAACCAGCTGTCGGCAGCCTCGACGTTCGTCACCGTGGCCTGGCAGTGGGGGCACTCGGGGTCGGTCAGGAGTGCGATATCGACTCCCTGCCCGCAGGACTCGCAGTTGGCCCGGTCGATGTCCGCCTTCGCCGCGGCGCGTTTGATGTGCTCGACGGCTTCCAGTCCACCCCGTGACTCGAAGGCGTCCCGAAGATCGCTGACGACCCACGCGACCGTCTTCAGCCGTTCCTGGAGGTTCGAGAGCTGCTCGTCCATCTCATCTAACACCACGTCATGTTCGGCGACGGTCGAGTCGAGCTCCGAACCCATCTCCGCGACGGTCGATTGCAGGTCGGACAGCTCAGCCTGCAGGTCATCGATGGTACCGAACTGGTCGTGGTCGTGGTCGGCGGGGGCCTTCCCGTCGAGTTCGCGTTTGAGCTGGACGACGCGGCTGCGCACGTCCTCGATATCCTCCTCGTGGCGCTGTTCGACGGCGTCGACGCGCTCGCCCACCCGCTGTTCGACGGCGTCGCTCGTCTCCGAGAGTCGGTCGGTGACCGCTTGCTCGATTGCCTGTGGCCCCGCCACCGGGACGTTCTCGTCGTCGAGTTCCGATGCCGCTCGGTAGGAAGAGAGCAACTGCAAAAGAACGACATCCCGGTCGACGCCGAGTGTCTGGGCGCGTGCGCTGAGCCACTCGTCGAGTTCGCTCGGGAGGCTCACCGTCACGGACCCATCCCCGGTCGACTCACTCGCCATTACATACGATTATTCCGACCGCACAGTTAAGCGTTTACCGCCGGTTTCCACTTCCGATAGCGGTCCGATCGGTCAGCAGGGCCCGCCTACCGGATTTTGCGCACGTCGCTGATGTCAAAGCCAGTGTCGCCTAGTTCCGTCTCGAACTGGACGATATTTTCGTCTTCGATCTGTGAGAGCACGCCGCGGAACTGTTTGACGACGAGGGTACGGGCCCGTGTGCTGCCCCCGCTCTCCCAGCTAAACTCCAGGGTGCCGGTACAGGCGTCGACCAACTGGCCGTGGCGCTCCTCGGTTAGCGTCTGGCGGTTGACGTGCAACAGGATGATGCCGTCCCACTCGTGGGCGGCCCGCTGTAGCCCCTTGACGACGTAGCTGATGTCGGACCACTCTATGTTTTCACCTATCGTCGCGACGAGGTCCGACAGCGAGTCGATGACGACGAGGTTCCCTGGTGCGCGCTTGCTGAGTTCCTCCCCGAGCGCGCTCAACAGCCCCTCCCGTTCCTCGTGGCGCTTCCGGAGGTTCTTGATATTGGGTGTCTCTGTCGCGTACCAGGTTCGCGGCACCGGGCTCACGTGGAAGAACTGCCGCGAGAGCGAACAGAACTCGACGGGCTCTAACCCGGATGCGGCGATGTCGGTGTCCATCACCGTCTCGATTTCCTCCCACAGTTGCGACCGGTCGGACGTAAAGGTGATGTAGTGGATGCCGTCCGGTTCGCGCGCGTCGCGGTGCAAGTCGCCGTAGTGCAAGTCGAACAGGTCCTCGTCGGTCCGGGCCAGCCCGTTCATCACGGCGCTGGTGTACATGAACTCCCGGGCCCCCGCGCCCGCCTCCCCAGAGAGCAAGACGACGCTGCCCGTCGGTGCCCCGCCTTGAACCATCTCGTCCAGCCGATTGATGCCGAAGGGTAGGCGGTCCATACTCCCCACATACCGGTCCGGCGGTTTAAATCCTCGCGCCGCTTCTCACTCCGTCAGCGTCGCGCCCGTGTTCCGCGGCGCGACGACCCGGACAGTTCCATCCGCCCCCACTGCATCGAGTGCCGTCTGCGCTGCATCCCTCGCTTCTCCGGTTTCGCGCTCGCGGGTCACGCCGTACACCGTCGGCCCCCACGATGATTGGCCCGCGCCGTAGATTGCGGGGCTGTCCCCGAGACTGTCGATAAGCTCGCCCGCCGGCGGGCGGTAGACGCCGCCCTGCTCGTCGGCGTACCACGCGCCGTTGAGCCGTCCGAGCCGGGCGATAGCGCTCCCGAATGCCCCAACGTCTCGCTCGGCGACCGCCGGGAGGAGTCGCCGTGTCAGCAGATGCGAGATGTCGTCAGCGATACCGGGGTCGGCCCGCTCGACGACCGTGCGCATGCTCTGTTCCTCCGGTTTCCCGCTTTTGCCCGCTTCGGCGTCGGGTGTGACGAGGACGAACCGCCAGTCGGCGGGCACGTCACGCTGGACGAGCGGCTGGGGAACCGACCAGCTCCCCTCGGCGGGTGGTCGTGAGGTAAACCGCTCGGTGGGGTGGCCGGCATCGACGACGAACCCGCCGTGCTCGAAGGAAGCGACGCCGACGCCGGAGCGACCGCCCCGGCCGAGTTCGGGAGCGTAGCTGCGGGCGTCGGCGTACTCGTCGTGTGCGCGAGCGACAGCGACCAGCGTCGCCAGCGCCAACTGCGTCCCGCTGCCGAAGCCGGCGTGGCGC
>CAZOQK010000185.1:0-5131 GCA_964581735.1 uncultured Halobacteriales archaeon | reverse complement strand
GGCAACGACACCTACGTCGGGACGGTGGTGGAGTTTACCGGTGTCCCGAGCGGGTATCTGTTGGTCCTGTTCGACGAAACGTCGGCGGTCAACGTCGCGGAGGCGCTGATGCCGATGGAGACCGACGGCGACGGGCTGACCGACCAGCACAAAGCGGCCATTGAGGAACTTGGCAACATCATGACCAGCGGCTTTGTTGACGGGTGGGCAAACGTCCTCCAGCAGACCGTAGAGCACACGCCGCCGCGGCTGGTCCACGACATGGGCCAGGCCATCATCGACCCGCTGGCGGCACAGCTGGGGCAGTTCCAGAACCACGCCTTCATTATCGACTCGACGATGAAAACCGACGAGGTAGAATTCGAGGCCTCGGTTCACGCGCTGCCGAACGAGGAGGAGCTGCGTGAGGCACTGAACGATCTGCTAGTGGAACGAGCAGAGGAGACGGACGCAGATGTCGAACAGATGTTCTAACAATGAAAGTCTACGACGGCAGCAGCCAGACGGAGCAAACACAGGACGCCGAACCCGAGCGGGTCAAGGTGGGTATCGCGGAGTACGAAGTGACGACAAACGGAGCAGTACTCACCACCAGCGGGCTTGGCTCCTGTATCGGTATCGCGCTGTACGATACCGAGACGGGTGCAGCGGGGTTGGTCCACGTCATGCTGCCCTCGGCCGACGACATGGAGGATGGAAACGCAGCGAAATTTGCCGACACCGGTACCGAACTTCTGGTCAACGAGATGGAAGGTGTGGGCGCAGACCCGAGCCGTATCGAGGCCAAAATCGCCGGCGGGAGCGACATGCTCGATTTCTCGGATTCGGGGTCGGGTATCGGCGACCGGAACGTCGCCAAAGTCCGTGAGACGCTTGCGGAGTACGGCATCCCCATCGTCGGCGAGGATGTCGGCGGCGACCACGGCCGCTCGCTCCAGCTGGAGTCCAAGAGCGGCGACCTCGTCGTCAAGAGTGCAAACACCGAGAACACCCGCCTGTAGCGTCCGCCGCCCGTCTGACGGCGACGCGGACCCGCGTCAGACGACCGGCAGACGCCGTTCCCACGATTGATACGTCCGACGCTGTTTTCCCGAAAAGAGCCCGGAAATTAATGTCGGACTCTATTTTCCGGCTGTTTCAGCTTGATATATTGGTTTGTTTCGTGTATCTATCAGCTATGTTATCAGATGTGATAGGATAGACGGTACATTCAAGAGTGTCAACACCCACTTTCAGGTACAATGAGTAGTGCCGCGTTCGCCCAGCCGCTTCAGTCCGTCACATTGGAAGTGACGGATGCAGTGTGGCTTTTCGTCCTGTTTACGGGCGGGCTCGTCGGCATGAGTATTCGCAATATGCTTGAGGGAATCGTCGGCGACGAGGACAACGCCGACGACGATGGTGGCGACGACCTCGGTGGCGATGGCGGCCTGATGACGGAGGACAGTGACGAAAACGGCGGCGGTGGCGACGACCTCGGCGGTCTCGGCGGGCTGGACGACGACGGTGACGACCTCGGTGGCTTTGGCGACGACGAGTTCGGCGACATGGACGGTGGCGGCGGCGGTGGCGGTGGCGGCGATGTCGACGAGCTGGAACACCGCCTTGACGAGCTGGAAAACGAGGTCGGTAGCCTCTCCTCGACGGTCAACACCGTGCGCAACGAGAACGAGCAGATTTCCGAGAGCGTCGAGGAAGTCGAGGAGAACGTCCGGAAACTGCTTGACATCTACGAGATGGTCACCCGCGGTGTCAACCCCTTCGCCGACGACATCGACGCTGGGATGGGCGGCGGTGGCGGCATGGGTGGCGGCGACGGCTCCTTCGGTCTGTTCGGTGACGACGACGGCGGCGGTGGCAGCGGTGACGAAGACCTAGACGAGGACATCGTCGAGGCCGACGCCGAGGGCTTTTTCGACGAGGACCTTGTCGAGGACGACGGCGGCGACATGGAAGCGGACGCGGGGATGGGTGACGCCTTCGGCGAGGACATAGACGACGGGATGGGGGTGGACGACGGCGACGACTTCAAGGACAGTTTCGACGACGGCTTCGACGACACCGACGAGATGGACGACGGTGACGACGGCGGTGGCGGTGGCACCTCGTTTGCGGACCTCAAAGACGAGTACGAGTCGGGCAACGCGGACTGGGCCGAGGAGGACGACGAGGAGATGGCGATGGACGAGGCCGTTGACGAGGAGTTCGAGGAGATGGCGGACGACGGTGACGACGGCTTCGAGGGCGACCTCGCAGACGACCAACTGTTCGACGATGTCATCGAAGACGAGGGCGACGAAATCGACGAAACCGAGACGAGAGAGATGGCCACCACCGAAGAGGCCGTTGAGGACGAGTCGGAGCCCGAGCCCGAACCGACGGCGGAGCCCGAGCCTGAACCGGAACCCGAACCGACGACCGCGGCGAAACCAGAGCCAGAGCCAGAGCCAGAGCCAGAGCCCGAACCCACGACCGAGACGGAGTCTAACGCCCAGTCCTCAGAGGAGGGGAAGCCGTATCTCACGTCGCTGCCGGAGGGGTACGCGGCGGACCTCATCGTCGTCGAGTGGATGGAGTTCCTCATCGAGGAGGCGGGGGTCCGCGAGACGGCACGGGCAATCGATTACTACGAGGGCATCGACTGGCTCAACGAAGGGGTCGCCGACGACCTTCAGGAGTACCTGCGCGGCTTCGAGAGCGGCGGAACCGGGACGCTGACCATCGACCACCACACGCAGAGTCTCAAATACATCAGCCAGCTCAGCGGCGGGGCGGCCGCCTTTGGCATGATGGGAGGTGGGCTCGATGGGATTCAGCGTTAGTGGTGCCGCGGCGGTCATTTTCGCCACGATATTTATCACCTTCGGCATGTGGTTTACCGCCTCGGCCAACAGCTTCGAGCGGGTCTCCGAAGCCGAGAACGCACAGAGTGACACCGTCTTGGAGACCCAAAACACCGCGATTTCGGTCGCCAACCTCACCTACAACGCGACGACGGACGAACTGACGGTGACCGTCAACAACACCGGTGCATCACAGCTGACTGTTGGGAAGACGGACCTGCTCGTCGACGGCCAGTACCGGAGCGGCTGGGAGGAGGTTGCGACCGTCGAGGGCGTCGACACCCGGTTGTGGCTCGCCGGCGAGACGCTCACAGCCACGGTGACGGCGCCGGAGGAACCGGCCAAGATCAAGATCGTCACCGAGAACGGCGTCTCTGTGACGGCGACGGATGTGGTGGTAGTATGACCACCACCGGAGGTGTCTGAGATGGGATTCGGAACGAGCGGGAGCGCGTTGCTTATTTTCGCGGCGCTCTTTCTCGCCGTGGGGTCGCTCTACACGGCGACGACGAACGCCACCGAGCGTGTCCGTGAGGCCCAGGACGACCGGACGGACCACCAACAGACCATCCGCTACACCGACGTGACCGTCACCGACGCGACGTACAACACCACCTCAGGCAACTTCACCGTCACCGTCGAGAACACCGGGGAATCGGCCCTGTCGACCGACCACATCGACACCGTCATCGACGGCACGTACCGCGACGGTTCCGACTACGAGGTAGTCACAGTCGACGGCCGCGCGACCGACGTGTGGCGGCCCGGCGAGACGCTGGTGCTGGTCGATACGGACTCGGTGACGAGCCAGCCCGCCCGGACGAAGTTCGTCTCCGGGCCGGGCGTGGCCGACATCGAGCCGGTGGGGGTGCGTGGCTGATGGCGAGTGTCTCGATCTCGCACATGATACTCTTTATCGCCAGTATGCTCATCGCCGCGTCGGTCGCCGGCGTCTTTACCACGAGCGTCGACCGGCTTAGCGGGGCCATCGACGACCAGGGACTGCAGGTGAGTGACAACGTCCGGACCGATATCGAGGTCATCAGCGACAACGGCACCGGGGCGTGTGTCTATGACTGCAGCAGGAACGGCAATCTGACGCTGCTCGTCAAGAACACCGGCACCCAAAGGCTGGCGGCCCAGCCCGACCAGATAGACGTGCTGGTCAACGGGCAGTTCCAGCCGGTCAGCGACAAACACGTCGAGGTGTTGGGCGACACCGACACCTGGGACCGTGGCAGCGTCATCCGGCTGAACGTCACCGAACCGGGCCTGTCACCGGGGGACCACCGTGCCCGTGTCATCATCAACGGCGACGAGGAGGATTTCAGTTTCAGAATACCATGAGCATCGCAAGTAACGACCTGTTCTCTATCGGACTGGACGAACGGGACCGACTGAACAAGGAGCTCGGCGGCGGCCTGCCACCGGGGAGTATTGTCCTGATGGAAGGCGACTACGGCGCTGGGAAATCGGCCATCAGCCAGCGGTTTACCTACGGTCTCTGTGAGGAGGACCACACCGTCACCGTGCTCTCGACGGAGCTGACCGTCGGGAGTTTCCTCGAACAGATGAACTCGCTGGACTATGACATGGTCGACCACATCCTTGATCAGAACGTCCTGTTCCTGCACGCCGACATCGGGGACTCAAAGAGTGCCCTCCTCGATGACGGCGGCGAGGACGACCGGATGAACCTGCTCGAACGGTTGATGGACGCACAGGTGATGTGGGAATCGGACGTTGTCATCATCGACACGTTCGACGCCATCCTCCGGAACGACCCGAAATTCGAGGCGCTGGTCCGGGAAAACGAGGAACGGCAGGCCGCCCTGGAGATCATCTCCTTTTTCCGGGATATCATCTCCCAGGGGAAGGTCGTCGTCCTGACCGTCGACCCGACGACGCTGGACGAGGAGGCCATCGGCCCCTTCCGGTCGATCGCGGACGTATTCCTCGAACTCGAGATGGTCGAGGTCGGGAACGACGTTCGCCGGCAGATCAGCGTGATGCGATTTGCCGGGATGGGCGAACAGGTGGGTGACTCCATCGGGTACTCGGTGCGCTCGGGTACCGGCATCGTCATCGAGAGCCGTAGCGTCGCATGATCTACCCATGACTGAACACGGAACCCCCAAACCATCGGACGAATTGAGACAACACGCAGCAAGACGCCCCCACCTTCGGGAGCATCTTCAGAAGTTCAAGCAGATTACCGGGGAGTTCCCGAAGTTCATCGACGAGGCCGACGACGACTACGAGTCGGACCGGCCAAACGTCCTCTATCC
>CAZOQK010000184.1:0-5151 GCA_964581735.1 uncultured Halobacteriales archaeon | reverse complement strand
GGGCAATCGACATCGACCGCGTCCACGGCTGGCTCGAGGAGCAGGCCGACCGTGTCGAAAACCGGGAGATGCACGACCGTCGGCGGTACTACATTGCCGAAGCCGACGAAGAGCCAGCCGCGAAACTCACCGACGGCGACGCTGGTGGTCCCGCAGCGGGCGAGGGTATGGTTGAGGTGGTCGACCCCGTCGAGAATCCGCACTTCTGTGAGAACTGCCACCGCGTTCGTGTTACCCACGACGGCAAATTCAAGGGCTGTCTGAACCGCCACGACGACCACCGTTCGATGGCTGGCCGCTCGCGAGCCGACATCCGGACGGCGTTCCGGGAGACGGTCGCTAACCGCGTTCCCTACTACGGCGAGTATCTCGTCAAAGCGGACGGCGAGTGGGTAATCAACGACGACTACGTGGAACAGCCACCGCCGCGCCCGGCAGCGGACGACGACTGAGGGTATTTTGCGGCTGGGACCACGAGAGGGAGTAATGGCAGACGACCACCACGCACACGACGCCGAGGCTATCGGGTTCGGCGTCCTCACTGTATCGTCGAGTCGGACGGCCAAAACGGACGCCAGCGGTGACGCACTCGTCACTGCGATCAAAGACGCCGGTGAGACGGTCGTCGCCCGCGACATCGTGACGGACAGCCGGCAGGCTATCGGCGACCGGGTTGAGTCACTTGTTTCCCACGACGGTATCGATGCGGTCGTCACGACCGGTGGAACCGGACTCACGCCCGACGACGTGACTGTCGATGCTCTCCGCCCGGAATTCGACAGGGAGATTCCCGGCTTCGGAGAGCAGTTCCGCGCCCAGTCTGTCGAGGATGTCGGCCCGCATGGGATGCTCACACGCGCGACTGCGGGCGTCGTATCGGGAGTTCCGGTTTTTTGCCTTCCAGGGAGTGAACAGGCAGCAGCTTTCGGCGTCGATGAGTTGGTCCTCCCGGTCGTCGACCACGTCGTCGGGTTGACCGACCCCGCCGGAGCGCACGGACACGACCATGGCGACGGTCACGGGGATCACGAATGAGCGACGAGGAACTCACGCACACGGACGGATCGGGAACGGCACAGATGGTCGATGTCGGCGGGAAAGACGACACGAAGCGCCGTGCCGTCGCATGCGGACAGATTCGCCTGCACCCGTCTACCATCGAGGCCGTTCGGAAAAACAACGTCGAGAAAGGCGAGGTACTCGCGACGGCCCGCATCGGTGCGATTGGAGCGGTAAAACACACATGGGAAACAATTCCGATGTGTCACCAGATTCCGATTACGAACGTCGATACGGACTTTTCGCTCGACGAGGAAACGGTCGAACTGACGGTGACGGTCGAGACGGTCGGCAAGACCGGCTGTGAGATGGAAGCGCTCGAAGGCGTGACGACCGGCCTGAACGTCGTCTGGGACATGGTCAAAGCCGCCGAAAAGGACGACGACGGTCAATATCCCTCGACGGCAATAGAAGACGTTCGGGTCGTCGAGAAGGGCAAGGAGTCGCTGTGAATCACTCGATCTGGTCGTAGCCGGGCGTCTCTGAGAGCAGCGTCGGGAGCCAGTCTGTGACCTCCTTACGGAGTGATTCGACGCTTGTTTTCCCGGTTCGTGTCTGATTCACCACGAGTGCAAGCGGTTGGTGTCCGAGCGGGAGAAAGTCGAGGTCGAGCCGTTCGGCCGTTGACCGGAGGCCGAGACCAGCGTCCGCGCGACCGGCCGCGACGCTCCTGGCTGCGGATTCGATGCCCGGCAGTTCACGATTGTAGCCATCGATGTTTCCTTCGTCGGCATCTTTGTCTTCGAGGACATCATCGAACGCAGAGCGGAGTGCGAGTGACTGGTCGAGGTTGGCGATGCGGAGGTTCGCGGTCAGAACGTCGGCGAGCCCGTCGACGCCGTGAGGGTTGCCTGCGGGAAGTGCCAGCCCCCACTCGCGGCGCCAGGTCGTGAGTGGGGCCGTGTCGCCGTCGGACCCGGTGGTCGGCATCACGAGCAGGTCGGGGATGTCGTCGTCGAGCCAGCGTTTGGCGTCCGGGGGAGCGAGCGCGAGAAACCGACTGGCCCGGAAACCATCCAGTATGCGAGCAAAGATTGGGTCGGTTTCGCCCACACCAAGCAGTGCGGGAAGCGGCGTGTCGTCGAACCGCTCGACAGTGACGCGCTCGCCCGCCGACAGCAGCGAGGTTTCCGCGGCCATCTCGATGACACCGTCGGTTTCGGCGAGCGTTGTGGTCGCACCGCTCCCTTTCGCGGGTGCATACGCAACGAGGTCGCCATCACCGTCGGCAACGAGACCGACAGCGACGAGTCGGTGGCGGCCGCCGTCGTAGCGGACGCGGGTCGCGAGCCTCGCGTCCGTCGTCGCCGTCGCCGGTTCGGGAACACCGCTGACCTCGCGGAGTCTGGGGGCGACAAAGGTTCGAAACACCGAGAGCGCAGAGACGGGATAGCCCGGCAGGCCGACGTAGGGCGTTCCGAAGACCCGGCCGATGAGCAGTGGGCGACCCGGTTTGATGGCGACGCCGTGAACCAGAATCTCGCCGTGGTCCTCGACGAGTCGATAGAGCATGTCGGCGGCCCCCGCACTGGTCGACCCCGACGTGACGACGAGGTCGGCCCCATCGGCGGCCTCTGCTAACAGATTCCGCAGCGCCGCTTCATCATCCGAGGCGGTCGTGAACCGGGTCGCATCGCCACCGGCGGCGTCGGCGGCGGCGGCGATGGTGGTGGTGTTGACATCGTAAATCTGTCCGGCAGCAGGGTCTGGCTCGGTGCCGGGCTGGACGAGTTCCTCCCCGGTCGAAACCACAGCCACCTCGGGCCGGGCTCTGACCGGAACGTGTTCGCGGCCCAGTGCGGCGAGCAGGCCGAGGTGGCGGGGCCCGAGCGTCGTGCCGGGGCCGAGCGCGCGGTCGCCCGCGGCAATGTCGGCCCCGCGTGGCATCACGCTCGCACCCGGCGCGACGCCGGTCGTTACATCGACCGTCTCCTCGCCCTCTACGACCCGCTCGACCGGCACGACGGCGTTGGTCCCCGGTGGGAGGACCGCCCCGGTGGCGACCTGGACCGCCTCGCCCTCCGTGGCTGTCGCGTCGGGTTCAGTGCCCGCTCTGACACTGCCGACGACGGTGAGTGTCGTCGGGTCGCCCTCACTCGCGCCGAAGGTGTCGGCGGCACGAACGGCATAGCCGTCCATCGCCGACCGGTCGAATCCTGGGACATCGAGCGGCGCATCGATACGGGCCGCGAGCGTTCGGCCCGCAGCATCGCTGAGCGGGACCGTTTCCGTCCCGGCTGCAACGTTCAACTCGGAAAGTGCGTCGCGGGCGACTGCTGGCGGAGCGAGGTCACGGAACTCCCGGCGTGTCATAGACATGCTTGGGGTGCCCGACAAAAGAGCGTACCCCTCCACACCGACACGCTAATGCATGTCTCGGTCGAACCTGCGGATATGAAGGTCATCCGGGTCGTCGGCCCCTCCGACGCTGGCAAGACCACATTCATCGAGCGCCTGACCGAGCGTCTCGGCGAGCGTGGCCGTGTCGGGACGGTCAAACACATTGACTGTGCCCCGGATCTTGATACCAAGGGGAAAGACACCGCACGGCATCGTGGGGCGGGCGCGAGCGAGACCTACGGCGTCACGAGCGAGGGGTCGTGGTTCGCGAGCGGAGAGGACCGCTCGCTGTCGACGCTGCTCGACGACCTCGCGGTCACCTGTGAGTACGCACTCGTCGAGGGGTACGGCGAGGCGGCGTTGCCGACGGTCGCGTTAGGCGGGGCAGAGGCCGAGGACCCGCTGGTCGCCGCCGAAACTGCCGACGATGTCGACATCGACGCACTCGTACCGAGGCTCGACGACGTGGAGCCATACGAGACGCTGGCGTCGCTGGTCGCGCAGGCGAAATCGGCACCGAGCGCCGGGCGTGCGGGCGCCATCGCGACGTTTACGGGTCGGGTCCGGCGGAGAGACGGGCCCGAGGACGACCCGACGGAGTATCTGGAGTTCGAGCGCTACGACGGCGTGGCCACCGAGCGGATGGCGAAGATTCGCGAGGAGCTAACGGCGCGCGACGGCATCTACGAGGTGTTGCTCCACCACCGGACGGGCGTGGTCGAATCGGGCGAGGACATCGTCTTCGTCGTCGTGCTCGCGGGCCACCGGGAGGAGGCGTTCGAAACGGTCGAAGACGGCATCAATCGGCTGAAAGACGAGGTGCCGCTGTTCAAAAAGGAGGTCACGGTCTCAGGGGAGTTCTGGGCACACCAGCACGACCACAGTCACCATCCGGAGTAACGTTTTCGGGTCACTCGGCGGCCAGCGCGTCGGCCGCGACCGTCTCCGGATAGTCAAACTGCGCCTCAAATACGTTCCGGCGCTGGCGCGAGATGATGATGCCGTTGAGTACGTCCAGCAACGCCTTGAGAACCAGCAGTTGCTAACCGAACGACAGCACCGCATCGTGGGGACAGCCCTGTTGGAGGGGTACTACGACACGCCCCAGGGGTGTTTGCTGAGCGACCTCGCCGCCAAACTCGGTCTCATAGATCCGACAGCCGGCAAGGCGCTCCACCGGGCCGAAGAGCAGGTAATGAAACACTTTGCCGACCAGTTCGGCGGGGCCGCCGGGGGCTGAGTCAGAAGCCAAATATCGGGACGAAGCGGAAGGTGAGATACGCGCTGAACGTCGCAAGCACTGGGACGAGGTTCTGCATCAGGACGACGCGACCCGTCGTCGAGGGGTTGAACAACTCGTTTGCCTGCGGGATGTCCTCGGGGTCTTCCTCGCCGATTTCCGGGATATCCTCACCCTCCTCGTCGCCGGCGAGCGCGCCCGGGGACATCGCAGTGCTGCCCCCCCGGACCCCTTCCGCGACCGTCGTGGTCCGGGTGGCACGCCCCCAGCCGAGCCCGACGATGCTCATCGTCGCGATGATGACGAAACTCGCCGGGATGCCGATAGCCGACAGCGCCGTGACGATGGTCGCACTCACCGTCGCGACGACGATAGCCGCGGTCAGGGGGAGCTGTGTCAGGTCGTTGCCCAGCGTATCCAGCGTCCGGCGGGCGATGGTCAGCGCACCCACTGCGACGGCGACTGAGCCAAAGAGGATGCCGATGTTCATCCCGAGGTCACCGCTGCCGACC
>CAZOQK010000183.1:0-5247 GCA_964581735.1 uncultured Halobacteriales archaeon | reverse complement strand
ACCACGTGCTCTGTCTCGAGGACAACATCGACCAGCACAGCCCGTACGAGGCAGTCGCGCCGGATGGGGAGGGCCCGGAGTTCGAACCCGAGGAGTTGGAGGCCGACCTGGGCGAACTGGACCTCTCAGAAGAGGTCCGCCAGCAGGTGTTCGACGACGAATGGCTCGAAGCACAGTCCGAAGACGGCGACTCGTTAGCCTTCCCAGCGGAGCCGGAGCCGGATATCCTCGGGTTCCTCCGTCAGCACGGGAAACAGTACGACGACGACGCCGGGAAAGCCGCCGAGATGGCCGACTGGCAGAAGGACGTTCTGGAGATGCTGCGGCGTGAGGCGTACTATTTCGCGCCACAGAAGATGACGAAGGTGATGAACGAGGGGTGGGCCAGCTACTGGGAGTCCCTGATGATGGCCGACGAGAACTTCGCCGACGACGAGGAGTTCGTCACCTACGCCGACCACATGAGCCAGGTACTCGGGTCGCCAGGGCTCAACCCCTACGCGCTCGGTCTTGAACTCTGGGAGTACGTCGAGAACACCGAAAACCGACGACACGTCGCGGAGAAACTGCTCCGTGTCGAGGGGATTACGTGGCGGAACTTCCACGATACCATCGACTTCCAGGACGTGATGGAGCAATTGGACCCCGACAGGGCGGTGGCGTCTGTCGACCCGGACGATCCGGACGCGCTGGACCCCGAGGACCCACGCGTCGACGCCGACGCGCTTGAGCGCGCTCGCGCGGGTGAGTTGGACATAGATACCTATCCGTGGAAGGTTCTCTCCTACGAGGGCATGGCAGAGCGCCACTACTCGCTTGTCAAGCCACAGTACCGTGGCTTCCTCTCTCGTATCGGCCAGAACGAACTGGAGCGGGTCTCACGGTACATGTTCGACGACGCGAAGTACGCCAGCGTCGCAGAGGCCGTCGCGGATGTCGACTACACCGTCGGCTGGGACCGGATGCGCGAGATTCGGGAGAGTCACAACGATGTGACCTTCCTCGATGAGTTCCTGACCCAGGAGTTCGTCGACGACAACGAGTACTTCACCTACGAGTACATGCATTCCTCGGACGACTTCCGGGTCACCTCGACGGACCACGAGGACGTTAAAAAGAAGCTCATGTTGCAGTTCACGAACTTCGGGAAGCCGACCATCGTCGTCGCCGACGGCAACCACGAGAACCGCAACGAACTCCTGCTGGATCACAAGTACAACGGCGTCATGCTGGACATCGAGCAGGCCAAGGACACGCTCGAACGCGTCTTCGAACTCTGGGGGCGGCCCGTCCATCTCCGGACCATCGCCAAGGAGTTCGACGACCACGACATTGAGGTGGCACGTCGTCGCGACAGCGAGCCCGAACCGACCGAGCGTGGTAAACTCATCACCTTCGACGGGATGGAGTTCAGCGAGAAGGACCTGAACTGGGAGGCCGTCGAACACCTCGCGGCGACGGACATCGATTACGACACCAAGCCCGGGGAGTGGCTCGCCTAAGTCACAAACTCGTTAGGTACTGTCCATTCTTATCTTAGGTGCTTCCATACAAGTATGCATTCACTGCAGTCGGATACTGATGCGAATACGCTGCACATGACGTTCTCGGGCCAGGTCACAGCGGCGAATCTAGAGCGGCTGGAACGGACGGCGGTAGTGGCCGCCCGTGTACTCGACAGGGAGTTCCTGCTCGTGACGGACCTCAGCGACTGTATGGGTATCACCTGCTCGGCGATCAGGCGCGTCGACAGCGTCGTCGACCAGCTCGTCCAGTTCGGCCTCGACAGCGAGGTCCGCGTCGTCGGGCCGACGACACCGACGGCGGTCACGCGACAGTTCGACGACATCGGCCAGGGGCGTGACATCGACGTGGACATCGTAGATGCCGACGACGCTCCTGTGGAGCCCCCCGAGAAAGTATCATCCTGATTATCACCGGGCTGGAACTGCCGGCATGCCCGAAATCACGGTTTCGACCGATGAGCGACTCGGGGCGATTGACATCACCGACCGTATCGAGGCGGCTCTCCCGGCGGACGCAGCCGGCACCGTGACCGTTTTTATCGAACACACGACGGCCGGCATCGCTATCAACGAAGCCGAACGCCGGCTGCTCGATGATTTCGAGGCCGCGCTGTCACAGCTCGTTCCCGACGACGGCTGGGCACACGACGAACTGGACGGCAACGCCGACGCACACCTCCGGTCGCTGTTCGTCGGCCCGGGTGAGACGGTCCCAGTTGAGGACGGTTCGCTCGCGCTCGGGACCTGGCAGTCTGTACGACTCGTTGAATGCGATGGCCCCCGAACCCGAACGGTCCGGGTCATCATATAAGTCGCTAACAGGTTGGGTCAAACCTGCAGCTGCGTTGTTGAACAACAATGTAGTATGACATACGACATCAACGCCGACATTCTTAGGAACCGACTGTACGTCGACCTCAGCGGTCGAATGGACGCCTGACTCAGTCGTCGGCCGGCGGGGCCTCGCGCTCGTAGATCGCCTCGATACGGTCGCCGTACACCTCGCGGATGTTGCGGCGTTTCTTCTTCATCGAAGGCGTCAGGAGGTCGTTCTCCGCGGTCCACTCCTGTGGCGCGAGTTCGAACTGCTTGACCGATTCGGTCTTGCTCAGGTCGCTGTTGACCTCGTCGACTGCCTCCTGTATCCAGCCCCGGACGCGGTCGTCCGCACAGAGTGCCTCGCGGTCCTCGGGCATGTCGATGCCCTCCTGTTCAGCCCACCGTTCGAGCCGTTCGAAGTTCGGGACCAGCAGTGCGCTGATGAACTTCCGCCCGTCGCCGATGACCATGACCTGGTTGACCCTATCGTTCGTCGCAAAGCGATCCTCAATGAGGGCCGGCGCGACGTTTTTTCCCGTCGAGAGGACGAGCAACTGTTTCAGCCGCTCGCGGAAGATGAGGAAGTCGTCGTGGGTCTGCTCGACGATGTCGCCGGTCCGGAACCACCGCGTTTCGCCGTCCTCGTCCGCTTCGGTTTCATCAAGCGCGCTTTCGGGGACATCTGTGGTGAAGGCCCGCTCCGTTTCCCCGGGTTTGTTCCAGTACCCACGGGTGACGTTGTCCCCGCGGACCAGCAGTTCGCCCACAGTGCCGGTCGATTCCTCGAACTTCTTGTCGGCGACTTTCGACTCATCGACGTAGACATCGACACCGACGAGTGGGACGCCCATTGTTCCCGGCCGGATGTCGTCCGGTGGATTCACGCAGACGACCGGCGCCGTCTCCGTGAGGCCGTACCCTTCGACGATGGTCAGGCCCATCCCGTTGAAGACGCGACAGAGGTCCTCGCTGAGACTCCCACCGCCCGAAACCATAAACTCCATCTTGCCGCCGATGTTCTCCTTGACAGTGCTGTAGACGAGGCGGTCAGCGAGGCCGTGTTTCGCCCGGAGCACCATGCCGGCGTTGTCGGTGTCCTGGTACTCGCGGGCGACACCAAGCGCCCAGTCGAAGATACTCCGCTTGAGTCCGGACTCCCCGGCCTGTTCGCGCATCGTATCGAAGATGCGTTCGTACACCCGCGGGACGCTGGCACCGGTCGTCGGGCGAATCAGGTTCAGGTCCTCGCTGAGCGTATCGGGGTGTTCGGCGTAGCCGACTGTGGCCCCTGAACTGAACATCTGGAAGTGGCCGACCAGCCGCTCGAATACGTGGGCGAGCGGCAGGAAGGCGATGGAGCGGGTCCCGGGACCGAGGTGGATGTCCTCACGCTGGGTGCCGTTGATGCGCCGGCGAGTCTGGTGGATGTTCGCCCGGAAGTTCCAGTGGGTGAGTTCGACGCCTTTCGGTTCGCCCGTCGTCCCCGACGTGTATATGAGACTCGCGAGGTCGTCGGGGTCGGTCGCGCCGAGCCAGGACTGGTAGGTCTCGTGGTCGAAGGCCTCGTTGCCCCGGTCGTAGACCTCACCTAGCGAGTGAACGTCAGGCCGCTCGCCGGCGGCACCCGGTTCGTCGATGAGGACGATGTCGTCAAGATCCAGACTGTCCTTGACCTCGAGGAGGCGGTCGAGCAGTTCCTCGTTTTCCACGACGACGGCGTCCGCGCCGGGGTCGCTCAGGAGATACTCGACTTGGTTGGGCGAGGATTCCGTGTAGACGGTGGTGACGACACACCCCGCTGCAAGCAGGGCGAGGTCGGTCTGTGCCCACTCCATACGGGTGTTTGCGAAGATGGCGACCCGGTCTCCCGCCTCCAGGCCCATATCGCGAAACCCAGCAGCGAGCGTCCGGACGATGTCGCGCATCTCACCGTAGGTGATGGCCGCGTACTGGCCCGGGTCCGCCCGCGGGACGACACCCGCCAGCGACCGCTCGTACACCCCGCCTTTGTAGAGTTGCGCGTCGACATCGAGGTGTGCCTCGGCGCTCTCCTCGAACAACTCCGGGATCGTCCCCCGGCCTTCGAAGTCGTCTACGTAGTTCCGTTCCGCTTGCAACCACACAGGTTCGCCGTCCCCAATTGTCATACTCCTGCCGTACGCTAGCAAGGTACAAAAATTGCACCGAAAAAACGGCTTTGTATCGGGTCCAACGTTAGATCGAGAACATATTTCGTATTTCCAGTAGGGGCGAGAACACAGGTTTTTCGCGCCGGACGGAGTATGGCGGGTATGACCGAGAGCTGGTTCGCCGATACCGGGGACGACGAGGCAGCAACAGCCATCCGTGACGGGTCGGCCAGCGGACCCGACGACTGGCCCGCTCGGGCCGTCGAGAGCGGGTTCGCCGCCGACACCGATGAGTATTACGAGCGCCTGCACGCGGCGACGATAGCGGCCGCTCGCGCGGGTGTTCGTGAGGCGGAGCTAAGCGACGACCAGCAACTGATTCACGCCGTTCGGGCGATGGACGACTGCGAATCGACGGCGAATGAACTCGCCGAACGCGTCGCGGAGTGGGCCGGCACCCACTACGAGGACGCGGAACCGGGCATCGAGGGGGCCCGAGCCATCGCCCAATGGGAGCCGGAGACGCCGGTCGAAGCCCGCGTTGTCGAGCTCGCGGGACGCGTTGTCGGGCTGGCCGACGAGGCCAAAGCGTTGGGCCAGTACATCAAAGCGACGACGCCAACGGTCGCACCGAACCTCGCGGCGCTGGCCGGACCGGTACTGGCCGCACGGCTCATCGCACTCGCCGGCGGCCTCGAATCGCTCGCGAAACAGCCAAGCGGCACCGTTCAGCTGCTCGGGGCCGAAGACGCACTCTTTGCCCACCTCCAGGG
>CAZOQK010000182.1:0-5286 GCA_964581735.1 uncultured Halobacteriales archaeon | reverse complement strand
GATGGAGTCGGTCACCACCCGATACGACGAGGAATCGGCCGTCGCGGAGACGCTGGCGAACATCACCGTTGCCGGGTCGGGCGCGAAGGGGCTCAACGAGTCCATGGTCGGGAAGATACCGACGAAACACGCCCTGGGGAAGCTCTTGGAGTTCGACTTCATCGACGGGCTGGAGCCGACGCCGCTTGGCCGGGCGGTGACGCGGCACTTCCTCTCGCCGTCGGATGCCTTCGCCATACTCGATGGCATCCGGAAGGGCCAGGATGCCTACGACCTCGTCGGGCGGATGGAACTGCGCGACGACGACCGCTGAACCGTTACCGGGGCCGGCTGTTGGCCCAGACGTGCCGGCAGTCACCCTGGCGATGGCCGTCGTCTCCGCGCTCGTGCTCTTTGCCACCGAGCTGGTCTCTGTCGACGTGACTGCAATCGGCATCCTCGCTGCCCTCCTGCTCGTTGGCCTCATCACACAAGGCCTCGCGGATGCCGACCTCATCGGCGAGCCACTCTACGTCCTCTGCCCACCCGACGCGGACCTCTCCGTCGCACTCGACAGCGGCCTCTCAGGGTTTGCAAGCACCGCGACGATTACCGTGCTCGCGATGCTCATCCTCTCGGAGGGCGTCCAGTGAACCGGTGTCATCCCGTGGTTAGGTCACTGGGTCTCGGGCCTTGACCGGCGACAGCGAAACCCGACCACCTTGGCGCGATCATCGGCATCGTCAGCCCGCTGTCGGGCGTTATCAACAACACCGCCGCCGTCGCCATCCTCCTGCCGATGGGTTCTGACCTCGCTCACCGTGCGAAAATCTCCCCTTCCAAACTCCTGCTTGCGCTCTCGTACGTCTTGATGTTCGGCGGGATGCTCACGCTCATCGGCGTACTCGGGCTTCTCTACGTCGTCACCGCCCTCCTGATGAACGTCATCAGCAACAACGCAAGCGTCGTGTTGGTGACTCCCGTCGCCTACGAGACGGCCATCCAACTGGGCTCGCCCCGGATTTCGTTCGTCCTTGCGGTGACTTTCGCCGCCTCGACGGCCTTCATTAGGCCGGTGGGCTACCGGACTAACCTCTTCGTCTGCGCCCCCGGCGGCTGCCGCTTTACCGACTACATCCGCGTCGGCGGGCCGCTCCAGGCCGTTTTCGCCGTCGTCACGACGCCCGGCGTCGCGCCCTTCCGGGAGCTGTAGGCGGGGGACACAAGCCCCTGGCACCCCAAGGACTAGTATGCAGACTGTCGAGTTCCACGGCGAGCGCATCGAGTGCGAGGAGGGGGCCGTCCTGCGGGACGTGTTGCTCAACGGCGGACAGTCCCCACATAACGGCCCGACGGCCGTCTCCTGTCACGGGCTTGGAACCTGTGGCACCTGTGCCGTCGCCATCGAGGGCGATGTCGACGAACCGAACAGCCGGGAACGCTGGCGGCTAGATTTCCCACCACACAGGGCCGACAGCGGGCTCCGACTGGCTTGTCAGGTCCAGGTCACGGGCGACCTGACCGTCGAGAAACGGCCGGGATTCTGGGGCCACCACGACACGGACAAGTGAGTCCGGTTCATACATCAGGCGTGACCGATCGGGTGGGCGTCCTCTGGGCCGCCAGCAGACCGTCGCAACTGCTTCTCATCGCTGGCGTCTATGCGCTCGGTGTCAAGATTGCCACGGCAAGCGGTGCGTCACTCTCGCCCCGACCGCTCGCTGCCGGCCTCGGCGCACTCCTCCCGGTTGCCGCAAGCGTCCACTACGCAAACGAGTACGCTGATTACGAGACCGACGCGCTGACCGAGCGCACACCCTTTTCAGGCGGGAGCGGTGCACTCCCCGAGTCCGGCCTGGACCGCAGGCTCATCCTTCGAGCAGCAGCGGCCGCGCTCGCGTTCGGGACCGCACTCGCCATCACTGGAGCGGGCCTCGGCTTCCTCTCGCCCCCTGCGCTCGCACTCCTCGCCGTCATCGCTGTCTTCGGCTGGCAGTACTCCGTCGGCCCGCTGAGACTCGCCTGGCGTGGCTGGGGCGAACTCGACAACGCCGCGCTCGGCGGTCTCGCGCTCCCCGTCTACGGCGCGGCCGTCGTCGGCGGCCCACTCGACCGCGTGGCGCTCGCCTCGGTTCCGTTCTTTCTCGTGGTCCTCCTGAATCTCTTTGCCACCCAGTGGCCCGACCGCGAGGCCGACGCCGCCGTTGGAAAGTGCACCCTCGCCGTCCAGTGGTCACGACGCCGCCTTCGGACGGTATACGTCGCTATCGCATTGCTTGCCGCCGCCACTGTCCTCGCGCTCCAGCCAACTGTCATCCCGCGGCCGGTCGCGCTCGCGAGCGTCGCACCCGCACCGCTACTGGTCGTCGGCGCGCTGGGGTACACGAGGCGACGCATCCCTTGGCCCACCGTCTCTGCGATGGTCGTACTCGCCGTCGCTCAGTTCGGGGCCTGGTGCCGGCTGGTCTAGAAGTGCCGGTCGAGTTCGCGTTTGGTCTCGGCGATGACCCGCTGTTCGGCCCGGCGCATCGACCGCAACGCCTCATCGGTGTACTCGACTTCGATGCGAGGGATCCGTCCGCCCAGTAGCGACCCTAGCCCACCCAGTATCTCCGAAGGGTCAAAGGCCGTCGCCATTTCGTAGGCGTTCCGGCGCTCCTGAAGCGGCGTCGTGAATCGAAAGTGGTCTTCGACCAGCGCCGTCGCCTGTTTGCGGTCGAAGGCGTCGCTGACTGCGGTCCAGAAGTCGTCGGTGTCGGCCGCAACGATGGGTGCGACTGCGTCCCCCAGCCCGCGATGCCGCGCCACGAGTTCGTCGTGAATCTGCTTGCGCTCCTCGCCACGAATCTCCTCACGGAGCGCCGCGGCGTACGAGTCGACCGCGAGCAACTCCTCGCGGAAGGCGCCGATGGACTCGTCGCTCTCGACGTAGTCGAGAACGATGTCGAACTGCTGGAGGATTTCGTCGCGGTAGGCGTCCAGTTCCGGCTGGACGACCCGTCGCCACAGCGTCTCCGAATCCTTCAACAGCCGGTCGACGACCTTCCCGCCCGGCCCGCGAACGCCCTGCCGGAGCGCCCGCGAGACGCTGAACTCCTCGGCGGTGTGGGTGATGGCGTCCTCGACGAAGCGCTCGAACCCCGCGTGTGCGGCCTCGCGTGTCACAAGCGTGTGTTGGACTCGATAGTATTGAGGTTGTGGGCGAGGGTTTTTGTCTCGAAGCGCGCAAACGGTACGTATGGCGAAGTCGTCTCACGGTGATGCTGGCGGTGAGGGAGTGGAGTTCATCCACGAGGACGACGGGTCGATTACTGCCAAGGATGTGG
The DNA here is from genome assembly GCA_964581735.1 of uncultured Halobacteriales archaeon. Classification (GTDB taxonomy): domain Archaea; phylum Halobacteriota; class Halobacteria; order Halobacteriales; family Haloarculaceae; genus Salinibaculum. The sequence continues at coordinate 1,981 of CAZOQK010000182.1, read as the reverse complement.
AAACGGGCGTCGCCTCGTTCGGCGACACCAAAGCAGAGGCGCTACGAATGCTCGCCGAAGCACTGGAGCTTCACGAAGGTAGTGGCGAGCCCGTCTCGGACGAGGACTTGCGGGAGATGGGGCTGGACCCCGCTGAGGTGGGAGATGAGGACATTCCCGAATTCATGGAGTAGATGGGCCGGACAAACTTCTCCGGCCGCGAGATTGCCAAGGTCCTTCGAAGCCACGGCTATCGAAAAGCCGGCCGAACCGGCAGCCATCTCAAACTCCGCTGGGAGAGTCCCGATACTGACGAGGTGCGTATCGTCACCGTGCCAATGAAATCCGAGGACGAAATTCCGACTGGAACACTCCGCTCAATTGCTACCCAGTGCGGTGCCGAAGACTTCGACGCGTGGTGTCAGTGGATAGACGAGCACAGTTGAACGACGTTCAGTATCTGAGTATATCTACGGTCCAGAGCGGCCTCTGCGTTACTGAGTCCTATCGAGAGTTTACGATCAGTCGTCCGACGTTTTAAAAGGATACGTTACGGAACATCTGGCAATGGATAGGGACGAAATTGAGGAGTCCGTCCATCGGTGTCAGCAACTCATCGAGTCGTCACCGCAGATGGACGAGGAAAACACGAAGGTCAAACTCGTTCAACCGTTTCTCGAACTCCTCGGCTGGAATCTCTACTCTACCGAAGTCGCGCTGGAATACACTATCCCGATGGCGTCTGGAAGCACACACGTTGACTATGCTCTGCTCGTCGGTGAGTCACCAGTGGTGTTTGTGGAGGCCAAACCCGTCCGGTCGACACTCACCGATAGCGAAGTCCAGCAGTTACGGAGTTACATGCGACAGGAACTCGACGTGGATTGGGGGATTCTGACCAACGGGAAGTCTTTCGAGGTTCTGACCAAGAACCATCACCAGAACGGCGGAGAGGAAGTGTCCGTTGTTCAGTTCGACCTCGATGACCTCTCCGAGAGTCCCGAAGTGCTGGAGCTACTCTCGAAGGAATCTATCCGGTCTGGTAAGTCTGACGGGATAGCTGAACAGGTGGCAGAGACCAACCGAGCCATCCGCTATTTACAGGAAAATGAGAACAGTGTCACTGCATCGGTCTCGACAGCCGTAGAAGACGAAGTAGGGGAACTCACAATAGACATTCAGGAACAGTCCCGTGTATTTGTGCAGAACCTCGTCTCGGTACTCCGCGAGCAACGGCAGTTCGTGAGTGAGACCCCGCAGCTAGACTCTGAGAGCAAAAAAACAGAGGAAAGCAGCGAACAGTCTACTTCAGATAGTCCAGAAAAGATACAGGAAAAGGAGGAATATGTGTTCGGTTCTCAGACGGGAGGCTGGTTCCAGACGCCGGTAGTGAGACACACACTCGACAAAAGCAGAATATGGGGGCTGCAGTCGACTATCTAATTCAAGAGTATGATTTAATTAGTGAAATTGAGATACCTCACTTCCCGCCACATGCACAGAAGAACTGCTCTGTCAACGTCGAACCAGTGCACCCCAACGGAGAGGAAATGAGGATTCCATACGAATTGACCAACGGATACTATCTCCACACATCGCTCAATAGGCGGGGCAAAAAGAGTCGCATCCGGGACCTTGCAGAACATGTTGGTCTCTCCGTGGAGTTTCTCGAAGACTGGAAAAACGGATAAGAATCGGAGTTGTTCGCTTTCGTCAAGCGTGCTTATTCTGGTAGAGAGCATTCTCCAGCAGACAGACAACGTAGCGGGTAGCATCCGCGCGAGCGGAGCGAGCGTGACGGTCGTTTTTCCCCTAGTTTTTGCGAGTAGCGAGAGAGCAAAGCTCTCTCGTACCATGCGAACGGGCGCGAAGCGCCCGTAAGCAGAGAGAGGTGCCCGCAGCGAGCCACAGGCTCGCGAGGACACCCGACGAAGTAAAAAGAGGGAGTGGACTCGCTGGGATTTGAACCCAGGGCCTCTTCCTTGCGAAGGAAGCGATCTGC
>CAZOQK010000181.1:0-5302 GCA_964581735.1 uncultured Halobacteriales archaeon | reverse complement strand
GGTGTCTGCTCATGGCGCGAAGCGCCGTCTGCTCGCGGGCCGTTGGCCCGCTTGCATGGTCCACAGAAGGTAGTTCCGCGCTATTTGCGTGTGCCGAGGCGCAGAGCGCCTCGCGCCTTGCTGCGCCCGCCTTCCTCCAGACTGCGGCCCCTTCAGTCCCACCCGCACAGACTGACCAGTCTCACAACGGGGTGGGGCTTTCTTGCTGTTCTAATCAACTGTCCTGTCAAACTCCCCTACTACTCATCGCCATCGCCAGAACGGGCGTGGGGTTTTTGCCGCCTGCACCGGTCGGTTGGGGTATGGACCACCTCTCTTCGTGTTACTTCTGTGGGGCCGCCCTCGACAAGCGCCTCCAGGAGTACCCCGTCGTCCCCGAGCAACTCCGGGACAGCGAGGACGTGACGATGGCGACGCTGTGCCCGGCCTGCCATCAGAAACTGGAGACAATTTTCGAGGCTATTCCGTCCGTGTCCGGCGGGGAAGCGCCCGAAACCGACACCGTCAGCGGGACGACAAGCGAGGACGGCGACGCTGGTGGCCCAGAGTCCGACACCGTCGCTGGCCCCGACCCGGCCGCCGACGATGGCCCGCTCATCGAGGACGCGACACTCGACGGTGGCGGTGGCAACTCCGAAGCCGACGACGGGGAACACGACGACCGCCCGGACTCCGAGGACCGGAGCGAACCCAGCAACGACACAGAACCGGCCAACGAGGACGCGGTGACGGCCGACGACGTGGCGGATATGGCCGGGGATATCGATCCGGATATCCTGGACGACGGCGACGACAGCGGTGAGGACGACGACCTGCGGTCGGCGATGCAGGCGGATGCCTCCGACGCGTTCGGGGGCACCGACGGGGACGAGACGGCGGAGAGCGGGACGGTCGGGGAACCGGATGTTGGGGACCCCCTCGATACCGGCGGGAGCGACGACGCCAGCGAGGACGTGACCGCCGAGGATGTCGATGCGCTGGCAGGGGATATCGACTCGGATATTCTCGACGAGGACGACAGCGACGACGGCGGCGACGAGGAGTTAGCGTCCGCGATGGAGGCCGAGATGCCGTCGGAGTTCCAGTCGGACGATGACACCGCCACTGGGACCGACCCGACTGGCGACGCCGACACTCCCACGGGGTCCGACGACGGCCCCGACGATGCGGCGAGCGACGAGAGTCCAACGGCATCGACCGACGAGGAGGAGACGGCGGCGACAGCCCGGACGAGCATCTCGGCGCTGGAGTACAACAAGGTGATGCGACTGCTCCAGAACCGGGAGTTTCCGGTCGGGCGCGAGGAAATCGAGACGGTGGCGGCAAGCGCGTACGACCTCTCGCGGGCCGAGTGCGCGGAGGTTATCGACCTCGCGGTCGACCGCGGGCTCGTCGGCGAGGACGGCGACCGACTCGTCCGGCCCGACTGACGACACAACGCATAGGACGGGGGGTAGCCAACAGTCGGGTATGGACCGCCAGGAACTCACAGCGCGACTGGACGACGAACTCCGGACCGACGCCTACGCCGACCTCGACGCGAGTGCAAACGGCCTCCAAGTCGGTCCCGAAACGGGTGCTGTCGACACCGCCGCGTTCGCTGTCGACGCCGCCGTCGAGACCATCGACCGCGCCCGCGACGCCGGGGCCGACCTGCTCGTCGCCCACCACGGCCTCTCCTGGGGTGGGTTCGCGCGCGTCACCGGCAAACACTACCGGCGTATCGCCGCGCTGGTCGACGACGACATCGCACTGTACGTTTCGCATCTGCCCCTCGATGGTCATCAAGACTACGGCAACGCCGCGGGTGTCGCGGATGTCCTCGATTTGAGGAATCGCTCGCCCTTTGGCGAACTCGGCGGGGAGTACATCGGCCAGCGGGGCACCGCGAACGACCCCTACACCGTCGATACGCTCGGCGAGCGACTGGAAGCGAACCTCGACACAGAGGGCCAGGGCGTGCAGGTGCTGGAGTTCGGCCCGTCGCCGATTCGTGACGTGGCAATCGTCACCGGCAGCGGCACCGACTGGCTGGACGAGGCTATCGAAACGGGCGTCGACGCGCTCGTCACCGGCGAGGGCAAACAGCAGGCCTACCACGAGGCCCGCGAGGCGGGGATGCACGTCTTCCTCGCCGGTCACTACGCGACCGAAACCTTCGGCGTGCAGAACCTACAGGCAATGGTCGACGAGTGGGGCGTCGAGACGACATATATCGATCACCCGACCGGCCTTTAGGTCATCGCGTCGGCCGATATCTCGGGATGGTCGCGCATGTACGCCACCAGCGTGTCGAAATACGCCGACAGCGGGGGGCAGGAAATCCCGGTCCCGGCGAGTGCCCGCTGGGTGTGTGGCGAGCTATAGCGGGTCGGATGGGCCAGGTAATCCATCGTCGCCGGCTCCACGTCCAGCAACGCTGCGACGGACCCGAACCGTTCGAGCAGCCGGCGTGTCGCGCGGGCGTGGGCCGGCACGCGCAGGACGCGCCGCCCGAGCGCGTCACCACACAGCCGCAGTAACTGCCGCATCGTCGGCGGGTTCGGGTTCGACAGCTGAAACACCGTATCGACAGTATCCTCGCGCCAGCTCAGTTCGGCGATGGCGTCGACAACGAAGTCCCGCGGGACGACGTTGAACTCGTAGCGCCGGGCGGGTGGCTGTGCGGGCGCAACGGCGAGCCCCGGCTGGCGGTCGATGAGCCGGAGCAGGTAGTACAGCCCGTCGTATTTCGTCGTCTCCCCAGTTTTGCTGTCGCCGACGGCGATCGCCGGCCGGTAAATCGTGGTCGGAATCTCGTCCATGCGCTCCTGCACGGCGATTTCCGCGTCGAACTTCGTGGCCTCGTAGTGGTTGTTGAACGACTGGCCAACGGCGAGGTCGGTCGGGCCGAAGACGCCGTCGTGGCGACCGCTGACGTAGCAGGTGCTGACGTAGTGCAGACGGTCGACATCCGCCCGCTCAGCGAATTCAAGGACGCGCTCGGTGCCGCCGATGTTGACCGCTTCGGCCGGCTCGCGGTCGACGCCGAGGTCGTAGATGGCGGCCAGGTGATAACACTCCGTCGCGCGCTCGCGGACCGTCTCGGCGTCGTCCATCGACAGGTCGGGCTCGGTGATGTCGCCGGTCACGAGTGAGACGCGGTCGTCGGCCACACCGGTTCGGTCGGTCACCGCATTTGCCCGGTCCCCGGCGGCGTCCGCGTAGCGTGGCTGGACCAGACAGGTCACCGTCTCACCGCGTGCGAGCAGTCGCTCCGTCAGCGCGACGCCGAGAAAGCCGGGGAAGCCGGTGAGAAAGACACTCATCGGAGTCCCGCGATCCGCATGAGTTTGAGATAGCCGGTCAGGATGGCTGCGACCACGCGGTTCGGGACGCCCGCGGGTGGGGCGACCGGATGGCCACGCTGGACGGCGACACTCTGTGTCTCGGTGTACTTCTCGAAGCCCTCGTCGCCGTGGCGGCGGCCGATGCCGCTATTCTTTCGCCCGCCCATCGGCGCGCCCGTCGAGGCCCACATCGAAATATAGGCGTCGTTGACACAGACGGTCCCACAATCCAGCCGACGGGCCACGTCACGGCCGGCGGACGGGTCACCCGTCCAGACCGAGCCGTGGAGGCCGTAGGGGCCGTTGTTGGCCCGAACGAGCGCCTCCTCGTCGTCGGCAACGGCCGTGACGGTCACAACGGGGCCGAACGTCTCCTCGCAGGCGACGGCCGTCCTCTCGGGCACGTCGGTCAACACTGTCGGCTCGTAAACGCATGAGCCAACGTCGGGGCGGTGTCTCCCGCCGGTCAACAGCGTCGCACCCGCGTCGACGGCCTCGTCGACGTGTGACTGGACTTTTTCGAGGTGGGATTCGGAGATGAGCGAGCCCACGTCGGCACTGTAGGAAAAGCCCGTGCCGAGGTCGATGTCGCGCACGCGTTTGACGAGGTGGTCACAGAAAGCACTGTACTTCGATTCGTGGACGTATATTCGTTCAGTGGCGATACAGAGCTGTCCGGCGCTGGCAAAGCCACCCCGGACCGCGCCGGTCACGGTCCGACCAAGCGGCGCGTCCGCCCGGACGACCATCGGGCCGTTCCCGCCGAGTTCGAGCGTTGTCGGGACGAGTTCGCGACCAGCGATCGCGGCCACCTCCTGGCCCACGGCGGTGCTCCCGGTGAAACTGAACGCATCGACTGACTCGATGAGCGGCTCGCCCAGCCGCTCGCCCTCGCCCGGAAGCACCTGGAAGCAGTCCGCGGGGACGCCAGCCTCTCGGAGGAGTCGGGCAACGAACAGCGCGGTGTGTGGAGTCTGTTCAGCCGGTTTGACGAGGACGGCGTTGCCAGCGAGCAGCGCCGGCAGGCAATCAGAGGCGGCAAGCGTCAGCGGGTAGTTCCAGGGGGTGATGAAGCCGACCACGCCATAGGGGTCCCGATACTCCCGCACGTCGGTCAGGAACGGGACGACACCGGCTCTGGATTCGGGGGCCAGGTACGCGGCGGTCCGGTCGGCGTAGTGGCTCGCCGTCGCCTGCACGTCCAGTATCTCCTCAAGTGCGTCGTACCGGGCCTTGCCACTCTCCACTTGGATGAGGTCGAGCAGGTCGCCCCGACGGTCCGCCACAAGCGAGGCGAACCGCTCAACGATGGCCGCCCGCTCGGCGACAGGGCGGGCGCTCCAGGACCCCTGTGCCGTCCGCGCGCGCTCGGCCGCCGCCCGCACGTCGGCGGGCGTACACGCCGGCACCGTGCCGATAGCCTCGCCGATGAACGGGGCGGTCACGGTGAGTCTCTCCTCGCTGTCGGTCCGAGCGTCGGCCGCCAGTCCGGCGAGCGCTGGCCCGCTGTATCCGGGTGGGGGGCTAGCTGTCACTCTCACACGGTTGCGCCCGACGGGTCAAACCTCTTGTCCCATCATCGTCGTGTTTTAGCCTGCCCGTCCCCCACCGATGTGCAATGACCGACGAGACCGACCGCGAGGAGTTCGCTCACAACCCGGTGGCACACGCCGAGGCCCGCGCCGACATGAGCGTCGCCGACCTGGCCGCGGAGTACGCCCACAGCGGCATCGGTGGCCGAACCATCCACGAGGCCGCCGACATCACGACCGAGATGTTCGGCGACGGGGACACGACAGTCTTTATGGGATTGGCTGGGGCGATGGTCCCCGCCGGGATGCGCGCCATCGTCGCCGACCTCATCCGCGACGGCTACGTCGACGCGCTGGTCACGACCGGGGCGACCCTCACCCACGACACCATCGAGGCCATCGGCGGCAAACACCACCACGGCGCCGTCGGCGAGGAAGGGA
>CAZOQK010000180.1:0-5314 GCA_964581735.1 uncultured Halobacteriales archaeon | reverse complement strand
GTCGAGGATGACCTCGACGCTGGCTTGGCGCTCACCCTCGAAGGAACTGCCGTCCTGGTGGCCGGGGTTGTAGATGAGGTCGGTCAGCTTCTCGGCGCGAATCCCGGAGGTCCGGGCCAACCCGAGCGCAAACAGAATCGAGTCGATGATGTTGGACTTACCCGAGCCGTTCGGGCCGCTGACGGTAGTGAAGTCTTCGTAGAAGGGAATCCGCGTCTTCCGGCCGAAGCTCTTGAAATTGTCAAGGACGAGCTCTTTGATGTGCATAGGGGTGCTCGCGGTGGAGTCCCGGGTTCAGGCCACGATGATATCGGACCCGGACTCCTCCGTGTTGTCCGATTCCTCGGTGGCCTCAGTGTTAGATGTGTCGGCCTCTGTGGCCTGTCCCGGTTCGGGAACCCGGATGTCCTCGTCGCTTGACTCCTCGGTCCCCGGGTCGGCCGACTCCGACTCGGGCACGAAGCCCAGATCGTCGTCGACGGCGTTCTCCAGTTCCCGGAGCCGCACCTTGCACTCGACCAGTTCGTCGATCAGCCCCTCAACCGACGCTTCGAGTTCCTTGACCCGCGATTCGAGTTCCTTGACTCGGTTGCCGCACATAAACACACTGTTACAGGCCGCCCACATAAACGTGCGTCAGACAATGGTTTACAATCAGACACGTGCGCGTTACAAACGGAAACGGCTTGAAACACCGGGAATTCCCACTACTGTTCGTTCGACTGTGTATTCATTATCTGGAAAGGAAACAAGGGTGTCCCTACTCCGAGAGCAGTGACTCCTCGCCGTACTCCTCGCGGAGGTCCTTCTTCGAGAACTTCCCGGTCGCCGTCTTCGGCACGGCGTCGATGAAGACGTACCGCTCGGGCTCCCAGAAACTCGGGAACCTCTTGCTTAGCATGTCGCTCAACTCCGCGGTCAGTTGGTCGTCCTCGATATCCGCGCCCTCGCGACGGACGACGAAACCGACGGGTCGCTCCTGATAGCGCTCGTGGGGAACGCCGATGACCGCCGCCTCGCTGACGGCGTCGTGGGCCATCATCGCGTTCTCCAATTCCTGTGAGGATATCCACTCGCCGCCGGATTTGATGACGTCGTCGGCCCGGTCGACGATGTCGATGTAGCCGTCCTCGTCGACGGTCACGATATCGCCGGTTCGCAGCCAGTTACCCTCGAAGTCCGTCTCGTTCGCTTCGGGGCGCTGGTGGTATTCGGTGGTGACCCACGGCCCGCGAATCAGGAGTTCGCCGAAATCCTCGCCGTCCCACTCGATGCGCTCGCCGTCGTCCCGGACGACTTTGAACTCCAATCCGGGAAGGGCCAGCCCCTGCTTGCCCCGCTTGTCCAGTTGTGTCTCGTAGTCGGCGTCCTGCAGCGTGCCTTTCAGCGTCGCCGTCGAGCCGATGGGCGAGGTTTCGGTCATCCCCCACGCGTGGACGACGGTGACACCGAGGTCGTCGTACTGGCGGATGAGACTCTCCGGGGCCGCCGCCCCGCCGATGTAGATCTCGTCGAGCGTCGAGAGGTCGACCTCCTCTTCCTCCATGTACTCGAGCAGACCGAGCCACACCGTCGGCACGCCCGCAGTAATCGTGACTCCCTCCTCCTCGATGAGATGGGCGATGTCCGCGGGGTCGGGCGAGGGGCCGGGATAGACGTGTTTCGCGCCCGCCGCGGCCGTCGCGTAGGGCATCCCCCACGCGTTGACGTGGAACATCGGCACGACCGGCATCACCACGTCCGTGTCGGCCATGTTCATCCCCATCGGGGTCAGTTCGGCCATCGTGTGACTCCAGAGCATCGACTGCGTGTACTCGACGCCTTTCGGCTTGCCTGTCGTCCCCGACGTGTAGCACATTCCTGCTGGTGTCTCCCCATCTAGCTGGGGCCAGTCGTAGTCGGTCGGTTGGCCCGCGACAAACTCGTCGTAGGCGACGGCGTCGGGCAAGCCAACCTCGGGGACCTCGGAGCCGATGACGACGAACTGCTCGACGCTGTCGAACGTCTCCTCGTCGTACGCGCCCGCGACCTTTTCGGCCAGCGATGGGTCGACGAAAATGACCCGGTCCTGTGCGTCTTCGACGATGTACTGGAGGTGTTCGTCGGGGAGGAGCGGATTGATGGTGTGTAGTTGTGCGCCGCTGTTTGGCGCGGCGAAGTACGTCTCGAAGTGTTTCGCGTGGTTCCAACAGACTGTCGCGACGCGGTCGCCGTCCGAGACGCCCACGTCGTCGAGCGCGTTCGCTAACTGTGCGACGCTGTCGGCATAGTCGCTGTACGTCGTCCGGGTGATTCCGTCGTGTGTACGCGAGACGATCTCTGTGTCGGGATACAGGTTTGCCGCGCGCCACAGGAACGGTCGGAGTGTCTGGGGTGTGCCTCCTGGCATAGTACCATGGTGGGCAGACAGGCTGATATACGTTCTCACGACACAAGCCAAGCGCGTTCACTCAGGCTTATCAGGTGCGTCAGGCTTTAGCCACCGCGTGCCAAAGCGCGGAGTAATGGCGCAAGTACAGGAACAGGGGGACCTCGCGGTCGTCATCGGGCTGGAGGTCCACGTCCAACTCGAGACAGCCACGAAGATCTTCTGTGGCTGTTCGACGGCCCCCGCCGACGAACCAAACACCCGCACCTGCCCGGTCTGTCTCGGCCTCCCCGGCGCGCTCCCCGTGCTCAACGAGGGCGCCGTTGAGGCCGCCGTCAAGGTCGGCAAGGCAATCGACGCCGAGATTCCCGAACGAACCCGCTTTCACCGGAAGAACTACTACTACCCCGACCTCCCGAAGAACTTCCAGATCACCCAGTACGACGCCCCCATCTGCCAGGCGGGCGAACTGGAATTTTCCGTCGAGGGCGAGCGACGGTCCGTCGGCATCGAGCGCGCCCATCTTGAAGAAGACCCCGGCAGTCTCCAGCACAAGGGCGGCTCTATCGACACTGCCGACTACACGCTGGTCGACTACAACCGCGCTGGGACGCCGCTGCTGGAAATCGTTACCGACCCCGATTTCCGGAGCGCTGACGAGGTTCGCTCTTTCCTCGCGAAACTCGAGGAAGTGCTGGAATATCTCGGGGTGTTCGACGCCGAACGCGACGGTAGCCTCCGCATCGACGCCAACCTCTCGGTCGTCGACGCCGACGACGTGGGCGAGGACGGCCACATCGACACCGACGTGCTCGAGGACGCGAACCGCACGGAAGTCAAGAACATCTCCAGTCACAAAGGGGCCGAGAAGGCACTGGCATACGAGGCCCAGCGGCAAAAAAACGCCGTCCAGCGGGGCCGCGTCGTCGAACAGGAGACCCGCCACTGGGATGAATCCCGCGGCATCACCGTCTCGATGCGCTCGAAAGAAGAGGAGAAAGATTACCGCTACTTCCGGGAGGCGGACCTCCCGGCGCTTGAAATCGCCGACTGGAAAAACGAGATAGCGATTCCGGAACTGCCCGACGCCCGCCGCACGCGCTTCCGCGAGGAGTACGGGCTGAGCGATGAAGCCGCGGATAAACTCACCTCCACGAAACAGGTCGCGGACTTCTTCGAGGACGTGGCCAGCGAATTCGACGCCGACCTCGCGGCGACGTGGGTCGCTGACAACCTGTTGGGCGAACTCAACTACCGTGATATGGCCATCACTGATGTCGACGACCGGCTGGACGAACTCAAGCGGTTGGTCGACCTCGTCGCTGACGACGAGATTACCGCGAAAAACGCCCGCGAGACCGTCCTTCGGGCGATGCTCGACGAGGGTACCGCGCCCGACGCTGTCGTCGAGGCCGAGGGACTCGGTAAGACCAGCGGCGACGCAGTCCAGGAGGCGGCCAAAGCGGCAATCGAGGAGAATCCGGACGCTGTCGCGGATTACCACAGCGGCGAGGACGGCGCGTTGAATTTCCTCGTCGGCCAGGTAATGCAGGAGACTGGGGGCAGCGCCGACCCCGGCGACGTGAACGAACTGTTGCGGGAAGAGCTGGAGTAGTCCGCGCTCGAACCGCCGCCCGCACCGAAACCGTCTTTCTCCTCCTGCGGTAAGATCGGATAATGCCCCACAACCGTCGTCTCACGACCCCGCTTGTGGCACTCGCCGCGCTCGCGTTCACACAGCCGGTCGCGGCACACGCGGGGACGACCCACGCCGGGACGCCCCACTGGCTGCTGGTGGCGCTTGTCGTCGCCGGCTTCGCTGGCCTGTACCTCGGCTGGCGGCGTCTCACCCGTAGGGAGCGCGGCCTGCGCGTCGGCGTCGGTGCACTCCTCGGTGGATTACTCGCCGTCCTCGTCGGCGGCATTGGCCTCGTCGAGATTCAGGTTACACCGGAAGTCGCCCCCGCCTGGGCGAGTTCGGGTGGCCTCATCAACATCACCGTCGCCTCGGTGCTCGCACTCGGCAGTCTCGTCGCCGTTCGCTGGCGGTGGCACGACCGTCCCCGATACGTCGCACTCGCCCTCGTCCTCGCCACCTGGATTGCCTATCCTGTCGTGATGCCACACGGTGGGCTGACGAACCCGCTTGGCTACCTCGTCGTCTTCGCCGTCCCCGTCACAATCGCCTACGTCTTCGCCCGTGACGGTGGCGACCGCCTCGTCCGCGCACTCTCGGACCGCACCTCCCGCGCGGTCACCGCCGCTGCATTCCTGCTTTTCTCGGTCTTTTTCGCCGTCTCGGCAGGGACGGTCACGCTGAATCCCGATACGACCGTCCGAACCACTGGTGAGGCGTTCGTTCGCCTCCATCCCGTCGCCTCGCCGCTGGTCTACTGGCCCGCCGTCGAGTTTTATTTCCCTGCGATTCCGGCCGCGGGCTATGTCTCCGTCGGGTCGGCGCTTCTCATCGCCGTCCTGGGTGGCCTCGTCGCGCTCAACGCCGGTCTCGTCACCCGCCAGTGGCAGACCGGTGGCGCCCCCGATTCCCCTGAAGCAATGCTCGGCGCTGTCACGTCCTCGGGTGCGACCGCCTGCTGTTGCTGTGCCCCCGCCTTCTACGCGGCCATCGGCGGTGTCTTCGGAACCGCTGCCAGCCCCGTCTACTGGGCCTTCCTCGACCCGACCTCGCCCGTCGGCGGCCTCTTCCTCGCCGCCAGTATCCTCCTGTTGGTCGGGAGTGCCATCCGGTACGTCGACACCGACACCTGCCGGGTTCCCGCGACATAGGTGAGTCCTTTGTGCGTGCGACCTCACACGCAAGCGCACACACGCGAACACACCCGCACACCAACGTTGTCTGTCGATTACCCGAAACGTTTTAGAACCACTCCGGGCATAGAAATCCCATGCTCCCCCGAGGTGACCCCCCGTGAACCTGATAATCAC
>CAZOQK010000179.1:0-5338 GCA_964581735.1 uncultured Halobacteriales archaeon | reverse complement strand
CCATCGAGGGCGTCGCCACATCGGCGCTGTATGCCGCCTGCCGGAAGGAGGGGATTCCGCGCAGCCTCGAAGAGATTTCTGACGTGTCCCGGGTCGAGCGGAAAGAAATCGGGCGTACCTACCGCTATATCTCACAGGAACTCGGCCTAGAGATGGAGCCGGTCGACCCGAAAAAGTACGTCCCGCGCTTTTGCTCGGAACTCGAACTCTCCGAAGAGGTACAGACCAAAGCCAACGAGATAATTGAGACCACCGCCGAGAAGGGGTTGCTCTCGGGCAAGTCCCCGACCGGCTACGCCGCCGCGGCGATCTACGCCGCATCGCTGCTCTGTAATGAAAAAAAGACCCAGCGGGAGGTCGCCGACGTGGCGCAGGTGACCGAAGTCACCATCCGGAACCGCTACCAGGAGCAGATCGAGGCGATGGGCATCCACAGCTAGACGCCCCGACCCCTTCCTGTTTCGCGAGCAATACAATCGCTTAACTGTTGGACTATGCTAACAGGTGGCAGTGACCGACGAGGACAGTGACCCACGCACCGCCGCTGAGCCGACCGGACAAAGCCCTCGCAGGTGTTCCAAACCCTCCTCTCGACCGCCATCGAGTACGCCGGCGAGGAGGCCCCGGAAATCGAGGTCAGGGCCGACGAACGCGACGAGGGGTACGTCTTCACTGTCGAAGACCGGGGCATCGGGATTCCCGCGGACGATCGGGACGATATCTTCGGCATCCTCGAGCGCGGTGCCGATACGCCGGGTGAAGGTATCGGCATCGGCCTGGCGATATCACGGCGAATCGTCGAGTGTCACGGAGGTGAGATGTGGGTCGACTCCGCAGAGGGAGGGGACGGCGGTGTCCTTTTCGCTCGGCAAAACCCAACGCCGGGTCATCCCTGAGGGGGCCGAGAGTCAGATTCATACCCCGGAGGATCCTCCTACCGAGTAATGCGGTTGGACGAGTTCGTCGAGGGGTTCGAGCGCGACGAGGCCGCCGAGCGGCGCCGCCTTGCCGCCGAGAAATCCTACGCCATCACCGACTATCTCGACGATGTCGAACGGCAGTTCCAGGAGACCGTCCAGGGTGACTCCCTGTTCGGATCGACCGCGCCTGAAATCTTCGTCGGGCGGTCGAACTACCCGAGCGTCTCGACAGGGCTGCTCTCGCCGATGGCCGAGGACGCTGATGCCGCCGACTACGCGACCAGCGGCGACTGGTATCGGCAGGGGTACGATGTCGACGACGTGTTACAGCGCCGGACCGGGCTGCTCAACTCGACGCGGTCGGCACAGGTCGATGTCTCGGACGTGTGGGACGGCTTCGTCGGCGTCCAGCGCGAGGTAGCCATCGCCGACCGGCCCGTTGACGTGGAACTGGGACTGGACACCGCGCCGGAACTGGACCTCTCACTGGACGACATCTCCACGCCGACCGGCCCGCGTGCCCGTGCGACCGACGCCGACTTGACGGAGAACCCCCACGTCCCGCGGCCCGTCGAGAAGACCCTGGAGGACGACGACTGGCAGGCCGAAGGGGCGATGAACTACCTCTACCGCCGCGGGTTCGACGTGTACGACATCAACACGATTCTCTCGGCGGGCGCCCTCGGCCAAGGTCACAACCGGAAGCTCGTCCCGACGCGGTGGTCCATCACGGCCGTCGACGACACCGTTGGGCAGTATCTCCGCGGGCGCATCCGGACCGAACAGACCGTCAACGAAGTGCAAGTCTGGTACAACGAGTACGTCGGGAACGACTACTGGGTGATTCTCGCGCCGGGCAACTGGGAGTTCGAACTCGTCGAACTGAAAGCACCGGGGAGCATCTGGAACCCCGAGCCCGACGGCTCCTACTACATGGCCGCCGACGACGAGGGCTACAAGGGACGGACCGCCTACGTCGACGAGACCTCCGGTGCGTACTACGCCTCGCGGCTTGCCGTCCTGGAGCATCTTCAGAACAGCGGCCGGCAGGCGACGTGTCTCGTCATCAGACACGCAAGCGAGTCCTACTGGGCACCCGTCGGCGTCTGGCAGATTCGGGAAGGGATTCGCCACGCCTTCGACGGGGAGTACGCGACGGCAGAGACCTTCCACGACGCCGTCCGGGAATTGGCCACGGCACTGCCGGTGTCGCTGACGGACCTCCGGCGAAAGTCCACGATGGTATCGGGGGTTCAGTCACAGCTGGGCGATTTCTAAAACGTGAGGCCGAGATTGGTCAGCAATCGGCCTCGGAGTGACATCCCGGAGACGGTTGGTGGGGTGGTGGGTGGTGGATGTGGGTGGATAGATAGCGACCGGAGATGACACAGGCCTTATCGGCCCATCCAGATATAATCGGGCCGGGATTAAGTATCTAAATGCTGTAACTATCTGACCGGGCAGTTTAGTGACATCCCACCCCTCGGTCCCACGGAGTGAGGTGTGGCCAACGGCGAATACCATGGGACGTTGTAGGGACACAGTACCGCATCCCCGGAACGCTCGTGATGGCCACCGGCCCCGTGGCGGTGTCCACGAATGGGTCAGTGTACACACCCCGGTGGCTGGCAGGCAATCGCCCCCACGAGGGCCGTCGCACGGTCACAGTACACAGAGCATCCCGTCAGGCAATACGCGACGGAGACTGACGCGACCATCCCCGACGGGAGTGTCGAGGTTCGTCTGAGTGAAGACGATGAGTGGCAGACGATGGCCTTCGAACAGGCCAAGGCCTTCCCCGAAGGCATCCACCGGGCCGACGAGTAAGCGGGTCCCCCGATATGGTACCCCCGGCCAAGTCCGGGCAGAGCGGGCCATGACTACGTATCGCTCGAAACAACTGAGAGACGGTGTGAGTCAGATGAGAAATGAGATGAACTGCCGGGACGCCGGCATGGATTGTGAGTTCATGATTCGCTCTGAGAACCAGAACGAACTCATCGAGTTCGTCCAGCAACACGCCGGGGAGACCCAAAACGAGCAGATGAGCCGAACCGAATCAGGGACGCGCTCAAGACGGTCTGACCCACCGGAACCGTCACTCAGGTCCGGCACAGCGGTGTGGCGCTGTCGCCGGGCCCGCGGGCCGCCCCGATTCGGGCCGACGACTATGGGTTCTTGGCGTGTCGGCTCTGGATTCTCCCCTATGCCACTGCCTGTTCGGAGTCACGGAGGCTCCTAAAGAGGTCCTCGACGTACCCGCCGGTCTCGGCGACGATGTCCGCCCACGCGTCGTCGTCGGGTGCCATCCCGACCAGGCGGGCGATGCGCATAATCGAGACGTGATACACGCGCTGGCGGCCCGGCTCTTCTTCCCAGATGACGACGTTACACGGCATCAACGCGCCGAGTTTGTTCGCCGAGGCGCCGAGCGCCCGGTCGGCGACGGCGGGGTTGCACGCCCCCAGCACGTAGTAGGGGTCACGGTCAGCGTCGACCTTCTCGTTGAGCAGGTCCGACGGCGAGAACTCGACCGGGACGCCGAAGTTCGCCGTCTCGCAAGCCTCGCGGACGAACTCAATGGCCTCGTCGTGGGCCATCGTCAGGACCACCTGTTCCTCGCCGATGTCGTCCGGGTCGAGCGCCGCGGGATCGATGGGGAGTACCATACAGAGATGGACGCGGGCGGGAGACAAAAAGACGGTGCCCGAAGGTTACTCGGTCGGGACCGGGCCGGTGCCGAGCGCCTCGGTGACGGCGTCGGTGAACTCCTGTCGCGTGGCGAAGTACGTCTCGTCGACTGCCTCCAGTACTGCGGCGAGTTTCTGCGGGCCGTCGGGCGTCCGGACCACGGTGTCGCCCTCACGGGTCTCGATTTCGCTTTTTTCGATTCCCCACATCAGACGGGCCGCGACGCGGGCGACGGGCGCCCCCTTGACGGCGGTGCCATCACCGAGTGTGACGGCTGGCTCCTCCTCGGTTTCGTCCTCATCAGCCATGTTCCGGGATTCAGCCCCCCAGTGATTAGTGCTTTCGAATCGGTCCCGAACTGCCCCGCGTGTGACGGCCGTCTGACGGGTAGTTTTGTAGCTCAAGGGGGAATAAACGCCTATGACCAGTCTTACCGATGTCTACGACGGGGGCGTCGGGAGTGTGGCGACACGGCGACGACGAGTCGCGGGCGCCAGCCTGTTCGTCGCGGGGGCGGCGATGGCCGTCGGTGCCATCCCCATCGCCACGACGGACCTCACCGTGGGCGTCGGTCTCTCGGTGTTCGAGGCACGGAAACTCGCGGGCATCCTCGCCGGGTTGGGCGTGCCGGCGGTGTTCGTCGGTATCTTCACCGTGTTGCCCGCCGGCCGGGCGACGCGTGGCGCGGCGGCAATCGGGGCGAGTCTCGCGCTCCTCGGCGTCGCGCTCTTTGCCTCAGCGTACCCGTACGACTGGGTGGCGGCGGACCCGATGATGGCTGTTGTCACCACGCTTTTGTACTCGCTGGGCACGCTCATCACGTTCTGGTGTCTGTTCGTCGGCGTTGCGACGTTCAAGACCCGGACTGACCCCGGCGGCACCGCCCGCCTCGAAATTACCGACGAGGGCACTATCACGCTCGTCAGCGACGAAACCAGTGTCCCGGGCATGGGCGGTGTCGGCCTCTTCGGCCGCGAGCCCGACGGCGATGTCGACACCCAGACCAACCGCGAGGGCGACGCCGACGGGACGCTCGTCCCGGAGCCAACAGTGGACGAGACGACCCCCGGACAGAACCCCGCAAGGAGGGACCGCATACCCGAGAGGAACACGCGGCCGACCCCGGCCGGTGACGGTTCGGGGGCGGTCGACACAGGGGGAAACGGCCGGTCCACGCCGGCAGCCGCCGACGCGAACGTCCAACGGGCCGTCGAAGAGCGGGGCAGCCCCGATAGGTACTGCGGGAACTGCGAACACTTCGAGTACGTCCGCGCCGACGGCGATATCGCGCCGTACTGTGGTCTCCACGGCGACCTGATGGCGGATATGGACGCCTGCCGGGAGTGGAGCGGAAACAGCTAAACCTGGGAGTTATATTTCTGAAACCGGTAGTCCTTCGACATGGAATTTTGCGACGAATGCGGTTCGATGATGAAAACGGAGGGCGACCGGTGGGTCTGTGGCAGTTGTGGCCACGAGACGCTCCGTGACGACGCCACCGAGGAGGCGATGGTCACAACACAGGGCCAGGAAAAGTCGGAAGTCGTCGATATGAGCGAGGCGGGCGCGGAAGCCATGGGGCCAACGACCAAAGCCCGCTGTCCCGAATGTGGCAACGATAGAGCCGCCTACGAGATGAAACAGATTCGCGCCGCCGACGAGTCCGAGACGCGGTTTTTCACCTGTACCGAGTGCGAACACAAGTGGCGCGAGGACGACCACTGAAT
>CAZOQK010000178.1:0-5359 GCA_964581735.1 uncultured Halobacteriales archaeon | reverse complement strand
TCACCGACGGCGACCCGTGGTCGTACCGCATCTACGGCTCCGTCGCCTACGGCTCCATCAAGTCCGCCCACCTCTCGGAGTATCTGGCCACGCCCGAGGCCGACTTCATCGGCATCCGCCCGGAGGACATCGTAGAGTACGACCTGCCGACGGACCCGCTCAGCGATTCGGACACCAATGCCCTGGAATCCGAACTGGAGGACCCACGGTACCAGACGGAGTTCTGGACGGAGCAGATCGAGCTGCAACTCGACATCGGCAAGAAATCCGAACAGCAGTCGTTGGCCTCCCGTGGGCTGGACTTCGTGACCGACACGTACCTGCCCGAGCGGCTGACCGAGATGGGTGTGCTGTAGGCACGTCGACAGGGGCTGCCGGAAACACCACCCGTCATTGAGGTGCGAACCGCATCGGGTCACATGAGTGGTCCACATGGCCGTCTCGTGGGCGATGAAGTACAGTCACAGCTCTGCGATGTCATGCGGATGGACGGGTCGGTGGCAGACCGCATACAAAAGGCACTCGAAATCGGCACCGAGTACCTTGACGCCGAACACGGGCACGTCACCCAGATCGACCGCAAGGCCGACGACTGGGAGAGTTACATCAGTATCCGGCCCAACGGCCCGGTCGGGATTCGGCTGCCCACGCGCTTAGACGAAGAGACCTGGACCGACCTGCTTGCAGACGAGTTCGGTAGCGAGGGTGGGCACGTCTACGACAATGTCACTGTCTCGCCGGGTGACCCATACGACACCGTGACTATTTCCCCCGAAGGCAACGCGAGCCACGACCTGCGGCTCGGCCGCGTTCGTGTCGGCGAGGGCACCGGTCAGCCCGGGCCACACCACATCACGGTCGATTCGCCCGCACGGGCGAGCGTGCCAGTCGGTCCGCCCGAGCGTGTCACCGTCGGGGTCAGGGATCGGTACAACAACCCGGTCAGCGGCGTCACGGTGAACGCCAGCATCGTCAACGGGCCGGGAACTGTCCCCGTAACGGCGACGACCGACGAGGACGGCCACGCGACGTTCCCGCACATAACCGCGGTGCCGGAGACCGCAACCGTCAACGCGACGTTCGGGAGTGCTCCGGGCGGACTCGAAACAGCGACGGTTACGGTTGAGGCCGTCGCATCCGGCGGCGGTGTCGGGGACGCCACGGGACCGCTCGTCACCGATGTCGACACGAGCGCAACGGCGACCAGCGGGCAGACCTCACCCGCGGGACGGTGCTTGACTTCACGGCGACCGGGGCGAGATGTCACTCGACAGCCCGGGCACGGGCCTGGGACTCTACCTGGTCGAGCGACTCGTCGCCCTCTACGACGGCTCCGTCCGGGTTGAGGAGAGCCACCTCGGCGGTGGCGCGTTCACTGTCGAACTACAGGTGGCCTCGTAACTACTCGTCGCGTTCGACCGCGACACCGTGGTCGACCAGCGCCGTCTCGAAGGCCGCGGCGTCGGTTTCGATGGCCACGAACGTGTTGTAGTGGGTCGGGACGACCAGCTCGGGCTCCATCTCGACCGCCAGGGCCGCCGCTGCCTCGCGGTCCATCGTGTACGTTCCGCCGATAGGCGGCAGGAACACGTCCACGTCGAGTTCCCCGTGGCCATCCAGTACGTCGGTATCCCCCGGCAGGAAGACGCGGGTGCCACCGACGCACAGGAGGTAGCCACAGCCCATGCCTTTTGGGTGAATCGGCGCCCCGTCCGCGCGGGTGTGGGGGCCGTCCTCGTGGTTGTAGGCATCGACCGTCCAGAAGATGACGCTGCTGACCACCCCCTGGGTGTCCAGTCCGACCGACCGCACCTCGTAAGGCAACTCTACGGGTCGGGTATCGGTGCGGTCCATCCGGTGGACATCGATACCGTCGAAGGGGACGACCGTCGCCCCGTCGCCCGCAACGCGCTCGATGCCGTCGGGGTCGTAGTGGTGGCGGTGTGTAATGAAGACGACATCGCCGTCTTCGGGGCGGTAGTCACGCGCCGGCGGGTGTGTGCCCGCGGCGGTCTCGCTGTCGGCAGTCCACTCGCCGGTCAGGACGCCGTAACGGCCGGGGTCGACGTAGACGACGGCGTCCGGGCCCGCGATGCGAACCGTCGCGTAACCCAGCCACTCGATTGTCAGGTCGTCTGCGTGGACTGTCATCGTCGGGAAAACGGGCCCGGAGGGCTAAGACCCACTGGTCCGGTTGCCGCCGATGTAGCCAACGTCGATGCTGACACCCGGCTGTGACCCTGCGGCCTGTGACTTGTAGGGGCTGTCAGCTTGCTTCGTGTTCGGGAGGTACGGCGGGCCTTCGTAGTCGAACTGTTTGTCCTCATCCGTGTCCCGGTGTGGGACGATATACACGGAAGTGTTCTCCTCGACCGGTTTGTCAAGCGGGATTATCACCCCCTGGTGTTGCCCGGGTTCGAGATACGCGCTCCGCCCGATGACGGTGGAATTGATACCGTCCTCGTGAACCACGACCCACCCGCCACTGGAGAGTGACGCCGACTCGATGCGCACTGCATCGCCGGTCGCCGTGGCCTCCCCGGCGGCGATCGACGCGACCGGCGACGCCACCACGACGAAGACGACGTACGCTATCAGGAGCATGACGGCGGCGTGTTTCGTCCCGTCTCTCAGCGACCCCTCACCGATTTGTCCGGCGATAAAGCCCGAACAGACCGCCTGAATCAGTGCGGTGTGGAAAAAGACGAGTGTGTAGGCGGCCTTGTCGACGCTGCCGAGGCGGGCGAAGGAACTCGTGTCGACGCCGAGCCGGTTCGTCGAATCCGGCGTCGGCACCTGGTCGGGCAGACTCGGCACCAGCACCTCGTTGACCGAGAGGATGATGACCAGAAACACGGCAAAGGAGATGTAGATGACGACTAAGTACGTCAGCATCTGGCGCCGACGCTGGCGGCGCATCTTCAGGTCCGCTCGCGACTGGTTGGCCGCGATACGCAACACCGGGCCCATGTTCCCGCTGGCCTCCATCGCGTTGGTCAACAAGACGACCACCCGCGTGATCGCAGTGGTCCGGACCCGGCGACCGAACCGGACCAGGGCATCGGAGATGTTCGAGCCAAACTCCACGTCACGCCAGATGCGGTCGACTTCCGGCGTGAGCACGCCCAGGTCCGAGCCCCGGACCCGGTCGAACCCCTCGACGACGGACATCCCGGCCTCGTTGAGACTCGCCAGCCGTTCGAGCAGTTCCGGCGTCGCCGCTTCGAGCCGGTCGATGCGGCGCTTGTACAACTCCCGGAAGGCGGCGTAGGTCAACAACACGAACAGCGCCGCCTGGATGACGATATCGTCGAGGATTCGTTCGTTCAGTCCCGTCTCGAGCAGCGCGGCTGGGAAGCGGACCGCCACGACCACCAGCGCCAGCGGGACGGTGAGATACAGCAACACTTCGGGTTTCCAGACGACGGTCTGGAGGGGGCTCCGGACGAGCCGCTTGAGACGGCTCAGTTTGTCGTAGCGGCCAAGCATCCGCTCGTTGTCACCGTCCGAGGAGAGCCCCCCGTCCGCACGTCGGGTGTCGGCCGGTGGGTCCGAGCGAAGCGGCGTCTTCACGTTGTACCGGTTGAGGATGCTGTCGCTCCCGCCCCGGGAGATGCCAAGCGTATTCAGTTTCTGCCCGAGGAAGATGGCGAACCCGACGTTCGCAAGCGGGATGATGATGTAGCCCAGCCCCTTCAGCAGCCACAGCGTGTCCGTCGTCGTCAGGCCAAAGACCAGCAGGATAGTGCTGAGAAAGAGCACCCCCGCGACCAGCACCGTCACGTACCCCTCGGCGATGGTCGCGAGCACTTCTAGTACCTCTTCCTGGCGCTCCTCTGCGTCCTCGCGAAACCGCTCGTACTGTTCGTCAAGGAACGCCGAGAGGTCGCTCCCGCTTTGGAGGACGCTCGCGAGGTTCTCCGAGAACGTCTTGAACTGCTCGCTGGGCGTCCGTTTGGACATCTGGCGAATCGCCGTGATCATGTCCCGGCCGAAGAGGTCCATCTCGCGGACAGCAATCGACATTTCGTTTGCCGTCTCACCGTAGATGTCGCGGTTCTCGGTCAGGGCGCGCAGGATCTGTGGGAACTCCAGCCCGCCACGGGAGAGTGCGAACATAAACGCTGTCGTCCGCGGGAGTCCGCCCTCGATGCTCCGGCGGCGCACCTCTGCGTTGCTCTCCGGCAGTTTCCACCGGAAGATGTAGGCCAGGACGGCGGCGAACAGCCCAATAGCGAAGCCACTGCTCAGCAGAATCGCCCACCGCTCGCCCGACGTGAGGATAAGCTGGTAGTCCAGGCGTGCGCCAAGCGGGACGGCAATCGTGTCCGGCAGTCCGGTCAGCAGGCGAACGAAGTCCTCAAAGACGACGAGGATGCCGGCGATGGCATAGGCCCCGGCGATACCGGCGCACACGAACGCGAGGACAGTGTACAACAGCGTCGTCGCGGCGTAGCCGTTGTACGAGTCGTTGATATAGGCGGCCTGGAGGTTGCGCTTGCGGTCCTGATTCGCGGAGACGAAGCGACCGAAGACGACGCGAGCGAAGCGGTAGACGAGCCGCTTGATGCCGGTGTTGATCTTGGCGCCCAGCCACGCACCGACGGCGACGACGACGAACACCGGCGGGAGAAACCAGGCTAGATTGACCATATCAGGATTTGATTTCGACGCCCGTGCCCTCTATGCGCTCTATTACTTCCTCGCTGTCGACGTAGTACTTGTTGACCATCGCGGTAAAGCGGCGGTAGTCGGTGATGTTCTCCTTCTGGAGGTAGCGCAGGAAGCGCCGCCGGTTCTGCAACTCCCGGAGCAGGTCCGATTGACTCCAGCCCCGTTCCTCCCGAATCTCTTCGAGCATCTCGGAGTTCGATTCGCTGAACTCGTCTTCCGTGGCGTTCCAGTTGTATGTGTTCGAGTAGTCGAGTTCGCCGGTCCGCTGGTCGATGCCCTCGATTTCCGCCAGCGTTTTGCCACGACGCACACGCTCGCCCTGCGAGCGGGCAAGCACCTGCACGCAGAGCACGTCCAGTGACGTGACCATCGGTCGCGGGACGTTGATAGGCTCGTTTTCGAGCCGGTTGATGACTGTTTGGACGGAGTCCGCGTGCATCGTCGAGAAGGTGGTGTGGCCGGTGTTCATCGCCTGGAACAGTGTAATCGCCTCTTCGCCGCGCACCTCACCGACGACGATGTATTCGGGGCGGTGGCGTAGTGCCGAGCGCAGGAGGTCGTACATCGTGATGTCGTCCTCGCCCATGCGCTCGCGCGTGACCGAGGAGAGCCAGTTCTCGTGGTACAGGGAGAGCTCGCGGGTGTCCTCGATGGTCAGTACCTTCGCCCGCGGCGGGATGAACAT
>CAZOQK010000177.1:3798-5368 GCA_964581735.1 uncultured Halobacteriales archaeon | reverse complement strand
CGGGACGTGCTCTCGGAGATTACGAAACACACCGCGGAACTCGCCCGGCGGTTCAACGTCGAACCCCGTGCGGCGTTGCTCTCGTACTCCGATTTCGGCAGCGTCCAGAACCCCGGGACGCGGAAGGTCCGCAAAGCCGCCGACCGGCTCCGGACCGACCCCGAAGCGGACTTCCCGGTCGACGGCGAGATGCAGGCCGACACCGCGGTCGTCGAGGACATCCTTGAGGACACCTACAGCTTCTCCGACCTCGAATCGCCGGCGAACGTTCTCGTCTTTCCGAATCTTGAAGCGGGCAACATCGGCTACAAACTCCTCCAGCGCCTTGGCGGGGCGGAAGCCATCGGCCCGATGCTGGTCGGCATGGACAAACCCGTCCACGTCCTCCAGCGCGGTGACGAAGTCAAGGACATCGTGAATCTGGCGGGCGTCGCTGTCGTGGACGCTCAGGAACAGGACTGAAAGGTTCTCCGGGACCGACTCGGTCACTGCATCGACCGTGGCGGCTCCGACGGCGGGTGAACGAACAACGCGTCGATAGTCACGGCCAACCCGAACACTGCGGCCGCCGCGATGACCACTTCGAACGGAACCGCAAACACCAGATATACCAGCCCGGCCAGCAGGAACCCAAGCGGTAACACTGCCAACAGCAGGTCGTACCGCGAGACGCTACCGAGCAGTCCGCCAAACGGTTTTCTCGGGCCGGGTCGTCCAGTGTCGGGACTTACTGCCATTGTTGGTTCACCTCTCACTGGTGTGTATGTGGATATTCTCACTAAAATTTTCCCCCTTATGACGTTCTGTGAACGTTCCCAAAATTTCGGCTGTCTATACTGGTTACGTCCTGATAAGTTATGAGTTAGTTCTACCTCGGCAACCCGACGACGAGGTGGGCACACGACGGGATACGGGCGGTGAGAACGGTGAGAAAAACGAGAGCGGCTAGGCTGACCGGAGGCGACCCCGGTGTGGTCGCGGGTCAGTCGCTTGCGCCACCGCGGTTTGAGCGTGATGGCGGCGGAATCTGTTCGGCTCCGACCGGAGCTTCGGGGAGGACACACCGGTCGGGTTCGTGATTGACGTGGGCGTACTGGTCGGGCGCGTTGGCAAGCGGGTGCGCTGGGTTCCGGTCACCCGAGATACGCGCGGCGCGGACCTCAGCGAAGCCGCGCAGACGGGCGCGAATACCACGCCAGTGGAGCCCGGTGTTTCCGGGTACCGATGTCTCGTGTGGGCTCCTGCCGCGTGCCCCGCGGGCGGCGAGTACGGAGGCGTTGACGTTGTCGGCGAGCTGGTCGTGGTCCAGCAGGACCCCGACACGGGCGTCCCCGGGTGTCCGGGCCGCGAGAACGTCGAGGCCAAGATGGAGCGCCCGGTACTCGGCGACGTTGTTGTCCGGTGCTTGGTTCGGAACCGAGAGCCGAGCCACGCGCTCACCGTCTCTGGTTTCGATAACGACGCCGAGACCGCCACCGGACTCTCTAAAGGAACCGTCAGTGGCGAGATAGAAGTCCCGGTGGTGTGTCCGCGGCGGGTGAGCGATATGTGGCGTCGGCGACTCGTCGAA
>CAZOQK010000177.1:0-3788 GCA_964581735.1 uncultured Halobacteriales archaeon | reverse complement strand
TCGTCGAACAGATCTCTCAGTGACGGCCGGCCGTATGCGGCCATACAACATGTTCGTGCGGGGGGATTAAATATATTGTCCAGATTTGGGGAGTGACCGCCGACATCCGGGCAGGGATCACCCCTCAACCGAGCACGTGGACGGTTACGCTCCCGGGACCGTCTTCGGGTGCCAGCGAGACCGAGTCGACGATCTGTTCGGCGAGTGTCGCCCGCCACCGTTCGACGGCCTCCTCGTGGTACTCGCGGTGCCGGTCGACGCTGTACTCCCGTTTCGGGTCCGACCGGAGTTCGTCCTCGGTCGCGGCCGGCCGCGGATACGCTGGTGGGTCCGGCGTGAGCAACCGGTCGGGGGTGATGTGAATCGCGCCCGCTTCCTGGGGGTCATCGTGCAGCCGAACGTGCAGGCGGGCACGCATTCGACCGCTAAACGGCGGGGTTACCCGAAGAACTGCGGTCCGGTCACTTGTCCGGTTGGTCTCGGCCGCCGTAACGATGTCCTCCCCGGTCACCGCAATCGACCTGATATCGCTGGGGTCCTCCGACTCTATCGGCATGTTCATCCGTACGTGGCCGGCGTTGAAGTTGGTTCTGAACCACGCGTTACGGAGAGAGTCAGCAAATTTTGTCACCAGGGCCGATGGTATTCAATCGATGGCCGTCCAACGTCGGCGCGTGCAGACAGGGGACGCCGGTGTCACTGCGAACGTGTGGCGACACGGCGACGATGATAGCGCTGGCGCGCCAAAGGGCGGGCCGGACACGGCGCTCGGACGGTCCGGAACCGGCAAAATTATTGTTGGGTTTTCATTTCCCCCTGCTAAGAATCAAATGTGATAATCGGCAGCGTGGATTTACATACCGCATGGCAATGTGTACCCAATGGTGTCTCACAGTGGGGGAGACGAATGCGATAGATATGACCGGAGCGCACATGACTGAGGAACAGACCATCCTGGTCGTCGACGACGAGCGTGACATTGCGGACCTCTACACCACGTGGCTGGAACTGGACCACGAGGTTCGGACAGCCTACGGTGGGGAGGAAGCGCTCGACGCCGCCGACGCCGACGTGGACCTCGTGTTCTTGGACCGACAGATGCCGGATTACTCGGGTGATGAAGTGCTCGAACGCGTCCGCGAGCGCGGCCTCGACTGTCGCGTCGTGATGGTGACGGCCGTCGACCCGGACTTCGACATTGTCGATATGGGTTTCGACGATTATCTCACCAAGCCGGTGATGCGCGAGGACCTGAGCGACGCCGTCGAGACGATGCAAGAACGGGACGGCTACGACGACGCCATGCAGGAGTACTTTGCACTTACCTCGAAGAAAGCGACGCTGGAGGCAGAAAAGACCCCCTCGGAACTCCAGGAAAACGAGGAGTACCAGCGGATGGTCGACCGCGTTGGGGAACTCGAAGCGAAAGCCGACACCGCCGTCTCCAGTTTCGACGACGACTTCGACTCGCTCTTTCAGGAGTTCCCCGGCGGCGAGTAACCCCACACCCCACTGTTCTCGCTGGCCCGTCCCCGTCGAGTCAGTCCATTGAGTCCTGTTCGTCGCTTGCGACGACCCGCTTGTCCGGTAGCTCGGGGTCGGGTTCCCGACCGGCGGTGAACAGTCGCTCGGTGAGCGTGAGTTCCTCGGTTGCCGGGCTCGGTTTCGTAATCGACCGGTACTCGACGGCCACGCCGCCGTCCTCGGCAGTGATGCACACTACACACAGTTGATAGGATGGGTAAAACACCGGCGGGAGGATGCCGATGACACCGTCGCGGCGGTGGAGTCGCTTGAGCCACGTGCCGGTGTTGACCAGCAGTCCGCCATCCACTTCCTCGACCCCCGGTCGGTGGGTGTGCCCGTAGCAAAACACTGCCGTCTCCGGGCGCTCGTCGAAAACCTCGCGCGCGGCCTCCTCGTAGGGCGTTTTGGGGTTGACCGTCAGCGAGGTCTCGAAGATACCGAACCGGTCGATAGTCTTGCGGATGTCACGGTTGATGAAATACAGCGGGATGCCGACGAGCAACAGCAGGCCGGCCACGGCAGTGTTGATTGCCAGCAGGAACCACGCGGCCGTGCCAGCCGTGCCGAACTGCCCGAGGAACGCCGTTGCCCGGTCGACCGGTACCGACACGACGCCGGTGAAATCCAATCCCAGCAGTACCGCCAGGATGACACTGATGTTGAACAACAGCAGGAACGGAACAAGCGAGTACCGCAACACCGGGTTCATCTCCCTGTAGAAGTATTTCGAGAGGAGCCAGACCGGCATCCGTTCGGTCGGAGTGACCGCCTGGACATCTTTGAGCCAGTTGTACTTGCCGCGGTCCGAGAGTTGGCCAGCCCGGCTGGTCACGACCGTATTATAAAAGTAACCGAGCGGCGTCGAGTGGGGGTTGCCCCAGTCTTCGATTCGGTTGTTGGGGTCCTGCTGGTGCCCGTGTTCGAAGTGGACCGCGTTGTCCCCCACCGGCCGCGAGATGGACTCCTCCTGGACGAGCGTGATGTTGTACGCGGCCAGCCGGTCGACGTACTCATCGTAGGCGGCGAGTTCGTGGTCGTGGTTCCCCGGCAACAGCGTAATCTCGACCGTCTCGCCGGTGGCCCGGAGTTGTTCGAACAGCGCTGGGTAGGTCTCCTCCAGCGCGTCGAACTTCGCCATCCCGTCGACTTTCGTAAACTCCCAGAGGCCGAACGCGTCGCCGTTGATTATCAGCTCGGCGTCCTCCGCTGTCGACTCCAGCTCCCGGAGAAACCGCAGGAGTTCCTCGAGAAACTCGATGTCCTCCAGCTGTTCATCTCCCCCGATATGTAAGTCACTGATAACGTAGTAGACCGTCTCGCCAGCGTCGGCTATCACTGACTCGCCTGTCGGTCCCGATGATCAAATGGGTGCCGGTGGCCGGACGGCACATTCACCGTGGGAGGCTGTCGGCCCGTCACGAACTCCCACCCGTGCCAGCCCGGTACAGGTGCTTGATGCCCCGTGATTGCAGACACGTGGCCAAATCCGGGACCGGGAAAACCGGATTCCGGCAGTCCACTGATACAGGCTACTACAAGATGCAATCGGCTGTTGTGCCTGCAGTGGTGTATGGACCTGAGACGGTGGCAACTGGTACTGGGGTCGGGCGGGACAATGAGTGGTGGCCTCGCGGGATGTACGGAGAGTATGCCGACGGGTGGGCCAGGGGGGATATGGCATCCGGAACCGGCCCCAGCTGAACCCGAGGACGGGGCCGGCATCAACGGAACAGCGGCGGTGGAACAGGTCCGGATGGAGACGAACTGCATCCCGGAAATCACGCTTGACATCCTGTCGGAAGTGGACACCCTCGGAGAGGCCACAGAGCGGGGCGTCGTGGATCGGACTGGGGATCCCGACGACAGGGAGAAAGTCACGGGGACGCTCATCAGACAGATCGGCGTCGGTGTTGCGACGAGCCACGATGGGTCGCGTACGTGACAGCCGCGTACTGTTAGCTGCGCGCTGCTGTTCTGTGACCCCCCTCACGCGCTGGCCCCGGCTCCACTCGGGGAATCAGGATTGACCGGTGCGTGCCGCGTTGTTCGAAATCGCTCCGGGGCATTCCACGGCGGCATCGCTCACTCCGTTCGTGGTTCCTCGGAAAACGCCCGGGGAGGGCTCGAACAACGGCAGATCGCACGCGGTTTGCCTCGTCTGCGCTCACTGTCGTTCGTGCAGACCCTCCCGGGTTCTCCGCCCACCACCGGCATTCCCTAGTGTCGCCACTCGCACGAGACTCGTGGCAGCAGGAGAATGC
>CAZOQK010000176.1:0-5397 GCA_964581735.1 uncultured Halobacteriales archaeon | reverse complement strand
CCCGTATCTCGCGCTGGCAGCCATCCTGCAGGCCGGGCTCGACGGGATCGAGCGCGATCTGGACGCGCCCGACCCGGTGCGGGAGAACATCTACGAGTTCGACGAGGAGAAGCGCGAGGAGTACGGCATCGAGACGCTCCCGAGCAACCTCGGTGGGGCCGTCGACGCCCTCGAAGAAGACGAAGTCGTCATGGACGCCCTTGGCCCGCACGTCTCCGAGAAGTTCGTCGAGGCAAAGCGCCAGGAGTTCAAAGACTACCTCGTCGATGTCTCTCAGTGGGAACTCGACCGCTACCTCGAAAAGTACTGAGCGGCCGAGTCATCCGCACAGTCCGAGCCGCCGGCGGACATCCCGCCACCACCCCGAACAGACGCGTATATTTTTGCGCAAATAAGCGCCAGAACTATTATTATGTCCGGCTGCGTGGCCGCATAGCTGGACATACAAACAGTTATATTCGACGAGGCGGTACAGGTGCTTGCCACATGATGGACGCCCAACACAGTGTCCCACGTGGCAGCGAAACCGTCACCCCTCAGCTTCCGTAGGTGACTCGACCGTCCCTGGGGACTTCCTGACGGGGGCCGCCGGGACGGTCGTTCGCTTTCGAGAACAGTTACTCCGGTTGGAGTTCCGTCCCGCAGGTGGGGCAGTACGCGAAGTTGGTCCCCGAGCCGAACGTGTCCGCACAGGTCGGACACCGGTAGCCGTTGCTATCTATCGGGGTGCCGCCGGCGCCGCCGACAACCGCTGTGTCGTCGCCAGCGTCGTCGCCGTCGTCAAGGTTCGGAACGTCGGCATCGAAGCCGCCGTCGTCGGGGGCGGTGAACACCCGGGTGTGGCTCACGTCGTCGGCCGGGTCCTCACAGTCAGATTCGGCTTCGGACCCCTCGCCGGCCGACTCGCTGCCGGTGTCATCCGCCGTGGCAGTCTCCGAACTGTCGGCAGGAGCGGCGGTCGCTGATGCCGACGAGGAGTCAGGCCGGGACGGTGTGCCGCCGTTGGCCGTCGCCGTGCCGGAACTCGGGGTGGGTGCCGCGCCGCCGTCGGGGGACTGCGAAACGGGCCGTGCAAAGTCCGGGTAGCGCTGGCCGGTCCGCAACCGCGACCGGGGTACGTCCGGTTTCCGCGAGCGGTTGAGGAAGCCAACGAGGTTCTGGACCAGAATGTACCCGAGCGCCAGCACAGCGGGAAGCACAGCCGCGAGTCCGAGCAGCGTCGGGACAGTGACCGGGCCAGCGGTGGTCGTCCCGGTGAGTACGTCGGCGACAGTCGTGCTCCCGACGACCCCGGCGATACCCGTCGCGGCGGCCTCGACGAACGCACGGCGGCCAGCGAGGGTGGCCACGCTCACGAGGAGCGCAACGGCGGTGACCGCAAGCGAGGCGAAGAGTGCTGCTTGTACCACCAGCGGGACCGAGAAACTAAACACACGGTAGCTGTATGCAAGCGTGCGAACGAGAACGAGCAGGCCGACCGCGACCAGCGCGCCAGCAAGCGCGGCGGGCACAGTCCCGAGCGCGACTGCCCCACCCGCCCCGGCCAGGAACAGTCCGAGGAACGGCGCGACGAAAGTGAACGGGTGGTCGACACGGTAGTGGGTATGGACGTTCCCGCTGACGTTCGTGACGTACCCGGTCACGAGGTAGGTGACGACCGCAGCGGGGACGAGGACCCAGAGGACGGTGACGACCGCGAAGACGGCCGTCGTCGTCGCGGACCACGCCATCACGGAGAGTGGCTGGCCGGCGAACTCGGCGCCGTAGTTCATCGCCACGCCCGTGGCACCAACCCAGAAGGCAAAACCGGCGAGCACGGCGAAGAGGCCGCTCCAGAGCCATCGCTCTCTGGCCCACAGCAACCGGATCGACCCGCTCAGTTCGCGACGGATTCGGGCGCTGTCCATTCTGGTCAGGGCGCGCGGACGGCCAGTGTGATGATTCCCGAGAGGGTCAGTTCGTCACCCGGGCCAATGGGTTCGCGGTCGCCTTCTGCTGTGGGGGTGCCGTTGAGTGCCGTCGGATTCCGGCCCAGGTCGACCACGTAGAACCCGCTTTCCTCGCGCTCGAACCGGACGTGTTCGCGGTGGACACGAACCGCGTCCTCCTCGTCACCACCCGTTTCGGTGATGATGCGCCGGAGTTCCCGGCCGACGGTGTCCCCATCCGAGACGGTCAGTTCCTCGCCCCGGCCGTCAAGCACCAGCGATTCGGACACCGGTTCGCTCTCGGTCGCTGGCTCGCCAGCGACTGCTGTCTCCGTGTCGTCGGCGCTTTCGGTGTCTGCTGCCGGGTCGGGTTCGGCGCTGGCAGTCGCACCGAGGTCCTCGCCGGCACCCGCTCCGGTGTCCGCCTCGGCATCTGTCGGCCCTGCCTCGCCCGCCCGGTGGGCATCGAGGTCCTCCCCACAGGAGACGCAGAAACTGTCCTCGGGGTCGACATCGGTCCCACAGCCGGGACACTCGGTCAGTTCCTCGGTCCCGCGATGTGTGTCCAGGTTTTCACCACAGAACGCACAGAAGCTATCCTCCGGGCCGACACCACCGCCACAGTCGGGACACTCGGTCAGTTCCTCCCCATTATTCCTGGGTTCGATGTCGGATACGTCCTCGCCACACGAGGCACAGAAGTTCGCTTCGGCGTCCAGCGTCGACTCACAGCCCGGACACTCGATTTCGACAGCCTCCGCCGGTTCGTCGGCCGGCTCGGCGTCGACACCCACCTCGGGCTCGGGTTCGCGCTCGGAGGTCGGTGGGTCGGCCGGCTTGGCGTCGTCCGCTTTGGCATCCCCGGTGTCATGGGTCTCAGCGTCCCCAGTGTCGCCGGTCCCGACATCCCCGGCGTCGGTGGTCTCGTCGTCGGCCTCTTTGGTGTCTGCTTCGACACTCCCGGCGGCCGACGCCGCGGTGTCCCCGACCGCCGCCACGCCGTCGCTGGTCTCCTCGGCGTCCTCCGCAGGTGCCGGCTCCTCGGTGTCCGGGGAGTCGTCCGCGCCGTCATCGGTCGTGTCGGCCGCGGCCTCGTCAGCTTCCTCGATTGCGGGCGTCGGCTCGTCGTCGGCCTTGGCCGCGTGGTCACTCTCGTCGCCGTCAGCCTCAGCGTCGGCATCCTCCAGGGAGAGGTCCGAGCTTTCGTAGCGCCACTCACCGCATTCGGAGTTGGTACACCATCCCCCCGCCGCTGTCGGGTCGAACTCCGCCTCGCAGACGGGACATTCGACCAGCGAACTGGTACTCTCTGACATACTCGGGAGAGTCGGGGTCAATATTGAAAACTGTTGCCCACAGATTACGCATATCCTACCCGGCGTCGAGCTCCCTTAGCGTGGGACGGGGGCTCAGGCTGTGGCGAGTTGCTCGGCCAGCTCCCGCGCCTCGCGCACGCGACTCGGTATCCCCATCCGTGCGGTGTAGTTCGTCGCCAGATGCACGCTGTCGGGCGTCGAGAGGTCCTCCAACCCCCACCAGGTCCCGTCGTATGCGGGAAACCACCGTTCGCGGCGCTCGATTGCGACGACAGCTGCCCGCTCGCCGGTCGCACGTTCGAACTCCCCCGCCGCGATGTCGCCGAGGCGCTCGTCGGGCTCGTCGAGTATCTCCGGATCGTGCATCCCACCGAGGAAGACTGTACAGAGCCCGTCACGGTCGAACATCGCGCCGTTGAACGACACACCCAACGTGTGCAGGTCCTCGTCGTAGGCGACCTGATAGCCCAGTCCGTCGGGTAGCCGGCGGGCGTCGAGGTAGACAAGCGCGAGCGGGTTGTACGTCAGTTCGGCCAGCGCATCGGTACCGTCGGCGATACTGTCGAGTAACCCCGCGGTCACGTCGGCAGGCGCCGTCACCACCACGTCGTCGACCGCGTACTCGTCGGTGTCGGTCACCAGCGTGTAGCCGGCGGCCGTCGGGTCGATACGCTCGGCGGGTTCGCCGAGGTGGACGTGGTCGCTGTAGGTCTCCGCGACCGCAGCCGGCAGCGTCTGAAGCCCCTTCGGGAAGGACGCTGGTGGTGACTTTTCGCCGCCGACCCGTTCGCGGAACGCCGAGAGCAGGCTTCCTGCCTCCCGTTCCCGGCGCATCAATCCCTCCAGGGCGAATTTCGCGGGCATCTCCGAGGGGTTCGACGCGTAGAGCCCGCCGTACAGCGGGCCGATAAACCGCTTGTAGGCCGCCCGCCCGAACTTCCGGGCGAACACGTCCGCGACTGTCTCTTGGGGCTGGGCATCTTGGGTCAGCGGCTCGGCCAGGAAGCGGAGTTTCTGGGGCCAGGAGAGCAGGTCCGTCCGGAGAAAGGGCTCAACGTCGGTCGGTGCCTCGCGGAGTTGGCCCCGGGAAAAGACAAACAGGGAACCGTCGTCGGCGGTGAGAACGTCGTCTTCGATACCGGCGGCGCTTGCGAGGTCACGGATGCCCGGCGTGGCGCGCATCCGCTGTGGCCCGAGTTCGACGACGTGGCCGTTGCGCTCTCGGGACTGGATGACGCCGCCGGCGCCGTCGCTGGCCTCCAACGTGACGACAGAGACGCCATGCTCGCGGAGGTGGTGAGTCAGCGCCAGCCCGGTGATGCCGGCGCCGACGACGCCGACTGCCATCAGTCGTCGCTCGTCACCGTGTCGGCCTCGCCATCGACATCGCCCGCGTGTGGCGTCTCCTGGGGCGCGTTCAGACACATCGTGCCTGGCTGGTCGCGGCACTGACACTGCCGGTACTGGTAGTATTCGGGGTCGAAATCCGCGAGGAACGGCTCAACAAGGTCCGCGAAGGTCTGGGGAATGCGGTCGTCGTCGTGGGGAATCGGCACGCGGTGGAAATCGAGTCCGACCTCCTCTGCGTCCTCCGTGAGTTCGATATCCAGTTCCGAGAGTGTCTCGCTCTGTTCGTGGAGGAAGCTCACCGGCTCGACGACAACGCGCTCGGCGTCGATATCCTTGATGAGGTCCTCGACTTCGGGTTCGGTCCAGGGGATGTCCCGGTTCTCGTGGTTCTGGAAGCCGATGTGGTAGTCCGACACCCCGAGCAGCGAGGCGACGACCGAGCAGTACTCCTCGACGTAGATGTCGTAGCGACTCCCCTCTTCGAGGTAGTGCTTGGGCGTGCCGTGCGCCGAGAAGATGAGGGCGGTGTCCTCGTCGTGGAGGTCGACGCCCTCGCTGTCGGCGAAGTCGTCAATGTTTTCCGCACGCACGCGGTTGTAGCCGGGGTGTTTGTGCCAGCCGGTGATAGCCTGGAAGGGCACGTCCCAGTCCAGGGCCTCGATTTCCGCTTCGAGTTCGTCCAGCGAGATGACGTTCGTCGAGGGGCCACACAGCGGGTAAATCGGGAGGCCGATGACGCGGTCGACGCCGTCCTCGTGGGCGGCCTCGGCCGCGTCGCCGATGAACGGCTCGGTGTACTGCAT
>CAZOQK010000175.1:0-5426 GCA_964581735.1 uncultured Halobacteriales archaeon | reverse complement strand
CAGCCTGCTGACGGTCAACAGCAGCCGGACGGCACAGGACGCCGCTCAATTGATGATCGAGCACGACATCGAACAGATTCCGCTGGTCAGCGGCGACCAGCTCGAAGGCATCGTCCGGGACATGGACCTGCTGGAGGCAGTATGAGCAACGAGGGCGCACGGCTGACCGAGTTGGCAAAGCGCCGTGGCTTTTTCCTCCAGAGCGCCGAGGCCTACGGCGGCGTCAGCGGCTTTTACACCTACGGCCCACAAGGTGCGGCACTGAAGGACAACGTCGAGGACGCCTGGCGGGACCGCTATGTCACCCGCGAGGGCCACATGGAGATTTCCGCGCCGGACGTGATGCCCGAGGCCGTCTTCGAGGCCTCCGGCCACCTCGATGGCTTCGACGACATGATAATCGAGTGTTACGAGTGCGGTGCCAGCCACCGCGCCGACCACATCGTCGAGGACAACACCTCGATTGAGGAAGCCGAGTCCATCGCGACCGATGAAATCGCCGACATCATTGCCGAGCACGACCTGGTTTGTCCGGCCTGTGGCACCGCGCTCGCGGGTGAACCGGTCGACGACTTCAACCTCATGTTCGAGACGAACATCGGTCCTGGCTCCTCCTCGCCGGGGTATCTCCGCCCCGAAACCGCCCAGGGCATCTTCGTGGAGTTCCCACAACTCTCCGAGTACGCCCGCAATCAGCTCCCCTTCGGCGTGGCCCAGATCGGCAAGGCATACCGTAATGAAATCAGCCCGCGGAAAGGACTCATCCGTGTCCGTGAGTTCACGCAAGCGGAGCTAGAACACTTCATCGACCCCGAGGATGACGAGCCACCGCTCGAACGGGTCGAAGACGTGACGCTGCCGCTGTACTCGGCCGAACAGCAGGACGCCGAGGGCGGGGGCCAGCAGGAACTGACCGTGCGCGAGGCACTGGAGGAGGGGGTCGTCGGCGACGAGTGGGTCGCGTTCTACCTCGGCCTCTCGAAGGCGTGGTACAAGCGCATCGGCGTCGACATGGACCGCTTTCGCTACCGCCAGCACCTGCCGGGCGAACTCGCCCACTACGCCGCCGATTGCTGGGACGCCGAATCGGAACTGGGCGGCGACTGGGTCGAAATCACTGGGTTCGCCTACCGGGGCGATTACGACCTGAAGAAACACCAGGAACACTCCGGCAAGGAGTTCACCGTCTTCAAGCAGTACGACGAACCCGTCACCGTCGAACGGCCCGCGGTCGACCCCGACATGAGCACGCTCGGCCCCGAGTTCGGCGGGGCTGCCGGCGACATCGGCACGGCACTGGAGGCGTTAGTCGAACGAGACCCGGATGCCTTCGACGGAGACAGTGTGACAGTCGCGGTCGATGGCGAGGAGTACAGCGTCGACATCGAGGATACCGGCTACAGCGTCGAGGAGGTCACCGAATCCGGCGAGCACATCCGGCCACACGTGGTCGAACCCTCCTTCGGCGTGGGGCGACTCGTCTACACCGTTCTCGCGCACGCGTATACGACCGACGAGGTCGACGGCGAGGAGCGGACCTACCTCAAGCTCCCGCCGGAGGTCGCACCGACGACGGTCGGCGTCTTCCCGCTGATGGAAAAGGACGGGCTTGGCGAGCGCGCCCGTGACATCGCAAGCGAGTTGCGGGAGGCGGGGCTGGAAGTCACCTACGATGACAGCGGTGCCATCGGCCGGCGGTATCGCCGCCAGGACGAGGTCGGCACCCCCTTCTGTGTGACCGTCGACTACGACACCCAGGACGAGGACACCGTGACCGTCCGCGAACGGGACACGACCGGCCAGCGTCGAATCCCCGTGTCGGACCTCGCGGAGACACTCGTCGGGCTCCGGGACGGCGACTTGGCTTTCGACGGCCTCTGAGTGAATGGCTGATACGACGAGCGACGACGGCGTGGTCGCGAGTATCCGGCAGACGGTGCTGCGCGACGAAATCGCTCGCCGGCTGGTCCACGCCAGTGGCACCGGCCTGCCCGCCCTCTACCTGCTCGGGTGGGCGACCTGGCTGCAGGTCGCGGTGCTGTTCGCGCTCGGGGCCGCCGTTGCACTCGTACTGGAGGTCATCCGGCTGTATGCCGGGCTGGAGTGGGTCGTCTACGACCACCTCACCCGCGAGTACGAACAGGACAACCTCGCGGGCTATGCGCTGTATTTCATCTCCAGTACCGTAGTGGCCTTCGCCGTCGACCCACGGGTTGCCGTGCCCGCTATTTTGATGCTCACCATCGGTGATCCCATCAGCGGCGTGCTCGGGTCGGGCGAACTCAAGAAATCGAAACAGGCGTTCGTTCTGCTGGCGATGTTCGGCGTTTGCACGGCGCTTGCCGCGCCCTTCGTCCCGCCGCTTGCGGCCGCCCTCGGGGGCCTGGCGGCGACGCTGGCCG
The DNA here is from genome assembly GCA_964581735.1 of uncultured Halobacteriales archaeon. GTDB lineage: Archaea > Halobacteriota > Halobacteria > Halobacteriales > Haloarculaceae > Salinibaculum. The sequence goes on along the minus strand of CAZOQK010000175.1, from coordinate 3,024 downwards.
ACGGCGTCAAACCCGTCATCGCCACCTACGTCATCGACGACAACCTCACCATACCGCCGGCCGCCGCAATCGCGATGGCGGTCGGGCTGCAGGTCGGCCCTGTGCCGTGACGGTCGGCGACTCAACGGTCGGTACCGCTGTCCCATCGGGTAGGCGAAAACGGGTGGCTTCAACGTATCAGACGTGATAATCGGGAACGAGTGATTAAGTGCATACGACCTCACAGTGAGTGAATACATGTGGTCGATTATCAGGAGCCGTTACGGCGCCAAGCTCGCACTCGGGTATGCGGTGACTGGTGCGTTCATTACGGCCGTCGGGCTACTGACCGGCAGCGCCGTAGCAACGATACTGGCGAGCGTTTCCGGACTGCTCGCACTCGGGTCGATTACTGGGACGGCGACCCTGGCATCGACGAAGGAAATCGAGCGCCAGACGGAGCGGATTGCGGACGGGAATCTGGACGAAAAAGTCAAATCGAACCGGACGGACGAAATCGGGCGAGTGTACCGCTCGGTGGACAGGATGCGTCGGTCACTCGCCGGGCAGATTACCGACTTGGAGCAGGCACGCAAGGAAGCGGAGGAGGCCCGTGAGAGCGCAAACGAGGCCCGGGAGCGGGCCGAAAAAGCCAAACAGGACGCGACCGAGTTGGCCGAGGAGTACGAACGCATCGCGGAGGAGTACGCCCGGACGATGCAACGGGCCGCCAAGGGAGACGTGACACAGCGAGTCGACGTGGCGACAGAGTACGACGCCATGGCGACGATAGGCGAGGCGTTCAACACGACGATGGAGAACCTCGCCGCGGCGCTGGAAGATGTCGAGACGTTCGCAGCCGACATACAACATGACGTGGCGGAGGCACAAAACCGCAGTGACGCCGTCAAGCAGGCCGTCGACGAAACCGCCGACATAAGCGACGAGATTACCGCGCGGGCGCAGTCACAGCGCTCGGAGATAGAGACGGTCACGAGGGATATCGAGAATCTCTCGGCGACGGCGGAGGAAGTCGCGGCGACCGTTGAGGACCTCGCCGAAAAGAGTGACAGCGCGACGACGGCAAGCAGTGACGCCCGGGAAGCGGCCCGCGAGGCGATCGGCGAGATGGAGCAGATACAAACGGAAATCGAGGACGCAGTCGCGCGGATGGAGGCGCTCACCGAGAGCACCGAGGAGATCACCGACATCGTCGACATCATCGGAGACATCGCGGAGCAGACGAACATGCTGGCGCTGAACGCATCGATCGAGGCAGCCCGGGCCGGTGATGGGGGCACCGACGGCGCGTCCGGGAACGGATTCGCTGTCGTCGCCGACGAGGTCAAGCAACTGGCCGAGGAGACACAACAGCGGGCCGACGAGATTGCGGGGATGGTGACCGAAGTGCGCGAAGATACCGGAGAGACGGCCGAGTCGGTGCGGAGCACCCGGGAACGGATCGCATCCGGCACGGAGACGGTCGAATCGGCGCTTACCGATATCGAGTCCATCGCGGACTCGGTCGACGAGATAGACGACGGTATCATCGAGATTCGGGACGCGACCAGTACGCAGGCCGAGACTGCTCAGACCACCGCGACGGTTGTCGACGAAATCTCGGACCTGAGCCGGGACACTGAGGCGTCGGCCGAGGAGATCGCGAACGCCGTCACCCGTCAGCAGGCCGACGTGGGTGAAATCACGTCCACGATAGGCCGGTTCGAGGCCAATGCGGACGACCTGATGACACAGCTCCGGCGGTTCGACCTCGGGGCAGGGCACACCGGGGGCGGCCAGGGAGCACCCGCCGTCTCCGACGGAGGTGGGCGGCAGTGAGTACCCACGTCACGTTCACGTACGCGCTGGCTGTCGTCGGGTTCGCCGTCGGTGTCGGCATCGTGTACCGCCTGGTGAACGCCCCCGACGTGGACAGCGAGCGCGGGGCGTTCAAATACCTCGCCATAATCCCTGGGTTCGCCGGGCTCTCATACGTCGCGATGACGTTCGACATCGGGCTGCTTACCGTCGGGTCGAACAGCATCAACCTGTCGCGGTATATCGACTGGCTCATTACCACGCCACTGCTGGTCGGGTACGTCGGCTACGTGGCCGGCGCGCCGCGAAAGTGGATTGCCGGGTCGATGCTCGCCGACGCGTTGATGATCGCCGCCGGAGCGGGAGCGACGGTTGTGACCGGGACGCCTAAGTGGGTGCTCTTTGCCGTCTCCGGTGGGTTCCACCTCTCGCTGCTGTACGTCCTCTATGGGGTTTTCCCGACGTACGCTACGGAACACACCAAGCGCCTCGGACTGTTCGAATTACTCCAGAACCACGTGGGCCTGCTCTGGTTGGCGTATCCGCTCGTGTGGGTCGTCGGCGCCTCGGGCCTCGGGTTCACGGGCGCCGCCGGCGTGAGCCTCATCATCGCGTATCTGGATGTCATCGCAAAAGTTCCCTACGTCTACTTCATCTGGAACCGCCGGTACTCGTTCGACCAGGATGCCGGTGTCGATGCGGCCGGAGCTGCGGGCGGGACGGGTCAGGGCGCAGTCGCCGACGACTGACCGGACTCCACTTTCACCCCGCTACACGAACCCTTATTGACAGTCGGGGCCAACTGTTCTGACAATGGCGACGACTGTCGACGGCATCGACTGGCCCTTCCTCACCGAAGGGTTACTGGAGCGGCGGGAGTACCAGTTCCAGCTGGCCGAGGCCGCGCTCCGGGACCACACGCTGGTCTGTTTGCCGACCGGTCTCGGGAAGACGACTGTCAGCCTGCTCGTCACCGCCCAGCGCCTCCACGACGTGGCCGGCACTGCACTCCTGCTTGCCCCGACCAAACCGCTCGTCTCACAGCACGCCGACTTCTACCGCGAAGCGCTCGCCGAGGTGCCCGACGACGAAATCGTCGTCTTCACCGGCGAGGTCCGGCCCGCAAAGCGGGCCGACCTCTTCGAGGACGCCCGGGTGGTCATCGCCACCCCGCAGGTCGTCGAGAACGATCTTGTTGGCAATCGTATCTCGCTGTCCCGCGTGACT
>CAZOQK010000174.1:0-5465 GCA_964581735.1 uncultured Halobacteriales archaeon | reverse complement strand
CGTAAGTACCGACGATAATGTCGGCGTCGGGTTCGAAGCGGTTGCCGTCGTCGTTGATCCGACTCGCTCCTACCCGGAGGGTCACGTCCGCGATGTCGCCGTAGCGGTCCTGGAACTCCTCGTATTTTTGATTTGCCAGCGCGACGAGCGGGACCAGAAAGAGGAACTTGCCCTCGCCGTTGAGCACACGGTCGAGGCCGGCCATCTCGCCGACGAGCGTTTTCCCGGTTGCCGTTGCGCTGACGACCAGCTGGTCTTGGCTCTCTGTCGCGCCGTTGGCGACGGCGAGACTTTGGACCGGCAACAACGTGTCGAATCGGTTTTGCAGTTTGCTCTGGATACCGGGATGCAGTCCCAGCGAACCGGTCGGGACGGGGTCGATGTCCTTGACGGTGGCGCTGATCTCGTCGAACTTCGTGAGGTCGGGGTCGAGTTCGCCCTTCAGGAGGTTCTCGATGCGGTCCAAATCCTGGACATCCAGCAGGAGGTCCTCGAGGCGGGCACGGGCGTCGCCGGTAATCGAGCCGTGGAAGGCCAGTTCCTTGTCGAGGCGTTCGCGGGCACAGTCCGGACAGATTTCCTCCTGGTCTGCGCTGATTGCGGTCTCGGCGGTGATGGGCGAGTAGCGGCCGTCGCCGGCACAGAAGCGACAGGTTCGGACGACTTTCGCGTCGAGCTGGTAGGCATCGAGCATGGTGCGCAGGCGGTTGCGACCGTGAACCGAGGTCTGTTCGGAGATGCGGATGCGGGTCGCACGGCGGGCGAGTTCGACGAACTCGTCGGGGCTACGGAGTTCCTCGCTGGTGCCGTCGACGATGCGAAGGCGGGCAGGCCGCGGTCCTGCGCCTTTTTGGGTTACCTCGAGACGGCCGTGGAAGACCCGCTCCCCGTCACGCTGGACGACGACGCGGAAGTCGTCGCCGTCCTCGTGGAGAAAGAGCGTATCCACGCGAGCGACCTGCTGAGACACAACGGGAAATAGGCGACGGGCGGTACTTCAGTTGCTCGGAGCAGGGCCGGGGAAACGCGCTCCGTGGCCGTCGGTTCGGGGAGTAACTGACGCCGGGATTCGAGGTCCCGGTGACGCCGCTGTCGGCGGCCTCGTTGGTCGCCGTTACGACGACTTTCGCGTTCGTGGTGAGGACGCCGACGTGGTCGCTGGCGTTGCTCCGGAGGGCGTTGTAGGTGATGCCGGCACCGTTGGCGAAGTTCGACCCGAAGTTGGTGTTGTCGTCCCCGCCGTCGATGACGATTTTGGAGCCGCCGGCGTCGGTGTCCCCGACTTCGGGACAGTCGAGTTCCTCGGTAGCCTTCTGCTTTTTTCCGAATCAGCCGACAGCCTGGAGAAATCAACCACGACACTCAACTGGCTGAGGTCGGGCCGCTGGCATTCGGACGCGTAGCGGAAGTAGATGTCCGAGGGCTCCGAGGTGCCGTCAGTGGGGTTGTCAAGCGCCGACGCGTTCGCCGCGGCGCCGTAGTAGCTGGCGTCGATATCCGGGTAGTTGTTCTGGTGGCTGCCTGTCCGGGACGCCCCGGGGTAGGCGCTTGTGCTGCCGATGCTGGTCCCGTCGAGGGACGACGCGAGGCCGACACCGCCCGGGAACAACAGGGTATCCCGGGCGCCCCTGTCCGTCTGCAATGACGAGCGGGCCCGCGGACGTGTCCGGACCCGTCGCCGAACCGCGAGCCCTGACTGACTGTGTAGCTACGCTTGCTGTGAGTACAGTTGCGACGCTGTCGCGTTCTGTATCCCGACTCACGAACAGCAGCCACCGGTTACCTACTCGGCCAGACGGATTTCGTCGTCGCCGGTCGGCACCGCACAGATGAACGCACCCTCTTCGTCGCCTTCGTTGTGATACCAGTGGACCACACCGGCAGGGATATGGAGTGTGTCGCCGGCGCCGACGGTGTACTCCTCGTCGTCGATGCCGACGACGTACTCGCCGCCGAGGACGTACTGTTCGTGTTCGATGTCGTTGGTGTGTTTGGGCACCTCGCCGCCGGGGGCAAGCGTGAACCGACGGAGGGCGACGTTCGGCGCACCGTGACTCTCGTTGACGAGGACGCCTTTCCGGAGACCATCGGCGGCATCGACGGATTCGTACGTGATATCGTCGTGACTGCGAACGAGTGGGACGGACGGGTTTTCGGTGTCGGTCATGCCGTTGCTTCGACGGCCAGCGTCGAAGATGTGTCGTCTGTAGGACAGCCAGCATACTAACAACGTGTGCTGTCCTTCCACGGGTATGAGCAACGACCCGTCGGACCTCGCCCCCGAAACACTCGTTCACCTCGGGTGTATCGAGACGCTGAATCGGGGCGACATCGAGAAGACCTACCAGTTCTACACCGACGACGCGACGTACATCACCGACGGCGTTCCGGACGGCACCGTCGATGACCTCATCGAACACGCAGAGATGTGGCAACGGGCCGTTCCGGACCTCGAAGCCGACACCACCGAAACCGTCGTTGACGAGGAGGACGGCGGCATCACCTTCGAGTACGTCGTCCGGGGCACACAGGAGGGAGCCCTCGCAGATGTCCCCCCGACGGGCAACTCCTTCGAGGCGAGAGGCGTCGGCTTCGCCGAACTCGAAGACGGCCTCATCGACCAGTATACGCTAATCTTCGACCGCTTCGGGATGTTCCAGCAACTCGGGGGCGTCTGACCGCACTCACAAACTGGAAACTCCGTTTTTGTTTCTTCAAGTTTATTTCAGCGTCACGTCCAGAGGAACTGATACGAACCTATATGACCGTGTGAGATGTTACCACAGAGTGCGATGAGACCCATCCCACATACCCAAGACACGAACGGAGAGGAGACGGACGAGCGCACTCGTCTGACATCCCGGCGCAAGAAAGCGGAACGTGAGCCGGCAGACGACGAGACGTGGCTCGCTGTACAGGAGTTCTGACAACCGGCTGGTATCGGGGCGACCCTTTTTTTCTCTCTCGGTTCAGTAGCGGCGGTGCTGTCAGACACCCGTCTCGACTGGCTCGGGTCGGTCGGTGGCTGTGATGCCGACTGCATCCCAAAGTCCGTCCTTCGAGAGGTGGCCGAAATCCGCCTTTCTGTGACAGTCGACACACAGCGAGACAACGTTTGCTAGCTGGTGGGCGTCAGTCTTCTCGTAGCCATCCGTGGCGGCGAACACCCGGACTGGGACGATGTGGTGGACGTCCGGATTCCGGCCGATGTCCGAGTTCGTCGCCCCGCAGTTAATACACTCGTAGCCGTCGCGTTCAACTGCCTCCCGCCGGACACGGTTCCACCCCGGCCCGTAGTTACCTGTGTCGCCGCCTTTCCAGTTCGGGTGGCCCTCGCCGGTGAACTCCTCGGAGAGCCAATCGTATCGGCACTCGTTCCCACAGAGTGTCACATCGCCGGTGCCGTGACTCGGATACCGCTGGACCGTGTCGCCGCAGACGGCACAGTCGAGTTCGAGTTTTCCGCCACTCCACATAGGATGGTCTTCTCCCTCGATACTTGATGGATTGCGCCAGTCTTCGGTTTCGACGCACGTTGGACAGTACAGCCCTGGCTTCGCTGACGGATAGAACTCGAACTCCGTGGCACAGCGGACACATTCGGTGGTTCCTTTCCCCACATCGTAGTTCGGATTCTCACTCCCAGCGAACGTTACTGCTTGCTCGCGACACTCGCTCGAACAGTATTTTTTCTCGTATTCGCTGTAGAATTGTGAGCCGCATTCGTCGCATTCTCTGTTCGGCAGTCGCTCGTCGTGGACGCTGCTGTGATGTACTCCGAGTCCGCGTCTGCTGTCGAACACCGCGTCACACGTCGGACACTCGAACTCTTCCATCGTGTGAGTCTATGATGCGGACTCCCTCTTGAATCTCTGCCTGCTGCAGTGGTAGTAGACACACTTCGCTACGATTGCAAGATATAGTAGAATATTTATAAGTCCGGGCGCGGGAATTGAACCCACGTCTCAGCCCCCACAAGGCTGAAGGATACCACTACCCCAGCCCGGACACGTTGTGGCGCATTCGAAGGTAGGACTGTCGCACCTGAAATACGTTACGACTCTCAGAACTCGCGTCACAGTCTCACACGCTCGTCCGAGGGACTTTTGATGATAAGCGGTGTACCCTTGTGTACACGTGGCCATCACAGACAAAATCTACATCAAGAACCACCAGCAACTCAGCTCTCAGCTGGAAACGTCGTTCCCGAAGAGTGCCTTCTCCGGGGCGACGCTTGACATCCTCTTTCAGGGCGAGGGGCTGGCGAAACTCGATGACGCGACACAGGACCGCGTGCTCGACTTTGCGGAGGACTTTCTGGACTGTGACTGCCAGGCCAACCCCCACTGTGGCTGTGCCGAGGAGAAGTTCGTCCGCTACCTGCTGGAACTGCGCGAGCAGGGTCTGGGGCCCGACGCCATCGTTGATGTGATGGGCGATGACTACATGCTGTACGCGTACCCGGGCGATGTACTCTCTTTTCTCGATAGCAGCGTCCGCACCCTCGAAGCCGTCGAGACGCTCGCCGATGTCGAAGGTAAACACGACGCAGCAAAGCAGGCACAGCAACTCCGAGGCGATCTGGTCCGGTAGAAACGTGGCCAGTCGGGTCGGAAGCGCCGGTCAGAACTGCGAGTCGTCGAAAGTGGAGCCGATGCGGTAGGAGGGTTCACCATCCTCCTCTTCGCCGTCGAGGTCTTCGAGTTGGACGACATCTTCCTGATCGGCTTCGTCCAGTTCCTGCCGGAGCTTCGTCACGTAGCGTTTGTGTTCCTTTAGCTGTTCGCGCAGGTGCTCGGCCTCGAGTTCCAGGCGCTCGTGTTCCCGGACGAAACTCTTGGGAACCTTGACGGTGGGTGGGAAGCTGGGCTCGTCGTCCGGGCGGCGGGCGAACTCGTGTTCGGGGACGACTTCGACCTGGCCGTCGTGGGCAACGAGCATGTCGACGTAGTCACGAAAGACGGCAGACAGCGAGATGTCACGCTCCTCCGCGATATCCCGGAGGGTCTCGAATTTCTCCTGGCTCACGCGGAAGGAGATTGTCTTGTTTTTGTTGCCCATTGCTACCGCTTTGTCGTTACTCCGTCCACTTAACGGTTTGTCAGACGCTTACACACTGTTGGGTGGCGCGGAAAAAACTGCCTTGGCGCCGTTCGCGCCGATTCAGCTCAGTCGGCGCTCGGCGCTTCCTGCTCGCCTTCGAGGCTTTCGAGGGCCCCTTCGACCATCCGCTTGTAGTTCGCAACCGGCCTGTCGTACTGCTCGTGGACCATCTCGACGTACTCGTCGGCTTCCTCGGCCTCGTAGGCCTGAATCCGGTCGATGGTCCGCTCTGCGGTCTCGACGACCCAGCGGTCACGTTCGGCGGCGGTTACCTCGCTGATGGACTCGGGCCGGATGGAGACGTTCACCTCGCCCTCCTCGGTCTCGTAGACCGCCTCCGAGATGCCCGTGAGGCGGCCGAC
>CAZOQK010000173.1:0-5475 GCA_964581735.1 uncultured Halobacteriales archaeon | reverse complement strand
GCACAGACTGGCCGGTCCAGCTACAGGGTGGGACTGAAAGGGGTGTTCACGGCATGCGAGGCGGTTTCACCGCCTCGACAGCCGTGGCGCGTCGCGCCGCGCAGCCGCCGTGAGCTCGGGAGAGCTTTGCCCTCCCGGCGGCTGGCTACGCGAACCCCGATAAAGCAGGCACCGACTGGAGCGTGGTTCAAGAGAGCGAAGCTCTCTCGTCATGCCGGAAGGGCTGCGCTCTTCCGTAGCCCGCGGAGCTTCGCTCCGCTCACTCCTGAAAACCTTCGATTTTCCGCGACAGCGAGTCGCGGGAGTTTCATAAGCAGGGCGAGACCGAAGGTGTCGCTGGCCATGCGGCGCGCTCAACTGCGTGCCGCAGACGAAGCGAACGAACTGGTTCGAGACGGCTTTGCCGTCCCCTCATGCGGAAAATCCTCGATTTTTAAGCATCTCGTCAGACGAGCACAGCGAGTCTGACGGTGGCGTAGCCAGCCGGGGCGTTCTTGTTGGTTTCAGCGGTGCCCCCATTCGCTCTGTCTTAACTAAACACTACTGTCCACTCGGTCGAAAGGCTTAGGCCGAGCGGTGGCCCAAAGGTGGATATGAGCAGTGACAGCAGCGGCGGCGGCCTGATGTCCAGTGCCGGGCTGGTCCGGTACTTCGACGCTGAGGACAGCAATGCCATCCGCATCGACCCCAAGACCATCGTCGCCTTCGGCACGCTCTTCGGTGCCTTCATCCTCGTCCTGAACGCCTTCGTCTGAGGCGGGCCTGTTTTTCCGCCGCCGCACGTACGGTCGGGTATGCACTTCGACCAGCGCGAACAGCGGGCGCTCCGCGACGCGGGCCTGTCGACCGACGACATCGAGGCGGTTTCGGATGCTGTCGCCGACGCCGCCCGCAACGCCGAGCGGGTGCAGGCGTTTTTCGGCCGCGAGACGGTGTATTCTGATATGGACCGCGCCCACAGTTCGGGTGAGATTCAGGAACACAGTGTCGACTTTCTCGACCTGTACGCCCACAGCGACGAGATTTGGGGGTATCTCCGCTTTAACGCGTGGGGTGTGTGGGTCGCCGGGGGTCGGATCCTCACAGCTAACGATGGCGAACCCGAGTGCGTCGAACTGATGCTGGGGCCGACCGTCCACGACCGGGTGCGCTTCGCCGCGGACCCCGAGGACCTTTGAGGGTCGGGACCTCACCACCGCTAATGACTGTCCGGATTCGGGGTATCTACACGACGGCGCTGACCCACCTGCTCGAAGCGGTGGTGCAAGCGTCGCTACCGATTCGCGAGCGTTTCGACGCGGACCTTCCCGTCAAACCCGCCGACGCAGCGGTGACGACCACCGACGACCGGCAGGGTGTTGGCGTCGTCGGCAAGCGGGCGCGCGTCGAGCAGATTACTGACCGTCTCTGTGATGTGGGCATCGACACGCTGGCCTGGCCCGCAGACCTGCCACGCGGGGCCGTCTACGCGGGGGAGGTCACAGAAACGCTCGGGAGCGGTGCCGTCGTCGATGTCGGTGACGGCGAGGGATTCCTGCCCTACTCCAAGAGCGCACGCCGTATCGAGGAGGGGGACGCGCTTCGGGTGCAGGTCAAAGAACCGAGTCCTCTCTGGGGTGAGGGCCGCCCGGTGCTTGATACAACGCTGCGTGTACAGGCTGGACTGGTGGCGCTGGTCCGCGGCAAGAGTGAGCTAGCGAGCGGGCCGGAACTGGCCGACTTGGTCCCGACCGACCCGCCGGAAGGCTGGGGCATCGACTGGGGGCGGGACAGTGAGGATGCCAGTCTCGACGCACTGGACGACGCGCTCGGGGCCGTCTGCGAGCGAGCGCGGGCGCTGGACGACGCCTTTATCGATGCACCGGACCCGAGCGAGGCTGTCCCACACCGGTATTTCGACGGGGAGGCGACACGGTGGGTGTGGTTCGGCCGCGAATCGCGGTTCGCACTCGACGACCAGCGCCGCGCGGTGACGGCGACGATGGCGGGCCATCACCGAACGAAAGCCACCGCGCGGGTCGCCAGTGCCGCCGTCGACCTCGTGGAGGCGGTGTGTGCTGACTCGGCCGACGGCACCGACGGCCCGCAGGATTTCCCGTTCGAGGCGGTCACGCGGCAGTTCGGCCCCGTCGAGACGGAGTCGCTGGGTATCGACCACGGCAAACCCGACGGCCGGTGTTACACGCTCGGGCAGGGCGAAGTCACCAGCAGGCAGGCCGACGGGTCGCTGACCTTGCGCCGGGAGATGTCGCCGGGCGGTACGTACGACGCGCTGGGGGTCGACCGGCAGGCCGGCGACGTGGCGATTACCAAATTCGAGGAGGGGCGGTGGTGGTACCCCACCGTTTACCGCGGCGAGGACGGCACCAAACGGGGCACCTATGTCAACGTCTGTACGCCCGTCGAGGTGTTCCCCGACGCCGTGCGCTACGTCGATTTACACGTCGATGTCGTGAAACACGCAGACGGCAGCGTCGACCGCGTCGACGACGACGAACTCGACGCCGCCGAGGCGGCCGGACTGATTCCCTCGGCTCTCGCGGAGAAGGCCCGCACTGTCGCCAGCGCGGTCGAGAACGTTCTGTAGCGCTGACAGTTCTTTCTTCCTCGGCACGGTATGTCGTACCATGGCAGAACACACAACGGAGGACCGAACAGAACCGACTGCCGAGAAACGGGAGGCGTTACAGCGTGTCGAACTAGGCGCCGAGTGGCTCCACCGCGCCCACGGCGACCTGGTCGAGTTCCACCACAAGACGGGCCACGCGATGGACCATCTGGCCGACGCCGAGACGAAACTGCGAGCCAGCGGACACACCGACCTCGCGGACGCACTCCGGGACGAGAACCTGCCCCGTGGCGTCATCGATGAGGGCCGTTGGTCCTACGACGTACTGGAGAGCTACCAAGACGGGTTCCTGTCGGCGCTGACTGATTTCGAGGAACGGGTCCGCGGTGAGGTTGCGGACGGACAGCGCCACGTCACCGAGCGCCGTCAGGAACACGCGTGGAAGAAGCGGACACGCGACGGCGAGTAGCGGGGGCTTGAAGCCCCGCGGGGTCCTACGCGTGGTCGTGATTTCCCCCGACCTCACGGAGCGTGTGGCACTGGTGACCGGGAGCGCGAAAGGCGTGGGTCGCGAACTCCTGTGTGCGCTGGCCGAGGACGGTGCGGACGTTGCCGTCCACTACCGCTCCAGCGACGAGGCCGCCCGCGAGGTGGTCGAGCGCGCCCGCGAGGCGGGCGTGCGCGCAACGATTGTTCGGGCCGACGTAACCGACCCCGACGATGTGGATACGCTTTTTTCGGCTGTCGAGGCGGACCTCGGAACCGTCGACGTGCTGGTCAACAACGTCGGCGCGTTCGCCCCGCGTCACTGGGCGGACATCGACTACGAGACCTGGCAGACGGTCATGCAGACGAACCTCGATGGGACCTACCTCTGCTCGAGGCGGGCGCTGGGGCCGATGCGCGAGGCGTCGTTCGGTCGCATCGTCAACGTCGGGTACGCCTCCAGCGAGAAGGGACTCGTGAGCGCGAAGAACTTCCCGTACTTTGTGGCGAAGGCAGGCGTGTTGATGTTCACGCGGATGCTCGCCGCCGACACGCAGGACACCGACATCACGGTCAACGCCATCTCGCCGTACGTCGTCGAGAACTCCGACGAGTTCCCCGACGAACTCCCGCGGGACCGTCCGGCGTCGTTCGAGGATATGGCACAGGCGGTGCGCTTTTTCCTCGACTCGGGCAGCGAGTACATCAGCGGGCAAAACGTCGAAATCAGTGGCGGCTGGCTCCCCGAGAAGGTTTAGTTGCCTTGGATGGCGTCGATGACCATCGCGGCGGCGACGACGGCGTCGGTCGGCACGTCCGTCGCATCGTCGATGACGATATCGTAGCGGTCACGGAAGGAGAGTTGCCCGTCGATGTTGCCGACGTGGGTGCCGTCCCGGTCGGCGATTTCGTACTTGTGGGGGATGAGCGGGCCAACGATGGGAATGAGCTGCCGTGCCATCGTGACCAGCGCGCCACGGGAACTGATGGTGGCAATAACACTGCCGTCGTCGGCGTCCCGAATCGTCCACACGTCCTTGAACAGCGAGAAGTCGTTGTCCAGCACGACGATCTCCTCGCCGGTCCCCGCATCGACGATGGCGTAGTTCCCGGCCACGTCGAGGATTCCGCCCGCCTTGACGGTGAAGAGTTCCCCGCCGTCCGGGCCGACGAAGGGGAACTCCTCTTTCATTTTCAGCATCTTCTGTTTCCCCCGGAGGACGAGGGCACCCTGGTCGTCGTAGGCGGCGTACTTGTTGCGGATGAGCGATTGCTCGACTGTGTAGCGGGTCCCGTCGAGGTCTATCGTGGAGAGCTCACGCGAGGCACCTGACATGTGTCTCACTGGTCACCGCTCCGCTTAAGAACCTTCCCATCGGGGTTGGGGTGTGTTCTCTCGGCTGCTCGACTGTGTCGCTGGACCTGTCACTCCACGTCCAGCGCGTCGATGGTGAGTGCGGCGGCGACGAGTGACTCGCGGTGGTCGTCCTCCGCTGTCCCCACGTCGAGTTCGTAGGAGTCGTGTATCGTGAACTGGCCGGAGAGGCGCCCGACCTGGCCGCCATCGGCGTCCTCGATGGTGTAGCTGTGTGGCAAGACGCCCATCATCGGGACGTAGTACCGGAAGAACTCAACCATTGGCCCGCGGGCCTCGATCGTCGCGAGCAGGCGCTCGTTCGAGCCGTGCCGGACGTTCCACTCCTGGCGTAACAGCGCCTTGTCCCGTTCGAGGATGACCAGCGGGCTGCTGGTCTCCGGGGGGACGATGAAGAAATCCCCCTCAATGTTGCCCTCTTGAACGCTAAAGACAACGTCCCCGTCGGTATCGCGGAAGTGAAACTCCTGCTGGGCGCGCAGTTCCCGGCGGTCCGCTTCGAGCAAGAGGTCGCCGTCGCCGTCGTAGACGCGGTAGCGGTCGCGGACGAGACTCTGCTCGACCGTGTACCGTTTTTCGGTGAGGTCTACACCCCCAATCCCGTCCGCACGCGTCATGTTCGCCGTCCGAAACATGTGGCCTGGGCTGTACTTAGTCCTATCGCCCCGGTGGAACCGACCTGTCCAGGCGGAGAATTGTGTGACAACGTTTCACACACTGGGGCGTGCGTGTGGGTGATGAGGGCACGGAGCGTGGCCGCGAGGCGCCGGGCGCTGACGGGGCGACCGACTGGGAGATCCGGGTCCTCCACGTCGACGACGACCCGGCGCTCCTCGATGTGACAGAACAGTTCCTCCAGCAGGAAGACGAACGCATCGCCGTCGAGACGGCCACCCCGCCACAGCAGGGGCTCGCCAGCATCGACGACGGCGGGGTGACGGCGGGGCTGGTCGTCGCGATTCCGACCGAGTGACCGTCGCCGAACCGATAGCGTTTCACGACTCCAAACCTTGGCACTGTACAATGAGTCGCGACTACATCAAGG
>CAZOQK010000172.1:5060-5495 GCA_964581735.1 uncultured Halobacteriales archaeon | reverse complement strand
CTCGTCCACGTCGTAGGATGCCTTCAGCGCCTCTTCAGGCCCTGCCGTCTTGATGACCGTATCCAGATAGTCAAAGACGCCCTCAGTGGTGTCGCGCTTGCCGCTGACCACGTCGTCGCTGGTCAGTTTCTCCTTCCCTTCGGCCTGTGCCTGCAGGTCCTTGATTGCACCCCGGAGGTCGCCGCTGTTCATCTTCGCAACGGCCTCTAAGGCGTCGTCCTCGAACTCGATGGCCTCCTTCCGGCAGACATCCCGGAGCACCGGGAGAATCGAGCGTTTGGACACGTCCCGGAACTCTATCTCCCGGCAGGCGTTCCGGAGGCCGTTTGACATCTCATAGAAGTCGTTGGCGATGAGTATCATCGGCTGTCCAGCCTCCTTGACGAGGCTGGTCACCGCCCGGGAGCCGCCCCGGTCGGCGTTGCCGTGGATGTT
>CAZOQK010000172.1:0-5050 GCA_964581735.1 uncultured Halobacteriales archaeon | reverse complement strand
TGTTGTCGGCCTCGTCCATGATGACGACGCGGCGGCCGCTCCCGCCCGCGGTCAGCGTTCCCGATTTGGCGGCCTCACCGGCCACCTGTTCGATGACATCTTTGGTCCGGGTGTCGCTGGCGTTGAACTCAATGGTCGGCCAGTCCATATCGGCGGCGAGTGCGTGTGCGGCCGATGTCTTCCCGACGCCAGGCGAGCCATGCAGGATGACCGCCTCGCGGTGGTCATCCCACGTCCGCGCCCACTCTTTCAGAGCGTCGCGGGCCTTGTTGTTGCCCCGCAGTTCCGAGAGCGTTGAAGGGCGGTATTTTTCGCTCCAATCCATTGGCTAGCCGAAGGCGAGGACGGCGTTTAGTGATTGCGGAGCGTGAGTCAGACCCGTACGAGCGTTTTGATAGCGTCGCGCTCGTCCATCGCACGATACCCCTCCGGAACCCCATCGAGGCCGACCGTCTTCGTGAAGATAGGCGACGGGTCGAGCGTCCCCTGCAGGACATCGGCCAGCAGGTCCTCGATGTACGCCCGGACCGGCGCGATACCGCCCGCAATGGTGACGTTCTTGCCGAAGGCGGTATCGAGAAAGGCCGCGTCGCTGACACCCTGAGGGACGCCGACGTAGCCGACCGTGCCACCGTCCCGCGCGACCCCGACCGCGGTCTCCATCGACGAGGCCGCGCCGACGCATTCGAGGACGTGATCCGCCCCGCCGTTCGTGAGGTCAGTCGCCGTCTTGACCGCTGGCTCTCCCCGCGCGCTGACGGTGTCGGTCGCACCGAACTCCTCGGCCAGCGCGAGGCGGTCCTCGTGGTGGCCCATCGCGACGATGCGCTCGGCGCCCAGCCGCCGCGCGGCGAGGACGCCACACAGCCCCACCGCGCCGTCACCGACGACGACTGCGGTGTCGCCCGCCTCGACGCCGGCGCTGACCGCGGCGTGATGACCGGTACACAGCACGTCCGTCAGCGGGAGCAGCGACTCCAGGGTGTCCTCGTCGTCGGCGTAGCGGCCGGGCACCCGTACCAGCGTCCCGTCGGCGTGTGGCGCCCGCACCATCTCGGCCTGGGCGCCGTTCTGCTCGCCGGCCCACGTGTCGCCGTGAACACAGGAGGTGTGCAGTCCCTTCCGGCAGAACTCACACGCCCCACAACTGATTGCGAAAGGCGCCAACACCCGGTCGCCCGGCCGGACGCTCGTTACGTCCTCGCCGACCGCTTCGACGATGCCCATCGGTTCGTGGCCGACCGGGTCGCCGGCGTCGTAGTTGCGCTGGCCGCGGTAGAACCACAAGTCCGAGCCACAGACCGCCGTATGCGTGATGCGGACAACAGCGTCGGTCGGCGCCTCGACAGTCGGGTCAGGTCGCTCCTCGATTCGGATGTCACGCTCCCCGCGGAAGATTGCAGCCTGCATACCCCCGATTGTATCCCGGGCGACAAAAGCCCCACAGTCCGCGCCCGGCTATCCCGTATGCATCACGCTGCCGTCGACGACCAGCTTCTCGCCGTTGACGTAGGAAGACTCGTCGGTAGGAAAAAAGAGCGTGGCGTCGGAACTCCACCTGCAGGAAATCACCGAGAAAACCGGTGAGGTGCTCTGTGTGCCCGACGGGACGCTCTCGGAACTGCTCTTTTGCAACAGCAAGTGCGAGAAAATCTACGGCGTCCCGGTCGTGGAGCTGAAAGGCAACCAGACACGGTTTCTCGATTGTGTCCACCCCGAGGACGTACCCGCGGTCAAGGAGACGATGCGCACCCTCTGGACGGGGGACCCGGTCGATATGGAGTATCTGGTCAACCCCAGCACGGAGTGTGCGAACTGAGTCTGTGTGCAGGGTGAACCCGTCGTCAAGGACGGCAAGGTGGGCCGTACCGTCGGCTTCGCCCGCGATGTCACCGACCGCTGGCGCCGGGAGCGCCAACTCGTCCTCATGGCCCAACATCTCCGGCACAATCTTCACAACGACATGAACGCCATCATCGCGAACGCCGAACTCATCGAGGAGAAAACCGCGGGCCGGGCGGCGGTCATCCGCCGGATCGGCCGGCAACTCGTCGAATCTGCGGAGAGACAGCGCCAGATTATCGACGTACATTCGCCTGCGGGTGCGGTGCAAAACCCCAAACGGTGACGCCTCGGGGCTTTGCCCCCGAGGTACTTCACCGGGTCCGTCGACCTCTCCGACGGGGATGTCGAGTTTACCCGGGAGGAGGTAACGTCGCGACGGTCCGACTCCCGCTGGCCGGGGGTTAGACGACACCGTTGGCCAGCAGCGATTCAAGCGTCGTGACTACCGCCCCCGACTCCAGCCGTCTGGCCGTATCGCCCTGTTCGAGCTGGAGGCCCGCGCCGTCGGCCGCCAGCCAGTTGACGAAGTTTGCGTCGCTGGTCCCGGCGTAGGCACCTGTCGCCGACGCGACCGACACCGGCACCGACAGTGCCGCGTCCAGCCTGTCCCTGACGGTTGCTTTGGTCTCCGCGGGGAGGCCCCCGCCGACCAGTACCTCATCATCAGCCAGCCCATGGAGACTGATTACGCTGGCAAAACCCCGTGAAGCGATGGCATCCAGCAGGTCGTACGTCTCTGTATCGACTTCGGACGCCGGTGGGTGAAAGGCCTCAAATGCACCCACGTCGCCGTCGAAGCCGAGCGTGGCCCACGCCGTCGCGTCGAGCGCCGTCGCCAGTTCGACGGCCTGCTCGGCCGTCCCCGGTTCGACCGCGCCGCCGTGGCCGGCACAGATCAGCACGCCCTCGTTCTCGCCGTCGTCGTACAGCAGTTCCGTCAGGTGTCCCGTTTCGGTTACTTCCACGGGATTGGTTCGAAGCGTCTGTCGCGCCACGTCACCCTGTCCGGACCCTGCGAACAAACGACTTCCCCTTTTTGTCCGGCAGCGTTTGGTCAAGAGATAGCAAGCGAGACCAAATTTTCTCGGCAAGAAAGCCCCAGTTCGTTCTGCCACCGTCAGACTCAATTCGTTCGTCTCTCGGGGCTGAAAGGGGCGTTCACGGCGCGCGAGGCGGTTTCACCGCCTCGACAGCCACGGCGCGGCGCGTCTTTCATATACACCGGAACGCTCCGCGTTCTGAGGACGACGCAAGCACCGACTGGGGCGTGGTTCGAGAAAGCAGAGCTCTCTCATCATGCCGGAAGAACACCGCTTTTCGGTGGCTCGCGGAGCTTCGCTCCGCTCACTCCTGAAAATCTTTGAGTTTCCGAGACGACGAGCCGCGGGAGTTTCATCAGCAGGGCGAGGCCGAAGGTCTCGCTGGCCATGCGGCGCGCTCAACTGCGCGCCGCAGACGAAGCGAACGAACTGGTTCGAGACGGCTTGCCGTCTCCTCATGCGGGAAATCTTTGATTTCCCAGCACCTCCTCAGACGAACATTGCGAGTCTGACGGTGGCACAGTCAGCCGGAGCGTTCTTGCTGGTCTGAACCGCTCTGGTGGGAGCTAAACACTGCAACGAAAACGAAAGGCGGAGTTGCGAAACCGCTTATTCCAGGTCGAAGCGGTCGGCGGTCATCACCTTGTGCCAGGCATCGACAAAGTCCTCAACGAACCGCTCGTCACCGTCGCCGCTAGCGTAGACTTCGGCGATGGCACGCAGTCGGGAGTTCGACCCGAAGATGAGGTCGTAGCGGGTCGCTTCCCAGACCTGGTCGCCGGTCTCGCGGTCGTAGCCATCGTAGACGTAGTCCCTGTTGGCTTCCTCCCACTCGTAGTCCATGCTGAGCAGGTTGTCGAAGAAGTCCGTCGTCAGCACGCCAGGGTCGTCGGTGAGCACGCCCAGGTCGCTATCCTGGTAGGTGGCACCGAGCTGGCGCAACCCGCCGACCAGCACTGTCATTTCCTCGGGGGTCAGGTCCAGCAGGTCGGCCCTGTCGACCAGTTGCTCCTCGGGCTTGCGGTCGATTTCCTCGAATCCGCCGCCGATATAGTTCCGGAACCCGTCGGTCTCGGGCTTGAGCGCCTCGAAGGACTCCTCGTCCGTCCACTCTTTTTCGGCGTCGACGCGGCCGGGTTCGAACGGCACGGAGATGTCGTGGCCCGCCTCGGCTGCGGCCTGTTCGACGGCCGCGTTCCCGCCGAGCACGATGAGGTCGGCCAGTGAGACAGCCGTCCCGTCCGAACGCGAGTCGTTGAACTCGGTTTTGATGTCCTCGAGCGTCGAGAGGACTTTCTCCAGGTGATAGGGTTCGTTGACCTCCCAGCTCTGCTGGGGTTCGAGTCGGATGCGCGCGCCGTTTGCGCCGCCGCGCTTGTCGCTGTTGCGGTAGGTCGATGCGGAGGCCCAAGCGGTCTTGACGAGCTGCGAGCGCGAGAGGTCGGTGTCGAGAATTTCGTCTTTCAGCAACTCGGCGGCCTCGTCGTCGATTGGCTGGAAGTCGCGGTCGGGCAGGGGGTCCTGCCAGATCATCGTCTCCTCGGGCACTTCTGGACCGAGGAACCGCTCGGGCGGGCCCATGTCGCGGTGGATGAGCTTGTACCAGGCCCGCGCAAAGGCATCAAGGAACTCCATCGGGTCGTCTTGGAACTCCTCCATAACCTCGCGGTAGTCGGGGTCTTTTTTTAGCGCGACATCCGTCGTCAGCATCATCGGCGTCTGGGTCCCATCGCCGTGGGCCTCGGGCGCGTCTTCGACCTCGTCCGCGTCAACCGGCGTCCACTGCCAGGCGCCGCCGGGGCCTTTCTCCGGTTCCCACTCGTTGTCGAACAGGGTGTTGACGTAGGACATGTCCCACATCGTTGGCGTCGAGTTCCAGGGGCCTTCGATGCCGCTGGTGATGGTATCGTCGCCCTTCCCGGAGCCGTAGTCGTTCTTCCAGCCAAGCCCCATGTTCTCGATGGGGGCGTCGGCGGGCGCAGGACCGACGTGCTCGTCGGGGTCATCGGCACCATGGACCTTCCCGAACGTGTGACCGCCGGCGATGAGCGCGGCGGTCTCCTTGTCGTTCATCGCCATCCGGCTAAAGGACTGGCGGATGCGCTGGGCGGACCACTCGGGGTCGGGTTCGCCCTCGGGACCCTCGGGGTTGACATAAATAAGCC
>CAZOQK010000171.1:0-5507 GCA_964581735.1 uncultured Halobacteriales archaeon | reverse complement strand
GCCGAGTTCCGCGCCGGCGGGGCCACCGGAGGTGCCACAGTCCAGATAGGCGGCGGCGGTCGACTCGGCGCGCCGGGTCGAGTCCTCGAAGTGGGAGTTGCCGCCGTCGACGATGATGTCCTCGCCGTCGACGTGGCCGGCGAGTTCCTCGAGCGCGGCGTCGACGGGGCCGCCCGCGGGGACCATCAGCCAGATGCGCCTGTCGCCGGTCAGTTGCTCGGCCACGTCCGGGATGGAGTCGGCGGGGGTCGCGCCGGCGTCGGCCATCGCCGCGACGGCGTCGTCGTCGATGTCGAACGCGACCACGTCATGGCCCGCGTCCATGACCCGCTCTGTGACGATCTGTCCCATCCGTCCGAGTCCGACTACTCCGAGTTCCATATCCACGACTCTGCGGGCGAACAAGTAGGGGTTGTGGTTGGGACCGACCTGTCAGGAGTCGGCCGAGTGGGCCAGGTGTGGCCGTTCGACGCGCCCCTCCGACTGTGGGTCCAGCCCGACCGTCCGTGCGTACTCGACCAGCGCCTCGCGGGCGATGCCGTGGCGCGAGACCACGTCCCGCTCGTCGAACACGTCGTTGACGAAATCCGTCTCGACGAGGTAGTCCGCGACTGCAACGGTGTAGGTCCGTCTGTCGTCGACAGGGGCGCCGTCGACCCGGGCCGCAAGCAGGGCCCCGGCGTCGTCGTCCCAGACGACCCGGGCGCCGCTGACGTGACTGCAGTAGCGGTCGGGATAGTCGTCGTCGTGGTAGCCAAGCGGGACGGCGACGAAGGCCTCGCGCAACCGCTTGCCGGACAGCTCCACGACGACGAGGTCGTCGTCGTACGGCGTCAGCCCCTCGAGGTCGGCGACGGTCACATCCCCAGCAAGCGGGTCCCCGGACCGGATAGCGCCGGGCGGGCTGAGCGCCACGTCGGCGTCGGCCCGCCAGCGGAGTGCGTCCGCCACAAGGTTCCCGACCGGGCTCTCGGCGACCGTCGCCGCCCGTTCGGTGCGCTCGATGGGCGCCTCGACGGTCGCAACCACGCCGTCGAGGCCGTTGGCCGCCAGTTGCTTGCGAATCGACGCGGTCACGGCCCCGTCGCGGTGTGTGCCGTCCACGTCGTGGACCGTCACCGTTGGCGGATCACCGAGTGTCACCTCGGCGAAATAGCGCCCGGCCCGCCCCGGTCGGACGACGCCCGTCCCCGCGACGACCTCGGCGTATACGTCGTGGATGTGCCCCCCGAGAACGGCGTCGACATCGGTCCCGCGGGCGATGCGCTCGTCGCCGTGGCCGGCGTGGGAGACGACGGCGACGTAGTCAGCACCCTGCTCGCGGACGTTGGCGGCGTGTTCCCGGACCGCCGGCACCGGGTCGGTAAAATCGATACCCGCCGCGGCGGGGTTGATCGCGCTCGTCTTCGGGTGGGTGACCCCGACCACGCCGACGGTGCCCGCCGCCGTCTCGACGAGCGTCGAGGGGGTCGTCGCGGCGGCGGCGAAGCGTTCGCCGTCCCGGAAGGCGTTGGCACAGAGCCAGGGGTGGGGCGCCTCGGCGGCGAGCTCGCGGGCGGTGTCGGCCCCGAAATCGAAGTCATGGTTGCCGAAGGTGTCGGCGGCGGCGCCGACCGCTCCGACGAAGCCAAAGGCGGCACGGCCCTCTGTCGCGAGCGAGAGTGCCCCCGGCGCCGTGTTGTCCCCGCTCCCGAGGACGACCGCTGTGTCGTCGTCGCGGGCGGCCAGCGCGCCGGCGAGGGCACCGACCTGCTCGGGGTCGTCGGTCGCCGTTTCCAGGTCGGAGTAGTGCAACAGCGTCGGCGGCATACAGCCGTGACTGCCTTTCGACGGGTATCAACCTGACGATAGACCGCCGGCGCCAGCTCAGAGTTGCGCCCGGTAGATGTTCGCGTCGAACTCCTCGTCGCTCAACTCGACGGTCGTCTCGCTGGCCCGCTCGAAGTTTCCGGTAGAATGCTTTGCCGACGTCGTTGGCCGTGAGCACGATGTCCTGCAGGGCCGTGGCCTCCTGGGTGTCGAGATACGACTCCGCCCGCTCAAGCAGTTGCGTCCCGATACCCTCCCCCAGTAGTCCGGGGAGACGTAGATGCTCACCTGGCCCACGTCCTCCTCGTGGGGCGGCTCACAGTTGACGTAGCCGACGACGCTGTCCTCGTCCTCGGCGACAAACAGCGCCAGCCGCTCGGACGCCACGTCTCCTCCACCGCCGCGTACCCCTGTGCCAGCAACTCCTCGATCGCGTCGTCGTCCAGCAGGTCGCCGTAGGTCTCGTGCCAGGACTGCCGGGCCACCCGCTGGATGGCCGGGATGTCCGCCGTCGCGGCGCGCCGAATCGTAATGTCTGATACTATACTGCAGTATCGTTCATTTTCACTGATAAGTATGCTGCCGCCCCGGGGCAGCGTGGTTTGGAAATCCCTTAGTGTCGCGGCGGTGGCTGGTGGAACATGTCACAGGTCGTCGACTGGCGCGTCAGCGTGGGATTGGTCGGGACCGTCTACCGGTATCTCACCGTCCCGTTGCTCGCCCCGGTCGGCGTTGCCCTGGGCTACGGCGAGAACCCGCTGCCGTTCTTGCTGACTATCCTCGCCGCCGTCGCCGTCGGCACCGCTCTGGAGTGGCAGGCCCCCGACGACGACCTCGGGCCCCGCGAGGCGTTCTTACTCGTGAGTCTCACCTGGCTCGCCGTCCCGTTGCTGGGCATGCTCCCCTACCTGATTGCGGGCAACGGCACCGTCGCCCACCCAGTCAACGCCCTCTTCGAGAGCATGAGCGGCTTCACGACCACGGGTGCCACCGTGTTGGGACGGATCTCCTTCGATACGCACTCCCACGCGCTGCTCATGTGGCGCCAGCTCTCCCAGTGGCTCGGCGGCATGGGGATTATCGTCCTGATGGTCGCCATCCTCCCCGAACTCTCGGTGGGTGGTGCGCGGCTCATCCGCGAGGAATCGCCCGGCATCGACCTGACGAAACTCACACCCAAGATTCGCGAGACGGCGCGCATCCTCTGGCTCATCTACATCGGCTTTACCGTCCTCGCTGCCGCCGTCTACTACGGGTTGCATCTCGCGGGTGTCGCCCCGAATATGGGGCTGTACAACGCCGTCGCTCACGCCCTGACGAGTCTCCCCACCGGCGGGTTCTCCCCGGAAGCGCGGTCGGTCGGGGCGTTCTCACCGGCCGTCCAGTGGGCCATCACCCTCTTTATGATCGTCGCGGGGACGAACTTCGCGCTGTTCTGGTACGTCCTCGTCGGCCGGCCCGGCAAACTGGTCGGGAACCGCGAGTTCCAGTCGTATCTGCTGGCGATGGGCGCGGTCAGCGTCTTCGTCGCCGCCCTGTTGTTTACCGGCGTCGGGCTGGCGACGACGCCCGAGACCGTTCCGACCATCCCCGGTGATCCGGGACACGCCACCCGGCAGGCCACCTTCCAGGTGGTCGCCATCGTCACCACCACCGGCTACGCCAGTATGGACTTCAACACCTGGAGTGAACCGGCACAGACCACGCTCCTGCTGGCGATGTTTCTGGGCGGGTCGGCGGGGTCGGCTGCGGGCTCTGTTAAGATTATCCGGTGGTACGTCGTCCAGAAGTCGCTGCGGCGGGAACTGTTCACGACCATCCATCCCGAGGCAGTCCAGCCGGTCCGTATCAGGGACACGGTCCTCGACGAGGAGACCGTCCGGGGGCTGGTCACTTTCGTCCTCACGTTCCTCGTCATTTTCGCGCTCTCCGTGGTGGTCGTCTTCGTCGAGGGCGTGACCAACCCCGACATCTCGTTGTCGGCACTGGAGGCGACCAGCGTCGCCATCGCCACGCTGGGCAACGTCGGCCCCGGCTTCGGGCTGGTCGGCCCGATGAACTCCTTTGTCGCGTTCTCGCCGCAGGCGAAGCTGTACATGGTCGTCCTGATGTGGATCGGCCGCCTGGAGATTCTCTCCGTGCTGGTCATCCTGACACCGTCGTACTGGCGACGGTGAGTGGCCACCAGCCAGCACGTGCCCGTAGGCGGGTCCTAACAGACGAGTAAGGACCGCGGCGTGAAGCGGAAACTACTGCAATATGTCTCGCCCGCGAACGATTGTGGTATGATCGGACACACCACGTCAGCCAGCGAGCGTGAGCGTGCCCGACGGGACCTGACGACCGGAACCGACGGCGGCACCGACGTGGCGTACGCGGACATCTCGCCGAACGCCCACACCGCGGAGTACGACCTCTTAGAGATAATCGCCGAGCCTGAGGGGAGGGAAATCGAGTGCTCCTACGCCGGCTACCGCATCACGGTCAGTCAGGACGGCGCCGTCAAACTGGTCCCGGTCAAAGAGACCATCGACGGATGACGCCGGCAGGGTGGACGCCCGGACGGTAAGCGAAAATTTATACAGCAGACACCCCACCCCTCGCACATGGACGTGGTCACGTCGGTAGTACGTTGGCCGCTGTGACCCCCGGGGCGTTCGACCGTCGTCCCCGGACACAGCGGACGCGTGTCTTTCCAGCCGTCCGACCGTTTTCGTACCGACAGACCACAGTCGAGTAAACTATGAGTGAGATTCCAGATTCCTACGACCCCGACAGGGCAGAACAGAAGTGGCGTGAGGCGTGGCAGGAGATGGATGTCTACAGCTACGGGGGAACCAAACCCGACTACGTCATCGACACCCCGCCGCCCTATCCCACCGGCAACCTCCACATCGGCAACGCCCTGGGCTGGTGTTACATGGACTTTGCCGCCCGCTATCACCGCCTCCAGGGCGAGGATGTCCTCTTTCCGCAGGGGTGGGACTGTCACGGCCTCCCGACGGAAGTGAAAGTCGAGGAGAACAACGATATCCACCGGACTGACGTGCCCCGGGAGGAGTTCCGACAGATGTGTATCGACCACACCGAAGACCAGATCGACGCCATGCGCGACACCATGGGAACGCTCGGCTTCTCTCAGGACTGGGACCACGAGTTCAAGACGATGGACGACGAGTACTGGGGTCAGACCCAGCGTTCGTTCGTCCGGATGGCGGACAACGACTACGTCTACCGGGACGAACACCCGGTCAACTGGTGTCCCCGCTGTGAGACCGCCATCGCCGACGCCGAAGTCGAGACCGAGGAAGGCGTCGATGGGACGCTCTATTATATTACCTTCGAGGGCATCGGCAACGACGGCATCGAAATCGCGACGACGCGGCCGGAACTGCTCTCGGCGTGTGTCTCGATGGCCGTCGACCCCGAGGACGACCGCTACGCCGACCGGGTCGGCGATACCTTCGAGGTGCCCCTGTTCGGCCAGGAAGTCGAGCTCATCGCCGACGACGAGGTCGACGGCGACTTCGGGACCGGCGCGGTGATGATCTGTACGTTCGGGGACAAACAGGATGTCGACTGGTGGATGAGCTACGACCTCGACCTGCGGCAGGTCTTCACCGAGGACGGCCACCTCACCGAGGCTGCCGGCGACTACGCCGGCCTCTCTATCGAGGAGGCAACGGAGGAGATTACCG
>CAZOQK010000170.1:0-5587 GCA_964581735.1 uncultured Halobacteriales archaeon | reverse complement strand
CCGCAGCAGCGTCGTCTTGCCCGCGCCGTTTGGGCCGACGAGGCCGACGAACTCGCCGCGGTCGATTGTACAGGAGACCCCATCGAGGACGGTCAGGTCGCCAAAGGCCACCGAAACGCTATCCAGCCAAATCACAGCGCGTGCACCTCCCGGCGCCGGAGCAAGTAGAGAAAGAAGGGCGCGCCGAGCGCGGCGGTCACGATACCGACCGGCAGTGTCGCCGGACCGGCGCGTGCGACGGTGTCGGTGGCGACGAGGAAGGTGGCCCCGGCGAGTGCGCTGGTCGGCAACAGAACGCGGTGGTCCGGCCCGACCACCAGCCGCATCATATGAGGGACAACGAGGCCGACGAAGCCAATGACCCCAGCGACGGCGACCGCCGCCGCGGTGATGACACTCGAAACCCCCAGCAGGATGCGCTTCGTGCGTTCGACCTCGATACCGAGCGCGCCTGCGTCCTCCTCGCCCAGCAGGAGCACGTTGAGGTCACGGGCGTAGGCCACCAGTACGCAGAAGGCAAGCAGCGCCAGCGGGACTGTCACCTCGACTTGGCCCCACGAGCTGTTGTGGAGATTCCCCATCAGCCAGTACAACGCCTGTTCCAAGCTCTCACCTGATTCAAGCAGGAGATAGGAGACGACCGCCCCGAGCAGAGACTGAATGGCGACGCCCGCGAGCAACAGCGTGGCGACGGGGGTTCGGCCGCCCTCTGTGGCGATGAGGTAGACGGCAAAGGCCGTCAGTACGGCGCCGAGAAAAGCGGCGGTCTGGATGCCGAATGGAACCGCAAGCGGCAGGGCGATGGTCGCGACGGCGCCGACCGCTGCGCCCGAGGAGACGCCGATAATCGATGGGTCGGCCATCGGATTGCGGAAAAAGCCTTGCATGACCGCGCCCGCCGCTGCAAGCGCGAAGCCGACGACGGCGGCGAGTGCGATACGCGGGAGACGGAGCCGGCGCACGATTGTCTCGGCGATGGTCGGCACAGAAAGGGAAAACGGGTAGGTGTAACTGAGGTCCGGCACGGGGACGAGAACGCGCACGCCGAAGGCAGTCGTCAGCGTCTCGTCGAAACTGAGCCCGGTTGGCACGCCGACGGCGTTGAGACTGGCTTTGGCCACGGCGACAACGCCGATGTCGACGGGGCCGATGGTGGCACTGGCGAGCATCGTCAGGCAGAGCAGCCCCACCAGCCCTGCCGACCACAGCGCGACGCGTCTCCGGACCGTCATCTCTGGACAACTCGATTTGCAGTAGTAAAATACCTGTTGGGTCACGACAACCAGGATTTCCCTACTCCAACCCCAGTTGACTGTCTACAACCCAAGTTGGATTAGTCAAATACTTATTGGACAACGAGAGAGGGGTGGGTATGCAGAGAACAGCTATTGCAGGGCTCGTCGCGGCGACGGTCCTGCTGGCGTCGTTCAGCGGTGTTGCAGTCGGGCAACCACAGGGCGTTCAGGCACAGGCCGGTGGCTCGGTCGACTGCTCGTTCCCCGTCTCGGCCACCGACGCGACGGGCGAGCAGGTGACAGTCGACGCAGAGCCCGAACGCGTGGTCGTTCTCGGGCCGAGCGCGGCCCAGGTGATGTGGGAAATCGACGCCCAGGCGAAGGTCGTCGGGATGCCCGTTGGCCAGTACACCTCGTATCTTGAGGGGTCTGCGTCGAAGACCAACGTCGTCGACTCCCGGCTCCAGCCGGTGCGTGAGACGGTCGTCGGCCTCGACCCCGACCTCGTGCTCGCGCCGAACACCATCGACAACGATACGGTCGAGAATCTGCGGAACGCGGGCCTGACGGTCTACCGGTTCGAGGGGGCGACCTCCTTCAACGACGTGACGGCCAAGACCGAACTGACCGGCCGTCTCGTCGGCGAGTTCGAGTCGGCAGCGGCCGTCGCCGCACAGACGCGGGGGACTGTCTCGGCCGTCGAGGAAGCCGTTGCCGACACCGAGCGCCCGCGGGTGTACTACCCGCTCGGTGGCGGCTTCACCGCGGGCAACAACACGTTCATCAACGATATCATCGAGTCCGCGGGCGCGACGAACGTCGCGGCCGACCCCATCGAGGGATACAAACCCATCAGTTCGGAAGTCGTCGCGCAGGCGGACCCACAATGGCTCCTCCTGACGGGTGATTCGCCGGCCCCGTCGAACGCGGCGGTCAATGGCTCGACGGCAGTCACGCAAAACCAGATTCTTCGCGCGAACGCGAACTATCTCAATCAACCGGGACCGCGCACGACGCAGGTGTTGTGGACGCTCGTCGAACGGCTCCACCCCGACGCTGCGAGCGGGGTCGAATTCGACAACATCGAGCCGGCGACACGGGCGACCTGCAGTAGTGCCGGCGGCGACGCCGACACCGAGACGCCGGGTGCAACCGGCCCCGGCTTCACCCCGGCAGTTGCCCTCATCGCGGCTGTCGTTCTGGGGCTGGTCGCGCGGCGACAGCGGTGAGAGCGCAGGGACCGCAACCGGCGCAGGACCGCCACGCCCGGCGGTTGGGGCCGGGGGAATGCGTCGAAGACAGTAGCTATTTATGCGGCAAATCCTAAGCCTCGCTCACGCATGAATCAGCGACGTGCCGGGCTTGTTACCCTTCTCGGCGTGCTTTTCCTCGCGTTCGTTGTCGACCCAGCGATGGCGCAGGGGTCAACGTCGAGTACGACGACGGAGGAGCTCATCTGGGGACTTAACAGCTGGCTGCTGTACCTGGCGATCCCCATCGCGGTGCTCGTTGAGGGCATCCTCATCTACACCGTCTGGAAGTATCGCAAACAGGAGGACCCGCTGCCGACCAGAGAGAACCGCCGCCTAGAGATCACCTGGACAATCGCGACGGCCATCATCCTCGTCGCGGTCGGCGTCGGCGCGTACTCGGTGCTCGCGAACCCGTACGTGACCGCCAGCTCGAACCAGGAACTCGACACCGATCAAGAGCCCATCGAGATCCAGGTGACCGGCCAGAAGTACGCCTGGAGCTACACCTACCCCAACGAGACGGTCAGCGAGTACGTCAACAAGAGCGAACTCGGCCCCAACGCCAGCGTCTCCGAAGTAGGGTACACGCAGGCGGGGACCGACACGCAAGGCCTCGTCTTACCGAAGGATAGACCGGTGAAACTCAACATCACTTCGAAGGACTGGCTCCATGCCTTCCACGTCCCGGAGATGGGGCTGAAATCCGACGCCTTCCCTGGGTCGTACAACGTCATCATCACCAAGGCACAGGAAGAAGGCGAATATCAGCTCTACTGTGCGGAATACTGCGGCCAGGGACACTCAGAGATGCTTGGGACCGTTGAAGTCCGGAGCGAAGAAGAGTTCGACCAGTTCCTGACCGAACAGACCAACACGTCCGACAACTGACCGAGTCGGTAGCTACTTGATTTTCGCGGCTCTCGCTGTTGCATGGCCAGTACCTACAACGCGCTTGAAATCGGCGAGACCGATTCGTTCGGTTCCTACGAAGTCACACGCGAGGAGGTCCTCTCGTTCGGACAGCAGTACGACCCACAGCCGTTTCACGTCGACCCCGAGGCGGCAGCCGAATCGATGTTCGGCGAACTCGTCGCGAGCGGGTGGCATACTGCATCGATGACGATGCGGATGCTCGTGGACAACTACCTGCTCGAATCGGGCGCCATGGGGTCGCCGGGCGTCGAGGAGTTGCGCTGGCGCGTGCCGGTGCGACCCGGCGACGTGCTGTCGGTCGAGACCGAAATCGTCGACAAGGAGCCGTGGGACGACGAACGCGGCGTTGTCTGGACGGAGACGGAGACAGTCAACCAAGACGGCGAGACGGTCATGGAGATGCGGTCGATGGTGCTGTACCCGCGGGCATGACCGGGACCGCGGGGTCGGTGCCGCGCTGGCTGGGCGGTGGGATTCCCCCAGCGAGTGACAGCATACAGGGGTATCACGGCTACTACGGGGTCGGCCCGCGGATGCGTGTAGAAACTACTATTTGTGCGCACACAAAGGGGCAGTCATATGAGTCAATCGTACGATCGAGGCACCGTCGAAGATTTCGGACGGTGGCGCGAGTTCTCCGCCGGGATGTGGGCCTGGATCTTCCACAAGTTCACCGGCTGGGTGCTCGTCGGCTACCTCTTTACGCATATCGCGGTGTTGAGCACGGCGACGGGCGGCGCAGAACTGTACACGGGCACGCTGCAGGGACTGGAAGAACTGCTCATCGTGCGCTTCCTCGAAGTCGGTCTGCTGGCCGTGGCCGTCTTCCACATCCTCAACGGCGTCCGGTTGCTGTTCGTCGACTTGGGGGTCGGACTGGAAGTACAGGATCGTAGCTTCTACGCATCGCTCGTGCTCACCGGTGCAATCGTTGTCGCAAGCGTGCCGACGTTCCTGGGAGGAAAGCTCCTGTAACCATGGCCGAACATTACTCCTCTTTCGACCGCGGTGGCCGGCGCTGGCTCCTGCAGCGGATCACGGCAGTGTTTCTCATCGGCGTGCTTGCCTTCCACTTTTTCCTGTTGCACTTCGTGAACCACGCCGGCAATATTACGTTCATGGGCACGCAGGCACGGATGAGCCAGGTCGGCTACTTCGCAACGATGTGGCTGTTCCTCGCGACGGCCACCTTCCACGGTGTCAACGGCGTCTACAACGCCCTCGTCAACATGGGCATGAAAGGCACCCAAAAGAAAGCTATCGGCGGCGTGCTGGCACTCGCCGGCGTCCTGCTCGTCATCCAGGGCACCCGCGTTGCACTCGCAATGACCAACTTGGTGTAAGCTATGAGTACACAAATCGAACAAAAAGAAGAAGAGTCCGAGGCCGAATCGAAGTTCGAACAGTCCGAAGCCGTCGGTGCTGCCCGCGCCGCTTCGCGGGAGTACACCGAACAGCGAGAGCGGCGTGTCGAGGCCGAACTCGACGACGCGGAGGTTACGCGCCGGCTCAAGGTGTTCCGCTACGACCCCGAAGTCGAGGGGAAACAGGAACCGCGTTTTGACGATTTCATTATCCCGTACCACAAGGGAATGACCATCCTCGACGCACTCATCTACGCGCGTGACCGCTACGACTCAACGCTGACTTTCCGCCACTCCTGCCAGCAGGCAGTGTGTGGCTCGGACGCCCTCTTCGTCAACGGCAAGCAGCGCCTGGGCTGTAAGACACAACTCAACGAACTCGAGGAACCCATCCGCATCGAGCCGCTGCCCCACCAGGAGGTCGTCAAGGACCTCGTCGTGGACATGCAGCATTTCTACGATCAGATGCACGCCGTCGAGCCGTTCTTCGACGCCGACGAACTCCCCGACGGTGAACTCGAAGAGCAGCGCCAGACCCCCAAGAACCGCGAGTACGTCAAGATGGCGACCCGCTGTATCTGGTGTGGCGCCTGTATGTCTTCCTGTAACATCGCTGCTGGCGACAACGAGTATCTCGGCCCGGCGGCCATCAACAAGGCCTACCGCTTTGCGATGGACGAACGGGAAGGGGAGAACCGCAAGCAGGAACGCCTGCGCATCGTCGAACAGGAACACGGCGTCTGGCGGTGTCAGACCCAGTTCTCCTGTACGGAGGTCTGTCCGAAGGACATCCCGCTGACCG
>CAZOQK010000169.1:4307-5669 GCA_964581735.1 uncultured Halobacteriales archaeon | reverse complement strand
AGGCCACCGAGGTGGCGAAGTTCCTGCTGGAGGTCGAGGGGGTCGACCTCTCCGTTGAGGAGGAACTCAAAGCCGAGGACGATGTCTCGGAGGTGATGCGCGAAGTGCGCGAGCACAGCGCCGCGCTCCGGCACGACGCTGTGACCTGTCCCGAGTGCGGCCACGACATCGACACCGAGTAGATGGACACCCGGACCCGCGTGCTGACCGTCGATTTCTCGCTTGCGGCGACAGCGGCGGGCGTCGGCGCACTCGGGACCGGCGGGTCCCCGGTGTGGACTGCCGGTATCGCCGTCTTCGGGGGGTCCGTGCTCGTCGCCGCACTCTACCTGGCCGAGCGGACGCCAGTGCTTGATGTCGTCGATGAGCACAGCCCGCTCTCGCATCTCCTCGCGTTCGCAGTCGCGCTCGCTGTCGGGCTGGTGCTCGTACTCGGGTGGGCCGTCGTCGCCTCACCGGCCGCCGCGCTGTTGCTGGGGATGGGCGTCGGCCTCGGGCTCTACCGCGTCCAGTACGGCCTCAGGGACGAGATCCCCGAGAAGCGACTCGACGAAGCCGGTGGGTCCGCGGCGTTCGAACTCGACCCGCCGACCGGTCAGTTCTGACCCGTCGGTTTCGTCTGCGCACTGTCGGAGTCCTGGTGGGGTGACGGCCCGCGCACGTTTCGCCCGACCGAGTCGCCAAAAATCTCCGAGCCGTCTGCGTCGCGCTCGTAGGCCACCTCCCCCCGGACGAGCGTCAGCTCGGGGAAGACGGCTTCCCACTCCTCGAAGGGCGTCCAGTCACAGTTGGTGTGCAACGAATCGGCCCGAACCGGGCGCGTGTTCGTGGTGTCGACGAGGACGAGGTCGGCGTCGTTACCTTCCGCCACCCGCCCTTTGTCCGGCAGGTCGAACACGTCGGCGGGGTTGGCGGCGGTGAGGTCACGCACCCGCTCGTAGCTGAGATTCCCGTTGCGGGCTTCCGCGAGGAGAAGCGGGAGTGCCGTCTCGACGCCGGGCACTCCGCTGGGTGCGTCCCAGATGTCGGCGTCTTTCTCCGCGCTCGTGTGTGGTGCGTGGTCGGTCGCAACCATGTCGACGGTACCGTCGGCGACCTTCTTGTAGACGCGCTGGCGGCGTTTCTCCCGGCGCAGCGGCGGGTTCATCCGGCCGTGCGTGCCGAGTTCCGAGAGGTCACTTCGCGAGAGGAACATGTGGTGGGGCGTGACTTCGCAGGTCATTCCCGCCTGTGCGGCGGCGTCGATACCGCCCGGCGTGCTGGTGTGGGCGATATGAATCCGGGCGCCCGCCTCGCGGGCGACGGCACACGCACGCTCGATGGCCGTGACTTCCGCGCGGGCGGCCCGATAGGCGCTCCAGG
>CAZOQK010000169.1:1148-4297 GCA_964581735.1 uncultured Halobacteriales archaeon | reverse complement strand
GCGTCGTCGCGCTGTTTCGCGCTGACGTTGAATTTCGAGGCGTCCTCGGCGTGGACGGTCACGGCCACGTCCCGAGCGGTCGCCTGCGTGAGCGCGTCGGCAAAGAGGTCGGCGTCAATGCCCATATCGCCCGTCGAATCCGCGAGAAAGACCTCACCGAGGGCAAAGAGTGGGCGCGAGAGTAGCGTCTCGGGGTCCCAGTTGGCGGTCACGCCGCCGTTGATGCCGAAATCGACGAGTGACGCCCCTGCGAGGCCGACTTTCTCGTCGAAGGCCGCGCCGGTGACCGTCGGCGGGTCGGTGTTTGGCTGGTCGACAACCGTGGTGACGCCACCGGCGGCGGCGCTGTGGGAGCCGGTCGTCCACGTCTCCTTGTGTGAATACCCCGGCTCGCGGAAGTGGACGTGGGTGTCTATCATCCCCGGCAGGAGTCGCTTCCCGCTCGCGTCGACGACGCGCTCGTCCTCGTCGACGGTCAACGCCTCGTCGACGGCCACAATCGTCCCCTCGCGAACCCGGACGTCCCGCTCTCGCCCGTCCGCGAGCGTCGCGTCCCTGATGAGCATACCCCACCTTCGACGCCGGGGTCTCCTAAGTCTCCCGGAACGTGTAGCTACACACGACTGTCCGCAAACGCGTCGACGAGCGCGTCCGCGACCCGCTCGGAATCCGCCGGCCCGCCGGCGCGGGCCACGCTCCCGACGCTGTCGGGGTCGAGCGAGAGACCGAGTGCGTCGTAGACGGGCGCGAGAACGGTCGCGGCGACATCGTGGTCACTGACGAGAACCGCTCCGGCGGTGATGGCAACCTCGCTCCGCACGCGCTGTGCGAGACCGGCGAGTTTCCCGTCGGCCTGGAGAGAGTGCGTGCCGGGACAGAACGAATCGGGTGGCTCACCCGCAGTCGCGTCGACGCCGACGCCCGTGAGTGCCCGTCGCAGGCAATCCGTGGCGTCGGCGTACCGGGACTGGATGGCAGTCCGCTCGGCACCGGGGTCGGCGTGGACGACAGCAAGCGTCGACCCGGTGAATGCGACCGTTCGGCCACCAACGTCGCGCTCGACAGCGGAATAGCCGTGGCGCTCGGCGACCGCCCTGGCGTCGGCGTAGCCGTCGGCCCGCGCGTCGCGGCGGCCGAAGGCGACCTGCCGGTGCGGGGTCCAGACACGCAGGACTTGCTGGCCGTCGTCGATTGCCTCGGCGACCAGCGTGTCGGTCCGCTTGTGGTCGGCGACGATGATGTCGGCGCGGCCCTGGAAGACACACGTTGCTGGTTGTTGGGCCGAGAGCGACAAAACCGTCGCGGCGGTGGCGAACAGGCGACGCGAAGCGACTCATGGGACGATGCGTCGCACTATCGCTGGGCGTCCCGTGACGGCGGTCAGCGCACGCACAGGGGTGGTCCCGCCCTGGGGTATAAATCTCGGGGGGGCGGGGACACTAAGCCCGCTCGCGCCAAGTCGGAAACGATGGCAGTCACGCTCGGCGGGGACGTACTCTCCCAGTATCGGCGCGTTTCGCTGTACAACTCGCCGTTCGTCGCCCACGACCACGGCTGTGCTGTCGACCTGTATCCCGGCGACGAGTGGCACGAGATGGCGACCGCCCCCTCACCGATCGCCGGCGAGGTCATCGAGACGCGGGCGGTGTCGGCCCCGCCCCAGCCGCATGCCGCCGACGATGACTACCTCATCCTCGTCAACACTGGCGCATACGTCGCGCGGTTGTTGCATGTGAAACCAGGGGTTGCGGCTGGGGACACCGTCGCCGTCGGTGACCCGCTGGGGACGCTCGTCCGTGCTGGTTTCTTTGCGCCGTGGGTCCCAAATCATATCCACCTCGGTTTCCGGTCGCCGGACGCAAACCCCTACCGTGCGTCGGGGTCGCTGCCCATCGACCTCGCAGTCGATCCCGAGCCCGTTCCGTGGGACGGCACCGGCACAGTCGTGAAGACAGGTGAGATGTGGGCGTGGCTCGACAGCCCCGGCCATCCCGCGCCGGGCGAGCACCTTGCCGGCATCGAGAGCGCTGGCGGGGTTTTAGACGGCGGGTTCCCACACTACGACGGCGGCGGATTGCTCGGCGGCGGCGAGCGCGCCGAAATTGCTGGTCAGCGCGTAGGCAGCGTTTCGGGTCGAGATGTATCGTGGGCGGACTGCACAGTGCTGGTCAATGGCGACCCGGTGACCGGTATCGCGCTGTTTTGTGG
This sequence comes from uncultured Halobacteriales archaeon, assembly GCA_964581735.1. Lineage (GTDB taxonomy): Archaea > Halobacteriota > Halobacteria > Halobacteriales > Haloarculaceae > Salinibaculum. The sequence continues at coordinate 2,089 of CAZOQK010000169.1, read as the reverse complement.
GCGGGACCGACTGGGCGTGAAACTGGTCGGGGAGAGCGTCGATTTGGCGGTCGGCGAGTCCGTGACCGTCGAGATTCGCGGTAGTTAGAACTCTTTCCGGAAGTGAAGCAGTGTGTAATCGGGTTCGCGCGTGGCGGTGTTGACCTGTCCGTAACCGTGTTTCGGGTAGAAGGCGACGGCGGCGGACTGGCGCTGTGCGGTCCACGCCGAGAGATGTTCGACGCCGCGCCCGCGGGCGGCCGATTCGAGTGCATCGAGGAGAGCACTCCCGATACCCTCCCCCTGCCGGTCGATAGCGACGCGCATCCTGAACAGTTCACCCTCGCGGCCGTCGACCCGGAGGCCGCCCATGCCGATGACCTCCCCGTCCGCTTCGGAGACCAGAAACTCCCGCCGGTGTCGATGTACGCGCTCTGTACATCCTTGATGTCGTCGTGTCGTGGGATGTCGGCGGGGTCGGTACCCGCATCTCTCAGCACCTCGTCGTTGAGCCGCCGGACGGCGTCGGCGTCCCGGGGTTGGTAGCGGCGAATCTCCATCAGGCGAAGCTCACGTCCGTCAGTGTGGAGAGTTCGCCGAACAGGAAGTCAGCGTGTTCCAGCGCGTACTCGCGATGGTCCTCCTCAATGGCGCCGACGGCGTCCTCGACGAGCACCGGCCGGAAATCCCGAAGGCCGGCGCTGGAGGCGGTGTGCAGGACACAGACGTTGGCGAGGGTCCCACAGATGACTAGGTCGTCGATGCCGTGGGCGTCGAGGTGGCCCCCTAGCTGGGTCCGGTGGAAGGCGTCGTAGGTGTGTTTGACGACGACGAGGTCCTCCTCGGTCGGGTCGAGTTCCTCGACGAGTTGGGCCTCCCAGGAGTCTTCGAGGACGTGTTCGCCCCAGCGGTCGAACTCGTCGTAGTAGTGGGCGTCCTCGAACTGCTCGGGCGGGTGGACG
>CAZOQK010000169.1:0-1138 GCA_964581735.1 uncultured Halobacteriales archaeon | reverse complement strand
CGGTTCGATTGCCTCCTCGCTGCCAGGCGCGTAGAGGCTGCCGTCGGGGTGACAGAAGCCGTTTTGCATGTCGACCACGACGACTGCCGTGTTCTCTGGGTCGAACTCCATGTGTAGTGGTAGTGTTTCGTCCGCAAAAACCCCTTTCTGAGAGCATCGGGTGGTGTTTACTTTAGCAACGGAACGGTTTAGGACAGCAAGAAAGCCCCTTTCAGTCCCACCCGCATAGACTGGTCAACCAAGCTACGGGGTGGGACTGAAAGGGGCAACCGTGAGCGGGAAGCACGGCGTTCGGAAGAGCGAAGCTCTTCGCCAGTCCATCAGAAATCTTCGATTTCTGAGGACGACGTAAGCACGCGAACGAAGTGAGCGCGCACAACAAGCCGCGCGAGCGCTCACGGTTGGGGCTTTCTTACTGTTCTCATGATAACAGTTCACAGAACTCGCTTGACTAAACACTACTGACTATCGGGAGTCGAACGAAGTCCGGGACCGTCGGACAGGCTTTTCTCTCAGTAGTCAAATACAGTATCATGCGACGCGCCGCCCTGTTGGTCGCCGTCAGCCTCCTCCTCGCCGGCTGTAGCGGACTCGCCCCCGCGGACAGCGGGACGGACACGACGCCGACGGCGACACCCGAGCCGACAGCGACACCCGAGCCAACAGCGACACCGACGAACACGACCGCACAGAGCAACGACACCGCCGTTGTCCACACCGAGCGTGCCGACCCCGAGAGCGACACGCTCGGCTGGGAGGACGGCTACTGGCACGACGACCCCATCGACGTAAACGCCAGCGACGGCCTCAACGCGACAGAGCGCGACCGTGCCGTCTCGCGGGCGATGGCTCGCGTCGAGAAAGTGCGGGGTCTTGAATTCGAAGAGACGGTCAACGTGAGCGTCATCAGCCGGGCGAACTACAGTTCCGGCGGCGGAGGCAACACAAGCCTCGCTTTCGAGCGCTTCGACAACGCGAAATTCGAGGCGCTGTATCTCATCGGCGCACGGAACGACTCGCTCGCGACACAGCAGGACACCCGTGACCAGGCCGTAGCTGGCTTTTACAGCCCCGCTCGCGGGAACATCGTCCTCGTCTCTGACGCCCCCAGCCCGGAGCTCGACGGCGAGCGCACGCT
>CAZOQK010000168.1:4885-5684 GCA_964581735.1 uncultured Halobacteriales archaeon | reverse complement strand
TGTCACGAACGTCGAGCGCCGGGAGACGGGCATCGGGCATGACGCGGGCAACAGCATCCTGGTCAAGCCCAACCAGATCGGCACGCTCTCGGATGCCGTCGATGCGGTCGAACTGGCAATCGAGAACGGCTACGACCCGGTCATCTCACACCGCAGCGGCGAGACGGAGGACACGACCATCGCACACCTGGCCGTCGCGACCGACGCGCCCTACATCAAGACAGGGACGGTCGGCGGCGAACGCACAGCGAAACTGAACGAACTCATCAGAATCGAGCACAACGCATGAGCGGAAACGAGAACGAAGGTCTCGACGCGTCCGAGTCGGACGTCGACCCCGAACCCACCGACGAGGTGGCCGAGGAGACACCCGAGGCGGGCGCGGAGACCGAAGAACCAGACGCAGCGCCCGCCGAGGCCGACGCGGCCGAGGCAGAACCAGACGACGCCGGTCCGACCCTAGACGAGGATGTCATGCCCGATGACGAGGCCGACCTCCTCATCCCGGTCGAGGATTACCTCGCGGCCGGTGCCCACATCGGGACCCAGCAGAAGACCCAGGACATGGAGCGGTTCATCCACCGTGTCCGGACCGACGGGCTGTATGTGCTGGATGTCTCGATGACCGACCAGCGCATCCGGACGGCCGCGGACTTCCTGGCCAACTACGAACCCGAACAGATTCTCGTGGCTTCCTCGCGCCAGTACGGCCGGTTCCCGGCCGAGAAGTTCGCCGACGCGGTCGGCGCTCGCGCCCGAACCGGGCGGTTCATTCCGGGCACGCTGACCAACCCCGACT
>CAZOQK010000168.1:0-4875 GCA_964581735.1 uncultured Halobacteriales archaeon | reverse complement strand
GATGTGTGACTCCAACAACACCACCGGCAACGTCGACCTCGTCGTCCCGACGAACAACAAGGGTCGACGCGCGCTGTCGGTCGTTTACTGGCTGCTGGCCAACGAGACACTCGACCGCCGCGGTGCCGAACCCGCCTACTCGCTCGACGACTTCGAGAGCGAGATTTAGCGACAGGTTTCGTTTTTGTCTTCCCAACCCCTATTTTCCCGGGCAGTGACTGCTCCGGTATGGGCGATGGCGACACAGTACAGAACGTGCTTATCGGCGCAGCCATCAGCGTCTTCGGCGGGCCGGTCATCCCCGGCGCGACCATCATCGGCGGCGCCGTCGCCGCATATCTTCAGGGCGGCATCCGTGGGGAAGGGCTGCGGGTCGGTGCGCTGACCGGCCTCGTCTCGCTGGTCCCGATTCTGGCGCTGGGTGCCGTCTTCGGGAACGTCTTCCTGGGGTTGCTCGTCGGTGGGTTCGGCGTCCCGCGGGCGTTCAGCGGCCTCGGATTCGTGGCTCTCGTGGCAGTCGTCGCCTCCGTGATGGTCTACACCGTTGCGTTCAGCGCCGCCGGCGGTTGGGTGGGAAACTACGTCAGATACGACACCGACATACTGTAAGCCGCCGGTGGGGCCGTAATCTCGGCAGGTGCTATCCGCCGCGCCCAGCGTGTCCTCGACCACGCGCTCACCGAGACCACGAGCAGGGTCGCCGTCAGCAGCGTCGTCCAGCAAGTGACCGGCCGCGTCGGGAGTTCGAACCCGGACGCGACCGTCTCGGCGACAATCGGGGATGGGGTGACCGCGTCGGTCCCGCGCAGCATCAACATCGCGCTGACGGACCTCGCGAAAAACGCGGTCGAACACAACGATAGCCCGGAACCGTGGATCAGGGTGCGGGTCGAAGAGACCGCGGAGACGGTCGAACTCGAAGCGGCCGACGACGGGCCGGGGATTCCCGCGAACGAACTCGACGTGCTGACCAACGGCACCGAGACGCCGCTGAAACACGGCAGCGGGATCGGCTTCTGGCCCGTCCACTGGATTGTCACCCAGGCGGGCGGCAGTCTCGCCGTCAGGAAACTGAGCCCGGCCGGGAGCGTGGTCACGGTGACGCTGCCACTCGACAGCGGGTGACGCGGCGGAACCGACAACTAAAACACTGCGGGGAGTGGTCACACAGGCATGGTTACGTCGAGTGCCCCCGGGAAAGTGTACCTGTTCGGGGAACACGCAGTTGTCTACGGGGAACCGGCGGTCCCGTGTGCCATAGAGCGCCGGGCGCGCGTGACCGTCGAGGCACAGGACAACGGCCTGCGGGTCCACGCGGGCGATCTTACGCTTGACGGCTTTACCGTCGAGTACGACGACGCGAGCGGGCGGCCGGATGTCGACGTGTCCGACGACCTCGTCGACGCGGGGATGGGCTACATCAACGAGGCAATCGCCCAGGCACGCGACGCCGCCGGCGTCGAGGACGGTGGGTTCGACATCACCATCGAGAGCGAGATTCCGCTGGGTGCGGGACTAGGCTCGTCGGCGGCCGTTGCCGTCGCGACCATCGACGCCGCGACGCGGGAACTCGGCACGGAACTGGATCCCAAAGAGATCGCCGACCGGGCCTACCGCGTCGAACACGCGGTTCAGGATGGCGAGGCATCCCGCGCGGATACGTTCTGTTCGGCGATGGGCGGGGCAGTCCGGGTCGAAGGCGAGGACTGCCGGACAATCGACGCGCCGGACCTACCCTTCATCATCGGGTACGACGGCGGCGCGGGGGATACGGGCGCGCTCGTCGCTGGCGTGCGCCGCCTGCGCGAGGACTACGACTTCGCTGCCGACACCGTCACTGCCATTGGCGACATCGTCCGCCGCGGCGAGGAGGCGCTGGCCGAGGGGAACGTGGAGGAACTGGGGCGGCTGATGAACTTCAACCACGGCCTGCTCGAAGCGCTGGGCGTCTCCTCGCGCTCACTGGACGCGATGGTCTGGGCGGCCCGGGACGGCGGCGCGCTCGGGGCGAAACTCACCGGGGCCGGTGGCGGGGGCTGTATCGTCGCGCTGGACGAGACGCCCGAGACGACGACGGCACTGGAGTACACGCCCGGCTGTGAGAATGCGTTCCGCGCCGAACTCGACACCGAGGGTGTGCGTCAAGAATGACCACGATACTCAAACTCGGGGGAAGCGTCATCACGGACAAAGACAGCAAGGAGACTATCGATGGAGCGGCGCTCGCGGCTGTCGTCGACACCGTCTCCGACCACTACACAGCCGGCGAGTTCGTCGTGGTCCACGGTGGCGGGAGCTTTGGCCACCCTCACGCCTCCAGACACGGCGTGTCGAAGACCGACGGCACGCACGACGCCGCCGCCGTGACCGACGTTCACCGGGCGATGACGACCCTCAACAACGCCGTCGTCGACACCTTCCAGACACGCGATATCGCGGCGATTCCGGTGAGCCCGCTGTCGCTCGCCCACCGCGACGGGAGCGGCGAACTCTCGTTGCCGGCCGAGCAGATAGACACGGCGCTTGGCGAGGGCTTTCTGCCCGTGGTACAGGCCGACCCCATTGTTCAGGAGGGCAGCGGCGCGACAATCCTCAGCGGCGACGACATCGTGGTGTCGCTCGCCGAGTCACTCGGGGCCGAACGCGTGGGGCTGTGCTCGACGGTGCCCGGCGTCCTCGACGACGCTGGGGACGTAATTCCCGACATCGATGAGTTCGACGCCGTCGCGGACGTGCTCGGCGGGAGCGCGTCGACGGACGTGACCGGTGGGATGGCCGGGAAAGTCGAGACGCTGCTCTCGCTTGCAGTCCCGGCCGCTATCTTCGACCCCGACGGACTGGGCGAGTGGCTCTCCGGGGAGTCGGTGGGTACCACGATTCGTGGCGGCGGGTAATCGCGGGACCTATCGGGACCAACGACCGGCCGCGCCGTAATATATATGTGTCTCGTTGGCGATACAACCGCTATGACAGCAGTCCGCTCCGTCGACAGTTTCAAATACGGCACACGGCTTTTTGCGTATCTGTTCGTCATCCTGCTCGTCGGTGGCGGATTGCTTGGGCTGGGCGCGGTCATCATCGAGAACGCCAACACGTCGCTGAGCAACGGGGTCACCGGGATTCCGGACAAGACCGAACTTGCCGGCGGGTCCGTGCTGGCGCTGCTCGGGTCGTTCGTTCTGCTGTCGGGGCTGTTCGGCATCCTGTACAAGCTCATCGCCGACGGGGTCACACTCGGCCAGGCCGACGCGGCTATCGCGGCCGCCGCGGGGACCGAGACGGCTACGGAAGATGCTGCTGACTCGGCGGGCGATGGGCCGGCCAGGACGGGGCCGTCCCCCGGCGAGCAGGCTGCCAGAGACCACGGGGCAGGCACGATCGTTCCGAGCGGTGCCAGTTCGAAACCGCCGGCGACGCCCCAGCCGCCGGAGTCCGCTTCGGACACATCCACAGCGGTCGCGGAGCCGACCTCGCCACAGCCCGACCCGGAACCGACACCGTCCCGACAGAGCGACGTGGCCGAAGCGGCCGACGGGACACAACACGGGCCAGAAGAGAGTGCCGCCTCCGAGACCGCCGAGGCAGTGAGTCGGCCGCCCGCAGAGCCCGACCGGCCCGACGCCGAAGACGGCTCCGAACCGACCGACAGCGACCAGTCGGCGACCACCGAGGCACTCGACGCCGAGTTCGGCTCCGATGAGGTGTCCTCAGACACCACGGACGAGCAACCGTCGGTCCCGGACGAACCGGAGGCGGGGTCGGCAGACACGCTGTCCTCGGCCGACGACACCGGGACCGTAGACGAGACGACAGGAGAGACGGAACACGCGGAGGGAAGTCGCGTGGACCAGCCCCGACCGGAGCCATCGCCGGAGGAAATCGCGTTCGGGACGACAGCCGACGACGCCAAGGACGACGAACCGGCCACCGACGCGGGCGACGAGGCGGACGCGTCGGAGCCGGAGGGTCTGGCCTCTTTCGATGACTTGGCCGAAGAAGACATCGAGCCGGCCGAGGACTCCTCAGCGAATGACCCGCTTGCGGACCCGACCGACGACGAGTAACGCCGCGCAACCACCACAGTTTTTACCACCTCGCCTACAAGGGTCTTGTAACCGAGCGTACGGTCGTCCGAGGTTCGCGGTGAGACGACCGGCGGACGCGCCCTGTCGGACCCCTCTCGTGAGGGCCGTCCGGCGGACGCGGCGCGTGCGAGGACACGACCGGTGACGGGTCAGCAGTCGACGGACCATCGCGGCGTCGAATACGGCGCGTCCCGGTAGTCCCGCAACCACTGCCGGTCCCCCGTTCTCGGACGACTTCCTCGGCGTGATACAATGGAAGTCGAAATCGCAACAATAGGCGGCTACGAAGAGGTCGGCCGACAGATGACGGCCGTCCGTGCCGGAGACGATGTCGTCGTCTTCGACATGGGCCTGAACCTCTCGAAGGTACTGATTCATGACAACGTCGAAACCGAGCGGATGCACTCGCTCGACCTCATCGATATGGGCGCGATTCCGGACGACCGCGTCATGTCGGACCTAGAGGGCGATGTTAAAGCAATCGTGCCGACGCATGGCCACCTCGACCACATCGGCGCAGTCAGCAAACTGGCCCACCGCTATGACGCGCCCATCGTCGCGACCCCCTTTACCATCGAACTGGTCAAACAACAGATTCAGAGCGAGGAGAAGTTCGGCGTCCAGAATGACCTCGTGAAGATGGAAGCCGGCGAGACGATGTCCATCGGCGACCACAACGAACTGGAGTTCGTCAACGTCACCCACTCCATCATCGACGCGATCAACCCCGTCCTGCACACGCCGGAAGGGGCTGTCGTCTACGGGCTGGACAAACGGATGGACCACACAC
>CAZOQK010000167.1:0-5686 GCA_964581735.1 uncultured Halobacteriales archaeon | reverse complement strand
GTCAAATGGTGTAGTAAGTGCCGAACAAAGTAATATAGTCTAATATATATTGGAGTTATATCTAATGTGCTAACAATTTACGGTTATACCCGTCGGCGTTCGCGCCGGCCGATATCCGTGGGGACGGTGGTGCCATAGTCGTTCGTCTGTAGCGACAGAAACAGCACCTCGGTGGTTAGATCCGCGGCAGGCAGACAGGTCAGGCGGACCAAATCATAGACGGCCTCCGTGACCCACTCGCTATCCGGAAGCGACTCTATAACCGAACGGAGACAGGGTTCAGACGTGACGCTGGCACGCCGGCCTTGTCTAAATTAGCATGATAAACATAGTAATACATATTTGTAGTTTTGTGCTGTTATGGAACATAGTCAACTGTTCCGATATTATAAACGCGTTTTATTATGTCCCATGGAGTTTCACCCGATGACCCAAGACAAGTCTGTTGACGGTGTATCGCGCCGAAAGTTCCTCATCGGAACAGGTGCAGCAGGTGCAGCGGCACTCGCAGGTTGTTCGAGTGACGATTCGGGTTCGGGCACGGAGACGCCAGGCGGCGGCATCTCGCCGGTGGAGTCCGGCGGTTCCTCGACGGTCTACCCCATCGCACGGAAAGCGGCCGCATACTGGTCGGGTAACCGACCGGCGTCGGACACGGAGTACTGGCCCCAGGGCGAGTACGGCTACAACACGGACAAAAACCTCTCCGACTACTGGGCGGGTCTCTACGGCTTCGAGCCAGGTTCGGACGGCAAGCCGCCGTACCGTGTCACCGTTGGTCTCTCCCACTCCGGGACGGGCGTCCGGAAGGTTCGTGATGGCCTCTACGACATCGGGAACTCCTCGGGGAACGTCGAGGACGAGCTCCCCGACCGTGACTCCTACGAGAAGTTCGTCGACCACGTCGTCGGCGTCGACGGCCAGCCCATCGTCGTCTCCTCGGAGATCGCCAACGCAGGCCTTGACGGTATCACCGGCGATCAGCTGAAAGACCTCTACAAGGGCCGCATCAGCAACTGGCAGGAGATCGACTCGGGCCTGCCGGACAAGGAGATCCGCGTCCTTGGCCGTGCAAAAGACTCGGGCACCCGGACTTCCTTCGTCAACAACGTCTTCGGTAGCAACGTCAACACCCAGGTCGCCACCCGCTACGGCCAGAACCAGCGCCTGGCAACGGCAATCCAGCAGGCCGACAACGCCATCAGCTACCTGGCACTGGCCTTCCTCGACACCGAGGGCGTCAGCCCGATTTCGCTGACGTGGGAAGGCACGACCTACGAGTACCAGGCCGACCAGAACGGACTGGACGCGACGGATTACCCGCTCTCGCGTGACCTCCACATGTACACGTGGGACGGCACCTCCAACAAAGAGGCCGGCTACATCAACATGATCCTCAGTGACTTCGGCCAGGATGTCTTCGTTGAGCCGAACAACTACTTCCGCCTCTCGCAGAGTCGCCGCGACGAAGAGCGCAACAAACTGCCCGACCAGGCCTGATGGGCACCGTCCGGGAGAAGGAATCAGCAGCCGTCAAAATGCACAGACACCTCATGATTTTTAAATCGATACGGATTACAACAGAGAACGAGCAGGCACATACATGGACGACAAGGAACGATACAACGGGCTGTTGAGCATCCCAGCCCGCGGCGTGGCCGGGCTGGGCAGAGCCCGGCGCGTCCTGCTTGGAACCGACCCGACGCCCACCGAAGCCGGCTTCAGCCTCGCCTTTTTGCTCTCGATTGCCGGCGTCGTCGCCACGTTCATCGTGGCCAACAGCCTCACGCCGTACCTGTTCGTCGCAGTCATCGTGTTGGGGGCCGTTGGCTGGAGAACATACCAGTCCCGGACGGCAAAACTCCTGACGGTGTTTGCGACGGTCGGGACGGTCCTGACGCTTGGCTTCATCACGTACTACCTCTTCGACCGCGCGAGCGGCCCGATGACGGAGTTCGGGCTGGGGCTGCTCGCGATTCCACAGAACGATGCCAGCGGCCAGACCTGGTTCTTCTGGCTCGACGCCCTCCTGCCGGGCAGTGACACGCTCACCGGCTGGGACCCCAAAAACGGCGAGTTCTCGCTTCTGGCCGCAACGTGGGCGACGATCATCGTCACGCTCATCGCGGGCCTGGTCTGTGGCCCGCTCGGAATTCTCGGCGCGCTCTTTATCGCCGAAATCGCGAGCGATCGCGTGCGCGAAGTCATCAAACCCGGCATCGAGATTCTGGCCGGCATCCCCTCCATCGTCTACGGGTTCATCGGCTTTGCTGTCCTCAATTCTTTCATGCAGGACGCCTTCCTCGATGGCGGGTCGACATTCCTCATCGCGGGGCTGGTCGTCGGCATCATGGCCCTGCCCACCGTCGTCTCCGTCGCCGAGGACGCCCTGACCGCAGTGCCGAACTCGATGAGCGACGGCTCGGTTGCGATGGGCGCGACCGAGTGGCAGACGATGAAGAGCATCTCGATACCCGCCGCCTTCTCCGGGATTTCCGCGGCGGTCATCCTTGGACTCGGGCGTGCCATCGGCGAGACGATGGCCGTCGCAGCGATTATGGCCGGTGGGACCAACTTCGCCCGGCCGCTGTACGACATCTTCGACCAGAGCGTCACGCTGACCAGCCGTATCGCGACCAGTTACGGCAGCGCGTCGGGCATCACCGTCGACGTGCTCTTTTATGCCGGTGTGATGCTCTTTACTATCGTCTCGATTCTGAGTATCGTCGCGCAGTTCATCGAACGCCGGATGGAGAAAGACCTCCAGGGTGAACAATGAGCGAGGGATACGCACGCGAGACGAGTCTCGTCACGGGGGAGTCAAACGTCTTCGACCGGGCACTCGATGTCACTATCGCGCTGACCATCATCAGTTTCCTGCTGGGGATGGTCACGCTCATCAAGCTCGTCCAGCTTGACGCCTCGGGGGCGGCGCTGACGGACTTTTTCGCCCCGCTGCTCGCGGTCGGCGCCGGTGGTATCGGCGTCGTCGCCCTGTTCTCCTATCTGGGCGTCGTTCCGGTGACCGAAAACCGGGTCCGCGGTGTCGGTACCGGCCTGCTGGTCGTCCTGACCGGCCTCACCGTCGCGGCCGTCGCCCTACCGGTAACGCTTGCGACGCTGCTGGGCGGCGTGCTCCTGGTCGAAGGGGTCGTCGTCCTCGCGGCCGCGGTGGCCTCCAGTCAGAAACTCGTCGACACCGAACCCAGCCCGAGCGCGGGCATCCTCGCTGGCGCGGCCTTCGGCGTCGTCGGCACGCTCGTCGGGGCCGCCGTCGGCGGCACGCTCCTCGGAACGGGGTCGGTCGCCTCCTACGGCGTCGGCCTCGCTATCGGGCTCGGGTTCGCGCTCGTGACGATTGCCCCTCGCGAGGACCTCGGGACCGGCCTGCCGGTCGCCGTCCTCGTCGGCACGCTCGGGCTCGTTGTCGTGACCGGCACCATCGACCTCGGGTGGACATGGTCGCCCGGCGAGCGCATCGATGGGGGCTTTACCGGCGGCATCGTCGTCCCGCTGTTTGTCCTCTTTGGCTCGATGATAGCAAGCTGGGGCGCAGCGAAGGCCCGCGCGGGCTATGGCGCCCGCGGTCGCCAGTATGGCGCCTATCTCATCGTCTACCTCAACGCCCTGCTGATGGTCGCTATCATGTTCTCCATCGTCGCCTTCGTCGCTGAGAAAGGCATCCGGTACGCCGTCCACGACTTCCAGATCGGCGCGCTCTCGGCGCTGGTCGTCCTGACGCCGGCGCTGGTCCTCACAATCGACTTCGCCCGGTCGAAAGCCGGGACGGACAACTGGCATTCGGGCGCCCGACAGTTCTTCCGCGTCATGCCACTGGCCGCACTGGGGAGTCTCGTCGGCTTTCTCCTCTTCATCCAGGCCCGCGGGGAGGCCTTCGAGGTTCCCTTTACTTACGAGGTGTTCGTCGACCGCTCGCCAGTCGTCCTTGATACCACAGCGGGTATCGTCACCGACGGCACCATCGGGAACCTCCTGCTGGTGTTCTCGGGTACGTTCCTCGTCTGGTATTTCCTCCGGAAGTACGGCAGCCTGCGCAACGTCGGCACGTTCTCCGAGCGGGTCGCCGGCATCGAACGGTACGCCGGCCTGGCGATGGGCGGTATCGTCGTGCTCGTGGCCGTTCTCGTCTTCCTCGGCAAACAGCCACTCGGGATTCCGCTGGGCGGGACCGTCGGCTTCGGCGTCGTCATCCTCGCCTCCGTTGCCGCCGCGGGGCTTGCCGGCCTCGCCCTCGCAACGCTGCTGGCCGGTGACGGCAACAGCGTGGCCGAACGCGGCCACGACCGGGCGCAGGTGCTGCGGGTCGGTATCTTCGGCGCGCTCGGGCTGTTCCTGGCTGCGGTCCTGCTCGAACCGACCTCCGGCACCGTCCCGACGGTCGTCGGCGTCAACGTCGTCCCACCGCTGGCGCTGCTCTCGGCCGTCTTCGCGGCCGGCGTGGCCCTGTTGACCGCACGGGCCGCACGCAGTGCCGAGCAGGGGACCGCCCACGTCCTCCGCAGGGAGAGCGCACTCGGCCTCGCCGGCACCGCTGGCTTCGTCACCGTTGCGGCGCTGCACGTCGCCCTGACCGGCGCGACATTCAACATGGGCCCGGTCAGTATCGGCTATCTGGGCACGCTCTCCTGGCCGATGTTCATGGACGCGTACACGCCGCTCGGGCCGGTCCCCGGCGGCATCACGCCCGCCGTGGTCGGCACCATCTGGCTGGTCGTCGGTGCCTCGCTGTTCGCGGTGCCCCTCGGTGTGGGCGCGGCCATCTTCCTCACCGAGTACGCCGAGCAGGGGAAGTTCACCGCCGTCGTCGAGGTGGCGACCAACGCCCTCTGGTCCACCCCCAGCATCGTCTTCGGCCTCTTCGGCGCGGCCTTCCTGATTCCGCGCCTGGGAAACCAGGAGTCACTGATGGCGGGCCAGCTCGTGCTCGGGTTCATGTTGCTCCCGCTCGTGCTCATCACGAGCCGCGAGGCCATCAAGTCGGTTCCCGACGAGTACCGGGATGCAAGCGCCGCACTCGGCGTCAACCAGTGGGAGACTATCAAAAGCGTCGTCCTGCCGGCGTCGCTGCCGGGGGTCATCACGGGCATCATCCTCGGCGTCGGCCGCATCGCCGGGGAGACGGCACCGCTCATCCTCGTGCTGGGGTCAACGCTGAACGACACCTCGGCCGTCGACGTGCTGGGCGGGTTCGAGTTCGTCAGCCAGCCACCCTTCATCGCCAACCCCACGCTGCTGGAGGCGTCGGCGGCGCTCCCGACGCAGGTGTGGGCAGTCATCGCGGCGGGCGTCAGCGGCTCACCCTCGATGGGGTGGGCCTCGGCCATGATGTTGCTGATGGTGGTGCTCTCCTTTTACACCGTGGGCATCATCGCGCGGGTCTACTTCAGGAGGAAACTCAACTATGAGTGAATCAGTCAACGACTCAGAGACAGACACAAGCACAGACGACGGATCGGCGGGCATCTCACTGGATACGTCATCAACGACGACATCGGGCGAGAGCGAAGAGCGGGTCCGCGAGGAGTGGACCGACTACCAGTTCCAGGGCGAGGCGAAACTCTCGGTCGAGAACCTGGATGTCTGGTACGGCGATGACCACGCGATCAAGGATGTCTCGATGGAGATTCCCGAAAAGAGCGTCACCGCGCTCATCGGCCCCTCGGGC
>CAZOQK010000166.1:0-5730 GCA_964581735.1 uncultured Halobacteriales archaeon | reverse complement strand
CCGACCACCGCGCCGTACACCGACCCGATGCCGCCGAGGATGACTGCAGCGAAGATGAGAAGCAGGAGCGTCCAGCCGAGGCTCGTGCCCAGAGTGCCCTGGCGGAGTGCGATGAGGAAGCCGGCAGCGCCGGTCAGGCCACCCCCGAGCAGCCACGTCATCCGGACGACGCGTTCGGTTGGAATCCCGGTGACGCGGGCCAGATCCTCGTTGTCGGCCATCGCCCGCATCGCGGTCCCGAGTTTCGTATACTGCAAGAGCACGTGTGTCCCGGCCATCAACAACACAGCCAGGACGACGAGCGTAATCTCGTGGACGCCGACAGTGACCGAGCCCGAGCCGATGGGGACGGTCCACTTGGGCGTCTTCTGGCCGGCGGTCAGGCCGCGGCTGCCCGCCTGGAAAAAGAACACGAGCAGATAGCGGATGACGAGTGCAACGCCGACGCTGGCGATAAGCAGGGAGATGCCGGCCTGGTCACGCATCGGGCGGAAGACGTACCGGTCGATGAGCACGGCGAGGCCGGCGGTCGTGACTGCCGACACGACCAGCCCGAGAACGATTGCGAGTGGTGTGTTCGTCGCGCTGATACCGAGTGCGTTCGTATCAATGGTGACCGGGCCGCCGATGAGAACAAGCGCTTCGAGGGTAAAGGAGCCGAGGCCGGCCACAAGGAAGGTAGTGAGCCAGCCGGCGAAGGCCCCGGCCGTCATCAGGTCGCCGTGTGCGAAGTTCGCGAAGTTGAGGATGCTGTAGGTCATGGCCAGTCCGATACCGGCCAGCCCCAGACTCACGCCGAGCAAGAGCCCCTGTTTCGTGAAAGTAGCGAGGTCAGCTACGACAACGGTCCCGGCTGCCAACTGTCGGGCGACATCAGCGACGACGAGTACCCCGACGAGGGCCGTAACGAGAGCAAGCGGGCGCTCCCGGACGGCGTCGAGAGTGAACGGTGATTCCTCACGCTGTGCCATACCCTGCCTTACTAAACTGGAAGTTTAAAAGGTTGCCAATACCAGCCGCCTCGAACGCCGAGGCGGCCACACGGCGTCAGACATCCGACACGCCGGCAGGACAGCCGCGGTCAGGCCAAGCGAGCGAACGCAAGGTTGCCGTTGACGCTTTCGATGTATGCCTCGACGACCTGCCCCTCCTGTGCGCCTGGCACGAAGATGGTGAATTTCCCCTTCTCGGCGACGCCGTCCCCTTTCCGGCCCGTCCCCGTTATTTTCACTTCGTAGGTCTCGCCCTCCTCGACTTCCGCGGCCGTGCGGTTCTGGGCGCTCGCGCTGGTGCGTTTCTGAACCGGTCGGAAGGCCCCACAGGCCTGACAGCGCAGCATCTGGATGCCGTCCTCGCGGGTGAGGATGGTGTCGGGCAGCCCACATTCCGAACAGGTGACAAACTCCGCGATGTAGTCATCGAGCGCGGCGTCGAAGTCCGCGCTGTCGAAAGAGCCGTTGTAGCGGGCGCGGTCGCCGTCGAACTGGCCGCTGGTCCCGAGTGCACGCTGGATGGCGCTGTGGACGTGGTCGGCCTCCCGACTGAGCGCGTCGGCGATGGCACTGACGTTCGTCAGGCGTGTGAAATCGCCGTCGGTCTCACCGACCGGGTCGGGCACGGAGAGGCGTGAGCCCTCGTCGTGGCTCTGTTCGGGCAAATCGTCGTAGGCCCTGTCGAGGGCAGAATCGTAGTTCATACCTATTAGAGCGGACCGGGACCGATAGGGTTGGCGGGAGATATGCTGACGCTTCGCAGGCCTGCGTATCACCGCCGTCGACCGGGCCGGCGCGAGCGCCGCCCGCGCCTCAGTCCCCATCCATCCCGCCGAGCGCAGTATTCCGGAGCTCGCGACAGCGCTCGGACTCGGCGGTCAGTGCCGGTATCTCGACCGGCTCGCCGGTCTCGTCGACGGCGACGAAGACAAAGCGGGCTTCGGTGGTCTGTTCACGCTCGCCGGACAGCGGGTCCTCGCGGAACGCCTGCAAGCGGACCCGGATCGAGGTCCGGCCGGTGTCGTAGGCGTAGCCGATGATGGCACAGGTCTCGCCCTGCGGGACCGGCCGCTTGAAATCCAGGTCGTCGACATGAGCGGTGACACACGTCACCCCAGCGTGGCGCATCGCACAGATTGCGCCCACCTCGTCCAACCAGTACATAACGTTGCCGCCGTGTGCCGACCCGTGGTTGTTCGTGTCGTTGGGCTGGACCCGCTCGCGGTTCTCGACGTACGTCTCGCTGATGGTGGCCATGGTTGGGCTTCGGTGCCGACCCACAAAACAGCCCCCGCCGCCTCCCGCCGTCGGACCGGCGCCACTCACGCCCCGTCGCGGGGCAGCGAGAGCCGGACGCGGGTCCCGTCCGGTCTGTCGATGGCGACCGACCCGCCCGAGCGTTCGACGAGCCACTTGATGAGCCAGAGCCCGGTCCCGCTGGCGTGCGAGAGTGCGGACTCCCCGTCCTGTTCGAGAACGACTTCGGCCTCGTGGCTGGGGATACCCGGCCCGTCGTCGCTGACCGTCACGACGACCGACTCACCGTCGGGTTCGACCCGCACGTCGACGGTAGCATCGCCGGGGTGGTGGACGACGGCGTTCGCGATTGCCTCCCGGAGTGCGGCGTCGATGCCGTCGAGGGCAACAGCCCCGCAGTCGCCGTCAGTGTGCAGGGAGATAGTCGCGCCGGGGTGCTCCTCGCGGGCGCGACTGACGGCGCGTTCGGCCACGTCGTCGATGGCGGTCGGGGACGGGTCGGCGTCGCCGCCGAGCAGTTCCTCGAGTTCCCGTGCCTTGGTGCCGCTTGCGGTCAGCGAGTTGGCGGCGTCGACGATACCGTCCGCGAGGCTTCGCACCTGCTCGTCGTCGCTGACGGCCTCGATGGTCTCGGCGTTCCCGATAACGACGGTCATGTCGTTGCGGAGGTTGTGCCGGAGGACGCGGTTGGCAATCTGGAGACGCTGACGGTCGTTGCGCCGGTCGGTGATGTCCCGGAGGACGAGTCCGTGGCCGATGACGCGGTCCTGGATGTCCTCGATTGGGGTTATCGTCACCTCCAGGGCACGGTTGTCAGCCGTCGTCACCTCGACGGTTCGCTGGGTGTCATCGAGAGATACGTCGGCGAGCGTGGGTACCGCGGTCAGCGGCTTGCCGACCGGGTCCCCCGCGAGCAACGCCGTGGCGGCGGGGTTGGTCTCGATGACCACACCCGCATCGTCGGTGACGACGACGGCGTCCTGCATCGCCTCGACGGCGGCGTCCTGGCCGACGGCGGCCGTCGTCGACAGCGCCTCGAAGAGGTCCCCCCGAAAGATGACGAAGGCAAAGAGCGCCCCCGTCACGGGGAAGGTCAGCGGCGTCAGGTCGACGCCGGGCGCGGAGAACCCGAGCGCGGAGACGAGATAGCCGACGGCGGGCATGAACGACCCGAGGATGAGCGCGACGGCCTGGTCGGTGTAGAGGTCACGGTGGCGGACCACCAGCCCGCCAATAAGCGCCGTCGCCGCGGCGATGGTCGCGTAGGTGTACACCTCGAAAACCACCTGCCAGATGCCGTCGTCGTATCGGAGGATGGTAACCGCGCCGAGGTCCTGCACGGAAGGGTTCGTCCACATGAGGTCGTGGAAGGGGGTCGTCCACGCGAGCAGGATCGTCACTGCGGGGAGGACGAGGATAGCCCCGACGGTGCGGCGGGTCAGCCACGCCTGGCGACCGGTGTACTCGACGGCAAAGAGCAACCAGAACGCCGAGACAAAGCCACTCCCCATCCAGTTCAGCCGGAGCCACAGCAGCCGGAGTTCGAGACTCTGGGTCAACAGTCCGATACCGTAGAAGCCGGCCCAGGCGACCATCCCGAGCAGCATGCCCGTCAGCGGCGTCGCCCCGGGTGCCTCGCGGTTGCGCCAGGTGTAGCCCGCCAGCGCGAGCGAGAACGCCGCCGCGACGAACAGCAATGGAACGTACGCGACGAGCTGGACGGAGGCCATTATGCCAGCCTGAACGGCGACGACAATGAAGATGGGGGCAAGCGTCAGTGCTGCGGGGGCGCGACGCCACCTGCATCCTCGAACGCGTCGGCGATGGCGACGACGGCCTCGATGCGTGCCTGCAGGATCTCCTCGTCAGTCGGCATCGACGTGAGGACCGTGCTGACCGAGTCGGTCCCGCCGGCGGCGACCACTGCCTCACGCGCTTGGCCGGACGTGGCAGCCTCGGTGAGGTCGGCGCGGGTCCCGACCGCCAGCAGGTCCTCGTCGCGGACATCGGCGTGTTCCGGGGGTTCGAAGTCGTGGTAATCGTCGTGGGTGGGTTCGAGGATGACCCCGTCCTCGACCTCGCCGGCCAGCTGCGTCTCAACGACGGTCAGTCCGGCCGAGGACTCGCTGCCGTGTGGTTCGACGCCGCCCCTGACGGTGACTCGCCGCCCGTCGACGGTGCCGGTGTAGTCCTCGAGCGCGAGCGGCCCGCCGCCGTCCGTCGAAAGGGGCGCGTCGACGGCACTGACCGTCGCCGTCCAGTAGCGACTCCGGAGCCCGCACAACAGCGCCCACCCGAGGACGGGCGGGACGACGAGCAGCGCACCCAGTACAGCAGTACTATCGAGGGCCGGCGGCGGCTGAATGTCGGGCGGCGCATCCGGGCCCGCAAAGAGGAGGATTGCGCCCACGACGACCACCGCCACGGTCACGTAGACGGCCGCGGTGACGAGTGTAAACGTCCGGTCTCGGTCCATCCGTGCCCACTACTGACGCGGGACTCGGATTACGTCTATGACCGGTCTCGGTGGTAGTGTTTATTTTAGCAGTGTCGCCGATTTGGACAGCAAGAAAGCCCCGAGTGTCTGCACTCGGTGCGCTCGCTGCGCTCCTCACTGCGTTTCGGTGCTTGCTTCCCGCGCCTTCGTCCAGACACTCGCCCCTTTCAGTCCCAGCCCACTCGGTTGGTCAAGTATCGCGGGCGGGACTGAAAGGGGCGACTGGCTACGCGAATCCCGCCGACGTAAGCACGCGAACAAGGTGAGCGCGCAGCGAGGCGCGGGAGCGTAGCCAGTCGGGGCTTTCTTGCTGGTTTCATCAGTGCCCTCGCCCACTCTTTCATAACTAAACACTACTGTCTCGGTGGTCGCTCCGAACCGCGCTACTCTCCACTACCCGTTGCTCGCTGTTCCGGTTCGAGGTCTCGGTCGCTGCGCTCCCTCCGACCTCGCTACTCCGCAAACCCATCCTCGAACCGGAAGGTTCCATTCCGCTGGACGACCTCACCATCCACCTCGATGAACGAGTCCTCAGCCATGTCCACGATCATGTCGACGTGGACCGCAGACTGGTTCTGTTCGTTGTCCTCGCCGACGGTGTCACCGTAGGCGCGTCCGACAGCCATGTGGACGGTGTCGCCCATCTTCTCGTCAAAGAGCATGTTGTAAGTAAAGCGGTCGATATCGCGGTTCATCCCGATACCGAGTTCGCCGAGGCGACTCGCCCCCTCGTCGGTGTTGAGGACTTCGGTCAGCACGTCCTCGTTTTTTTCCGCGGAGTGGTCGACAACCTCGCCACCCTCGAACTTCAGGTACACGTCGGTCACTTCCCGGCCCTGGTGGTAGAGTGGCTTGTCGAAGAGGACTTCCCCCTCGACGCTGTCGGGAACCGGGGCGGTGAACACCTCGCCGCCGGGAAGGTTCTTCTCGCCGTAATCGTTCAGGGTGGGATTGCCGGCGACGGACATCGACACGTCGGTCGTC
>CAZOQK010000165.1:0-5771 GCA_964581735.1 uncultured Halobacteriales archaeon | reverse complement strand
CCAACTCCAACTCTACCGGGCCGGCCCCCGGGACAAGCTGGTCACGCTCGTCCGCGCGAGCGAGCGCGCGGAACGGGAGATACCCGACACCGACGCCGAGGACCTCTCGTATCTCGGCGGCACAGGCCTGGGCGGCCTGCTGGACGCGGAGTTCGAGGCCACCGAGGCGAGCCTCGCCGCCGCGGGGCGGCCGAACGTTCGCATCGAACTCGACCGGCTAGATGCCCGTGGTATCGGCGAACTCCTCTACGCGATGGAAACGGCCTGCATCCTCGCGGGGGAACTCTACGGCATCGAGACGTTCACGCAGCCGGCCGTCGAGTGGGGAAAGAATGCTGCACGCGGGCTGCTCGGTGCTGAGGGAGAGTTCAAGGAGGCCGAGGCAGTCGCCGACAAGGAGCGACTCGTCGTCGAGTGAACGGCTCCCGGACCAGTAACCTCGCGCCGGCGTCGCTGTTACAGTCTGGACAGGTACCCAGCAGCGCCGCTGATGACGACCGGGTAGAGAAGCCCCATGATGATGATAGACCCTGTCTGTGGGCCTGCCGATTCGCCGGCCTGGGTGATGGTGAACACCGAACTGCCGGCGAGGAACGCGATGACGCCGTACCCGAGCGCGATCGACGCGCCAGCGACGGCGCCCTCTATCGGGGTCGCGTCCGCGGCTGATGCCCTGTCAGCGAGGACGCATCCGAGCAAAAAGAGGACCGCAACGGGGAGGATATAATAGGCGAGTTTCGGCACTGTCGTCGCGCTGCCGGCGCTCTGGTAGGCAGTCTCTAAGTATGTTGACGGCCTCGGACGATGTCGAACTGGTGATGCTCACGGTGTGTGCGTTGTAAAAAAACCACCCGAGAAGCGCGAGAATGTTCTCGCCAGCGTAGAGGCCCAGATTGCTCGCCTCCCCCTCGAGCTCAGTGAACACCAGGGTGGCAGTGACGAGAAACGTCGTGATGAACGCCACGGCCCCGTAGACGATACCGCCGATTATCGACACGCTTCCGAGGAGATTCCGAGAACTTGCGGCCTGTCCCGGCTGTCCGGGCTGTGCTGCGGGCTGCCCACCTTGCTGCCCTCCGGGCTGCGGTTGGCGCTGACTCTGCCGGGTCGGTTGCTGCATCAGTGTCCCACAGGATGGACACGAGTCCGCGGTGTCTGGCATCGACTCCCCGCATTCCTGACAATACATGTTGGGATAGGACGATGAGGTCCACTTAAAAACTGTGATACACTCGTCATTTTCTTCTGGTGAGATGTTTCACGGGCCGAACGGAGCCACTTTAGTTTCTGCCGCGTCTACAAATGGTAATGGCAGATGACTCTCCCGGTGTTAGGTGGGGGCCCGCCAAGCCTGCCGAGCCTCTCCGTCCGGTCGCTCCCACAATCGGGCTGCTCTCGGCCGGGGTGATGCTCGTGGCGCTGTTCGTGCCCGGTGCTGGCACCGACACGACGGTCCGCTCGCTCCCGCTCGCGACGCTCGGGCGCGGGGCTGCCGTCGCGGCCGTCCTTGCGTTTGCCCTTGCGCGCCGTGCCGACGTGCCCCGGCAGGCGATTGGCGCACTCGCCGTCGTGGCCGGGCTGGTCACCGCGACGACGGACCTGCTGACGCTGTTCGGGGCACTCGATGTCTGGCGACAGCCGGCCAGTGTCCCGCTTGCGACTGCCGGTGCGATTCCGGTCGTCGGGATGGGCGTCGCGATGGGGCTCTCGCTCCCGGAACAGCGGGTCTACACCATCACGAAGGCCATCGCGCTGACGACGGCCATCGGCGGCCTCGGCTTCTTTACGAGTATCGTCGGGGGGAGCCTCCTCATCTCGCCGGTGCTGGCCGCCCTTGGGACACAGGCTGTCGCCGTCACCTATCCGCTCCTGACCGTCGCCGTCGCCGCCGTCACCATCGGGTTCGTCGCTGTCGTGCTCAGGCGCCTGGAGCTTGACTGGTCGTGGGTCAACATCTCGGTGCCGTCGCTGCGTGATTTGGGGCTGGTCGTCGTCGGACTCGTTGCGCTCATCGCCGCGCTGAACGTCCTGACCGAGATTATCGCCGGACTCGGGCTCCCCTCCGTCGAGAGCGGCGTCGAACGCCAGGCCAGAAACTCCGATAATCCCGAGTTCCTCCTTGTGCTCGTCCCGCTCTCCTTTCTCGCCATCGCGCCCAGCGAGGAACTGCTCTACCGCGGGTTCGTCCAGACGTACCTCTACGACACGCTCGGGAAAAACGGGGCCGTCGTCGCCGCCAGCGCCATCTTCGCGGCGATTCACTTCGGCCAGTACGCCAGCCCCGACCCGCTCCGACTGGCCGTCTCACTCGCGGTCGTCTTCCTCCTCTCGCTGGTGCTTGGCTACCTCTACGCCCGCTCGGAGAGCCTCGCGGTCCCCATCCTCGTCCACGGCGCATACAATGCCATTACGTTCGCCGCGATGTACGCCCGCGTGACCGGAATGGTTCCCGCAGGCTGAGAACGATCAAACAGTACACCCGCCGAACCTCGCCATTGTCCGACGGTTGTCTGGCAGGTATTTAAGCATGTGTGAGTGTATAGCATACGGTATGCCAGCCCGGTTTACGCTCGTCTGTGACGACGATCTGGCCCGCGAGGTCGATCTCACGGAGGAGGAAGTGCTCCACCAGCCCATCGACCTCGGGATGGACGAGGTCGACGAGGAGGCCGCGGCTTAGGCGGGGTTCTTCCGGGAGAGGCCGCTCCCACAGATGGGACAGCGGTCGTGGTGCTCGTCGAACTCACGGCCACAGCCCCCACACTGGAACGTCCAATCGCGCTGTTCGGTGATGCCGTCCTGGTCGATGACCTCGACGGGCACTTCCAGTTTCTCGGCGACGTTTTGCATCGCGTAGTCGTCGGTGACGAGGTGGCCGTCCAGTTCGAACGCGGCGGCGACCAGCCGGATGTCGGTCCGGGAAAGTTCCTCGAAGTCGCCGGTCTCGCGGGCGGCCCGCTCGATGCGCTCGACGGTTTCGGCGTCGGGGATGTGCAGGTGCATCCCGGACCCCTCCATCGCGTCGAAGCGGTAGGCACTCTCGTCTTCCAGTTCCTCCCTGACAAGCGGAATCGTCGCGATACGCTCGTCGGTGTGATAATCGTTGATAAAAGCCGAAGAGTCGAGAACGTTCATCCTAATCAGCGTTCGACGATCATGTGGTCTTTCACCGCTTGCACCCGTCCAACGGGCACGAGCAGGCGGCCAGCGTGGTCGGTCTCGAAGTCCGTCTGGACGCCCCGGTCGTCGTTCGGCGAGATGACGAGGTTGTCCAGGCGGCCCGAATCGAGGTCCATTGTGATGTTGTACAGCATGCCGAGTTCCGCTCCGTCCGACCCCATGACGGCCTTGCCGGAGAGGTTCTCCGCGAGTATCTCTGCCATGGCTCGTTGTTCTGAGTCGGGCAATATAAACGCCACGGGGATGTCTGACGCCGCCACCCCAGTCACTAACTGTCTGGCTTCCCTATTAACGCTATGGATCGCCGTACACTGCTGCAGTCGCTCGCTGCCGGAGTCGCCGTTGCCGTTGCCGGCTGTGGGGGCGACAGCGGGACGCCGTCGGAGGAGTCACCCCCCGCCTCGGCCCCGGACACCCCAGCCATAGAGACGCCCGGCGATACGCCGACGCCGACACCGGAGCCGACCCCTTCGGCCACGCCGGAGGCCACGTCGACACCCGAGTCAACCGCAACGCCGACGCCCGAGTCAACCGCAACGCCGACACCCGAGTCAACCGCGACGCCGACGCCCGAGTCAACCGCGACGCCGACGCCCGAGTCAACCGCAACGCCGACACCCGAGTCAACCGCGACGCCGACACCGGAACCCACCGCAACGCCCGAACCGACGCCCACACCGACACCCGTCTACCAGGTCGTCGAAGTCGGCGCTGGCGACGGTTTTGCCTTCGCGCCCGAGTCGGTCACCATCGCCGTCGGTGACACCGTCGAGTGGCGCTGGGTCGGGTCGAATCATAACGTCACCGCCGACTCGGTTCCGGCGGGCAGCGACTGGACCGGGACGCCCGGCGCGCCGGACCGACTCTTCGATACGGGCTATACATACCAACACACCTTCGAGGTCGCCGGGGAGTACAGCTATTACTGTAACCCACACCAGTCGGTCGGGATGGTCGGGTCGGTCACCGTTACCGAGTGACGGGACGGGAACCGGAGGGGTCGGCTGCCCCAAGCCGATGTACTTAACTGCCGAGGGAGGTTGGATTCAAGCAAGCATTTTCGGGTGAGACGGGATGTCCAACCAGAACCACAACGACACGGCGGAGGCGGCGACGCTTCGCACCCCGATCGTCGCCGTCCTCGGTCACGTCGACCACGGCAAGACCAGCCTCCTTGACCAGATTCGCGGCTCCGCCGTCAGCGAGGGTGAGGCTGGCGCGATTACCCAGCACATCGGCTCGACTGCGGTCCCGCTCGATGTCATCTCCGACATCGCCGGGGACCTCGTCGACCCCACTGACTTTGACCTGCCCGGCCTGCTCTTTATCGACACGCCGGGCCACCACTCGTTTTCGACGCTGCGCTCCCGGGGTGGCGCACTCGCGGACATTGCCGTCCTCGTCGTCGATGTCAACGACGGCTTCCAGCCACAGACTCACGAGGCCATCGACATCCTCAAGCGCACGTCGACGCCGTTCATCGTGGCGGCCAACAAAATCGACACCGTCCCCGGGTGGAACCCGAAGGAGGACCGGCCCTCGAAACTCGCCATCGAAGCCCAGTCCGACCGCGTCGAGACCGACCTCAACGAGAACCTCTACGAGATTATCGGCCAGCTCTCCGATTCGGGCTTCTCGGCGGATATGTACTGGCGGGTCCAGAACTTCCAGGGTAACATCGGTGTCGTCCCCGTCTCGGCGGAGACCGGCGAGGGGATTCCGGACCTGTTGACCGTGCTGATGGGACTTTCTCAGCGGTACATGAAAGAGGAGATGGCCGTCGACGTGGACGGGCCCGGCGCCGGCACCGTCTTGGAGGTCAAGGAGACACAGGGCTTTGGCACGACACTCGATGCCGTCATCTACGACGGCACCATCCGCGAGGACGACATCATCGTCGTCGGGGGGCTCAGAGAGCCCATCGTGACCGAGGTCCGGGCGCTGCTCGAACCCAAACCGCTCTCGGAGATCCGCACCGACGAGCAGTTCGAGAACGTCACCGAGGTGACCGCAGCGGATGGCGTGAAAATCGCTGCCCCGGACCTTGATGGCGCGATGGCCGGTGCGCCGATCCGGGTCGTCCGCGACCGCGACCGCGATGCGGTCATCGCCGATGTCGAGCAGGAACTCGCCGAAATCGAAGTGTCGACCGGCGAGGAGGGACTCGTCGTCAAGGCTGACACCTTAGGGAGCCTCGAAGCACTGGCGAGCACGCTCGATGAGGCCGAGATTCCGATTATGCGCGCCGAAGTCGGTGCCGTGGCACCGCGGGACATCCGCGTGGCGGAAACCGCAAACGAGGCGACCCACCGCGCCATCCTGGCGTTCAACGTCGATGTCCTTGATGACGCCCGCGGACTCGCAAAACAGGAAGATGTCGAACTGTTCGAACACGATGTTATCTACCGGCTCATCGAAGGGTACGAGGACCACGTCGAGTCAATCGAACAGGCCCAACAGGAGCAGGTGCTCGAAAACATCACGCGCCCGGCCCGCTTCGAGATTCTCGACGACCACACCTTCCGCCAGTCCGACCCCGCGGTCGTCGGCGTCGAACTCCGCGGCGGCCTGCTCCGCCGCAACTCCCGCAT
>CAZOQK010000164.1:0-5806 GCA_964581735.1 uncultured Halobacteriales archaeon | reverse complement strand
GGTGATCGTCGCCCTTTAGCTCCGTGGGGAGCGGACCGGTGCCGACACGCGAGAGGTACGCCTTGACGATGCCGATGATTTCGCCCTGGCCGACGGTAGTCGGGCCGAGGCCGGTGCCGGTACAGGCACCGCCGGCAGTTGGGTTCGAGGAGGTGACGTATGGGTAGATACCATGGTCGATGTCGATGGAGGTCCCCTGTGCCCCCTCGAGGACGACGTTCTCGTCGTCATCGATGGCGTCGGCGAGGAACTCGCCGGCGTTGACGGTCATGTTCTCCTCGCGGAGGCGACGGCCGTACTCGCTAAACTCCTCGTGGACGGCGTCGATGTCGAACTCCTCGCCGGCTTCCATTCCGAAGACCTCCTTGAGGAGTGCGCGCTTTTGGGGGACGACGTACTCGAGGCGGTCCCGGAACACCTCGGGGTCGAGCAAGTCGCCAATACGGATGCCACGACGGCCGGCCTTGTCCTCGTAGGTGGGGCCGATACCCCGACCGGTCGTGCCGGCCTCGAGGTCGTCGTCGCCCTTTGCTTTTTCTTCGATGTTGTCGAGGACGCGGTGATACGGCATGATAGCGTGGGCGCGTTCGGCGACCCGGACATCTGGGTCGAGACCACGGTCACGGAGCGTGTCGAGTTCGTCGAAGAGCGTCCGCAGATTGACGACACAGCCGTTCCCGAGGATACCGACCTTACCCCGGATAGCGCCGCTCGGCACGAGCGAGAGTTTGTACTCCTCGCCCTGGTGGACGACGGTGTGGCCAGCGTTGTCGCCGCCCTGATAGCGCGCAACAACGTCCGCCGCGTCGCCAAAGAGGTCGACGATGCCGCCTTTGCCCTCGTCTCCGAGCTGGGCGCCAACGATTGTAACGGTCATCAAAGCGACGTTCCGCCCATGGTGGTAAACAGATTACGGTCCCGTCCGAGCCGGCGTCGGACCACCAGCATTTAAGAGGGCGCTGTATGAACAGTTCTAGTGCTAACAGTAATCATGGTATCTGCTCCAGTCTGTGCTGTATATTCCCACGATTGACATGAGAGACCAAACCGAACCACTGATTACCGTCCATCGGAAACAGACGGAGTAGGAAACCCGGTAACCGGCTGCACCGACAGCAACCTTTAAATCCGGGCAATACAAGTTAACAATTGCCATGATAGACAGACTTGAGAAGGAAGTCGACATGCTGGAGCGCCATCTGCAGGTCCTGCGGATGGTTATCGAGAGCGAGCCCATCGGCATTGTCAAGATGTCAAACGAGACGGGCTACCCACACCACAAAGTCCGGTACTCGTTGCGCGTGCTCGAAGAGGAGAACCTCATCGAGCCGTCGAGCCAGGGTGCGATTACGACCGAGGAAACCGAGGAATTCGTCGAGGATCTCGATGAGAAGGTCGACCACATTATCGGAAAGCTCGAGGGAATGAAAATCGAAAGCGTCGCGGAAATCGAAGGCTAAAGTTCCGGTACTTCGAGGTGGAAGTTCTGGTTGCGTGCTTCGACCAGACAGAGGTGGTAGCCCCGTTTTCTAGAGAGGTTTACGAAGCTCTTTCGCTTATCCCGGCTCAGGATACCGCCGCGCGTTGCCTCCGCGACTGTCTCCAGGGCCTCCGGTTCAAAGAAACTCTCCGTGACCAGGAACGCGGAGGCGAACTGGTCGCTGGTCTGGCCCACCCGTTCGGCGGCCCTAATCAGGTTCTCCATCATTCCCTGTGAGGCGCCCTGCCGCGAGTTGTTGATGTCCGCGACCAGCAGCGGGTCACCCATCCGCTCGCGAACCACCACGTCGAACGATTCTGTCGTCTGTGTCTCCTGGCCGTCCTCGGTGTCGGTGACGTTGACCGCACCGTTGAGTTCAACCCGGTTGATTTTCGGCAGGGCGTCGTAGAGTTCGTTCAGCGAATCAGTGTGGCCCGTGCCCTGAATCTCGAAGACGAGGTCCTCGACGACCCAGCGGACGAACCGGTAGGCCACGGTATCCTTGAGGAACTCGTCGTACTCGCGGCCGTCGACCGCCGAGATGTCCGCGTCGAACTGCGTGTGGTTCTCCAGTCGGAGGTTCTCGACGACGTTTTTTTTCACCGCCCCGCTTTGATGGGCCTTCTCCAGGGTCGCGTCGCCTTTTGACCGGTAGCGCACAAAGATATCGGTCCCCGACAGCGCCTCCTGTGGCGTCATCCGCTGCTGGGCGTCCGTTGCCGCACCGAGTTCCTCCTTGAGTCGCTGCAGTTCCGCTTCCAGCGAGTCGACGCGCTCTTGTAGTTCGTCGCGTTCCTCCCGGAGCCGGACCAGTTCTTGCCGGGCGTTGTCGCGTTCGGATTCGACAGTGCTGAGACTGGATTCGAGGCGCTGTATCTCGGTTTCGCGTTCGTCGAGCAGTTCCTGCAACTCGTCGATGCGCTCGCTGACCGCTTTACCGGGTCCCGAGTCGGTGTCGTTGACACGCTCCGTCTCGGCCGACGCCGCGGACGCCTGTGTACTCCCCGTCCGCTCCGTGGCACCCGTCTCGGCAGCCGACTCAGTGGCTGCCCGTTCTCGTTGGTGGTCGGGGGATTGGTCGGCCCGATTCCGTGGCTCCTCATCGCGCCTGGCGGGCTTTGTGCCCGTATCACCCGGTCCCGTCGGGCCGTCGCCGTCCCGGCCGGGAGCGTCCCGCCGGGGCTCGCTGGTACTCGATTGTGCGCGCGCACTCGTGCGCTCGGGGTCGAGCGACGGTATCGCCCAGGTCTCGAGCGAACTCGGGTTCTCGGTCACGGGTGACTCCCCACCGACGGACTCGGTAGTGGCGTCGTCACGCTCCGTTTCGGCCGGCGTCGGGGCCGGCGGCGTCTCCTGGCGCGGCGGCTCGGGCTCGGTCGGCGTCGGTGGCTCCGTCCGTGTGGCGGCCGCCTGCTCGGCAGTCACGCTCTCCGCCTCGGCCGCTGTGGTCGTCGTGTCCGCCCCTCGCCCGCTGGTGTTGGGGGTCGTTGACTCCGTCGCTGCCGCACTCGCCGCCGCCTCCTCAGCCGGCTCTGCCCCCGTCGCGGTTGCGTCCTCGGTCCCGTCGTCGACGGGAGTCGGCTCCGCTGTCGGGTTCGTCCGCTCCGTGTCGGTACTGTCCGTCGGGACGGCGCCGGCGTGGTTCGGCTCGGGTTCTGCGGCCGAGCCGTCGGTCGGGGGTCCGGTCGGTTCCGCGCTGGCGCTTCCCCCCTCCGCCGGCGTTGTCCCGTCCGTTGAGTTAGGCTCGGGCCCCGGGTCGACCACAGTCTCGGCGGTTTCGGCAGCGGGTGACTCCTCGGCGAGTGCATCCGCGTCATCACCGGCTTGGTCGTCGGGAACGCCACCGGCGACGGGGTCAGGGTTCGGTTCGGGTGGCTCTGGAATCCCGATGGACTTGATATCGACCGGCCGGACCTCGTAGATGCCGACCTCGTCATCGGCGCGTTCGAATGCCTCGTCGTCGGTCAGGAGCTGTTGATTGTTGCCGACGTAGGCAACGCTCATAGAGGTGCCCTGGTGGTAGACGAGATAGTAGTCGCCGCTGAGAACGTTCTCGGAGAGTTCGATGTAGCCGGTGAAGCCGCCGCTTTCGAGGGTGTGGCCGACTTCGGAGATGCTGGTGTCCTCGCTGTAGTATTTCGCGCGGACCTCGTCGCTGCGCTCTTGCATGAACGCGAGCAACGGCAGAGCGTCGGCTGGAGCGTCGTATATCGTCCCGGAGGCCTCCCCGAAGTCCTCGATAGTCGCCCGCTGAATGCCGACGACAGCCCCCCGGGTCATGAACAGTTCTCCGCCACCGGCTCGAACGACGCCCGAAAAGCCCGAGTCAGCGAGTTGCTGTAACCCTCGGTAGCCGTCGCTGAACGGCCGCTCGGCCCAGTCGTCGACGCGCTCGACTACACGTGTACTCATTGGTTCACACCAAGCCGATGCGGGACTAATACTTTGTGGAGCGTCAGACGGTAGTGTTTAGTCAAGATACAGCGATCGGAGTCATCACTGTGACCAGCAAGAACGCCCCGACTGGCTTCGCCACCGTCAGACCCGCGGTACTCGTCTGAGGAGGTGCTGGGAAATCAAAGATTTCCCGCATGACGAGACGGCAAAGCCGTCTCGAACCAGTTCGTTCGCTTCGTCTGTGGCGCGCCGCATGGCCAGCGAGACCTTCGATCTCGCCCTGCTCACGAAACTCCTGCGACTCGCTGTCGCAGAAAGTCTCTGATTTCCGGAGACAGCGATCGCACCGAGTCAAGCGAGGTGCGACCGCCGGGAGCACCTCGATGACGAACGGCGAGCGAAGTGAGCCGTGAGTCCAGACGCTCGGTGCTTTCTTGCTGTCCTAAGCCGTCCAGTTGCTAAGATAAACACCACCCGTCAGACGCATCTGAGTGCACACGCGACGGCACCCGAACGACGGACATTTGATACTGGACTCCAAATAGGCATTCATGCCAGATGAGTTTGACGACGTGCGCGAAGTCGACCCCGGGCTGAGCGAGCAGTACCGGAAAGCGAGTCCGTGGCCCATGCTGGTCGCCTTCGGGTTCGTCATCTCGGAAGTTGGCGTCGTCCTCGGCTACTTCCCCGTTACTGTCGGCGGATTGCTCCTGTTCGGCGGGACCGTTGGGGGCATCCTGAGCGAATCGGGCTACGTCGAGCAGACGTGGCGGTCCCTGGCGGTGTTCGGGACCATCCTCATCGCCTTCGGCGCGCTGACTATCGGCCTGAACATCGACGTGGCGGCTCTTACAGCCGAGGCCCTACTCGATACTGCACGGCCGTTCGTCTACCGTGGCAGCGCCATCGCCGCCGCGGGTATGATGCTTGTCGCCGTCGGCGTGACACTGAAACTCGTTGAGCCGACGCGACCATCGCCCTGAACCAACACGCTATTTACAGAGTCCCCATAACGTCGAAGCATGTCCGAGAAAGTGTTCGACCGTGAAACGCTGTTGGACCTCACGGTCAACGTCATTCCGTTCGCCATTATGGCCATTTTCTTCGCGCTATTCTTGGTGTTCAATCCGTTCGAGGGCAGCATCGTCATCACGGCGATTCAGCTCTCTATCGTCGGCGTCTCGGCTATCGGCCTGATGATTCTGACCTACTACTCCGGTGCGGCCGTCTCGAAAGCCGAGGAAGAGACCGAGGCAAAGCTCGAAGGCGAAACAGCGGAGCAGGCGCAACTCGAAGGCGGCGACGAACCGGCCGCACTCAACGGCGACGAGGACACGGACGAGGAGTAATCCGGTCGACCACCCCTTCTTTGACCCCGGAGTGGCTGGCACGGTTCTGTCCCGTTCCAAACCAGCGATGCGTGTCCCGATTGTGGGGGGATGTAGAACCTAAGCTTTGATAATCCTGTAGTACTGAGTCACGCGTATGGCTGCAGAACAACTGTTGTTGACGGGACTGATGGGCGTCTTGCTCGTGCTCATCGTCGCCGGTCTCGGGCGCGTCGAGGACTGGCGCTCGTACACGCCGCTCGCGGGCGGCGGCGGGTACGGGGGCGACTCGGCTGCGGTCCACGAGGAGAAGCCGGCCGGTATAATCCGGTGGCTGACCACAGTCGATCACAAAGACATCGGCATGTTGTACGGTCTCTACGCAATTATCGCCTTCGCGGTCGGCGGGCTGATGGCGATGGGGATTCGTCTCCAGCTCTTTACGCCGGAGGGAACCCTCTTTGGAAACCAGTTCTACAACGCCATCCTGACCAGTCACGGCATCACAATGCTGTTTTTGTTCGGGACGCCGATTATTGCGGCGTTTGCGAACTACTTCGTCCCGCTGCTCATCGGCGCCGACGACATGGCGTTCCCGCGG
>CAZOQK010000163.1:0-5810 GCA_964581735.1 uncultured Halobacteriales archaeon | reverse complement strand
AAAACGAATGGGCGCTGCAGGATTTGAACCCGCGGCATCTTGGTCCGAAGCCAAGTGCTCTGTCCAAGCTGAGCTAAGCGCCCGCAAACCGAAGTTGCCGGTGTCAAGATAAAAATTCCCCGGTTCCCGTCGCCCTGGGCTGATAGGACGAAAAATCATTTATATTGTGGACAGTACATACATCATAGGTAATCAAACCCGCGGGCGGCGGGTCACAACGGGGCAACACACTCTCTATGTACGATTTGGGTCAGGACTTCAACAACACGTCGGTTGACCTCGGAACGAACATCCTCATTTCGGGGCCACCACTGACTGGTAAACGGGGACTCGCAATGGACATCCTCGCCCACGGCGCGGCGGACGGCGAGGGCTCGGTCATCGTCACGACACGGGACAGTTCCGACCGTGTCGTCTCCGATTTCCGCTCGCGGCTGGCCGACCCCGACGGCGCCGACCTCGGTGTCGTCGACTGTGTGACACAGCACCAGGGCCGGTCGGCGTCAGACACGGAACTGATTAAGTACGCGTCGTCACCGGTGGACATGACAGGTATCGGCATCAAATTCTCGGAGTTCGTCGAGGAGTTCTACACCCAGCGTGGGGTCCGGAAGAACCGCGTCCTGATGGACTCGTTGTCGACGCTGCTGATGTATTCGGACCTGCAGACGGTCTTCCGGTTTATGCACGTGTTCACGAGCCGCATCGAGGACGCCGACGCACTGGGCGTCCACGTCATCGAGTCGACGGCCCACGACGCGGAGGCGATGAACACGATGAAACAGCTGTTCGATGGCGTCGTCAAAGTGTCCGACCACCGCGAGCTGTCGGTCCAGCTCCCAGGGTCCAGCCCTGCACCCTGACTTCCAGCACGCTTTTTACCGCTCCCGTTTATTGGTAACATATGCCAATCGAGAACGACGCCCAGCTCCGCGAGATTCTTACTCTGGACACCGTCGCCGTCGTCGGCTGTTCGAGCACGCCCGGGAAGGCCGCCCACGACATCCCGAAGTATCTCATCGACCACGGGTACAACGTGATTCCGGTCAACCCCTTCGCCGATGAAATATTCGGACGGGAGGCCTACGACTCGCTGGCCGATGTCGATGCGGATATCGACATCGTGGACGTGTTTCGGCCCAGCGAGGAAGTGCCCGACATCGTCGATGGCGTCCTCAACCGGACGGACGCGGGGGTCGTCTGGCTCCAACTCGGGATTCGCCACGACGAGGCCACAGCGCGGGTAGAAGCGGGTAGCAAACACGTCGTCCAGGACAAATGTATCAAAGTCGAACACCAGCGACTCGTCTGACTCGGCCGCTCAGTCGTCGCTTGACTCGTCGCTGACAGGCACGTCGGTTGCCTCGCCGTCCCCCGTGTCGACTCCACCACCGCCCTTGTCGGCGTCGGGCTCGGGCGGCAGGTCGGCGCCCTCGAGCACCGCATCGGTGTCGATTCCCTCTTTTTGAGCGAGTGCGTCAATAAGCGCCCGCTGCTCGGCCACGTCGCGTTCGAGGTGGTCGACCTGCTGGCCGGTGTCTTCGACTTGCTGTCGGAGGTCGTTGAGCTCCCCGATAATCTCGTTCATCTTCGCGTAGAGCTTTTCGGCCGAGTCCATCACCTTCTGGAGTTTCTTTGCAGTGTTGCCGAGTCCCATGCTCTCGCGTAGCGGTGGCGAGTACCTGGGTGTTGTGGTCTCCCGAGCGACTCAGGATGGACTCGAGAAGTGGAACGTCGTCCCCTCGCCATCTGTGGGTTCGACCCACATCTCGCCCCCGTGCCGGGAGAGGATATGGTCACAGATCGCCAGCCCGATGGCGGTCCCCTCGGCATCGCGGCTGCGCTGTTCGAACAGTTCGAAGATACGGTCTTGTCTGTCCTCGGAGACGCCTTCGTCGTCGTCCGCGGCCGAGAAGACGACCTTGGGACGGGCCCATCGATGCGGGCGATCCGGTACGCGAGAGAACGGAAGAAACAGGAGGTGGCGCTGCGCGAACAGACCGAGCGGATACGGTTTTTCAACAGCGTGTTGTGCCACGACGTGGGCAACGGGATGGATGTCATCCGGCGCAAGGCCCAGGTGCTCGACAGCGGACTGGACGGCGAGCAGGCCGAGCGAGCCGGGACGACTCGGTCCTGGAGCGAGGACATCATCGACCTGACCGGGAAGATCCGGCGGATGCTCGATGCTGTCGTCGAGGGGAACGACCTCGACCGGTCTGCGATGGACCTCTCTACGGTACTCCGCAAGCACATCGAGTACGTCCCGTTGATCGACGAGGCCGTCACCATCGACACCGATGTCCCCGACGATGTCCGGGCACTGGCCGACGACATGCTCCCGGCGGTCCTCGGGAACGTCATCTCGAACGCCATCGAGCACAACGATGCCGACGAGTCACACGTCTCTGTGCGCATGGGCGAGACTGACGATGCCGTCACCGTGACCACCGCCGACAACGGCCCGGGGATTCCGGCGACCAGAAAGCGACGATATTCGGCCGGGGCGCCTCCCGCTCCTCGGACGGCGGGTTCGGCCCGTACTTCCTCGAGACGATGGCCGAATCCTATGAGGGCGCGTCAAGATCGGCGACAACGACCCCCGGAGGACTGTCTTCACGCTCCGGTTCCAGCCCGCCACCGCGGCCTTGACGCTCGGCGGCCAGTGAGCCGACCCCACGCCTTTTAACATCACCCCGGCCGGACCCGTTCGTATGGACAGCGTCCGTGTTTCGCCGCTCGTCGGTATCGTCGGCTGTCTCGGCGTCCTCGCCGCCCTGCTGTACCCGTACGTCGGTGCGGACGGCGCCGTCGGACTGTACTACGGCTCCGGCGTCGTCTCGCCGCTGATCGCGGGGATGCTCGCGCTTATCAGTATCATCGTCCTCGCGGCGGGCCGCGAGGACCGCACCGACCCGGAAATCGCTGCCGGTGCCGGACTCGTCTTTGGACTGTTCATCGTCGCGCTGACGCTTGCCTGGGCGGCGACGACCCGTGTGGACGTGCTCACTATCACGCAGTATCACCGCTGGGTGCTGCCGGCCATTGGGGGTGTAGTCCCGGTGGCCTCGCTGTGGTACGCCCGCACACTGCGATTGTTCTGAGTCGCCGACGGCAACCGGTTCCGAAAGGCCCTTATGCCGGTCCGGATTACCGATGTGATGGACTAGGTCGGGCGGTTAGGCCCCGCTCCACCCGCTCCCACTATGGTCTTGAGGGAGGACCGAACGCCGGGGGCGTCCGGTCAGACGGACGCGGGCCCCGCAAGCCAACAGAGAAGCCTCGTCCGTCGGGGACGGCGGTCCGTGTGGAACCACCTGCAGGGGTGGAACTGCGCGGTTAACCGAGGGCACCGCACCAGGCGCGGAAGCGAGCAGTGCACCCTCGGACAGCTGTCGCTCGCCGGGTCGCGGGGTGGAGGAGGCACGCGGGACTACCCTCGTCCGAACGCCGGGCCACCCCGGGTGTCCATCTCTACATTCATACGCGGCTACTCTCTTCGGCTGCGGGTGTCGCACGCAAGCCTTCGGCTCGCGGCGCACCGCATGTAAAAAAGTAGTCTCTTAGTCGTCCGCCGGTTCAGCGAGCGCGTCGGTGTCTTCGAGTTTGAGTCCTCCGCCGATGGTGCGGTTCGGGTAGGGGATGTTGATGTCTTCCTCGTCGAAGCGTTGTTTGACCGCCTTGACGTACTCCGCGCGAGTCTTGATGAAGTCCGCACGCGAGGGCTGGGAGATCCAGATGCGTGACTGGAGCCCGACCGAGGAGTCGCCGAGTTCGATAAGTCGCACAGAGGGTGCAGGGTCGTCCATGATGTTGGCGTGTTTCTCGGCTTCCTCGATAATAATCTCGGTCGCTTTATCGATGTCGTCGCCATAGCCGATGCCGAAGACGAACTTCAGGCGGAGTTTGTCCTCGGCGACGGGGTTTTTGATGACGCCGTCGGTGAGCTGGGAGTTCGGGACGGTGAGGAGCTCGTTGTCGAAGGTCTTGACGCGGGTGACGCGAAGGCTGATGTCCTCGACGACACCGGAGTTGCCGTCCCACTCGATCCAGTCCCCGATTTTGAACGGCTTGTCGGTGTAGATGAAGATGCCGGCGACGAAATTCGAGAGGACATCCTGCATCGCAAAGCCGATAGCGAGCGTCGCTGCCGCACCGATGGTGGCGATGGCGGTGAGGATGTTGCCATAGCCGGCGAAGGTGAACGCAAACGCGATAGACGCGAAGGTCAGCACGATGCTGGCGAGCTTGACCAGGGGTTTCCGGGCGTGTTCGCCGAGGTCACGGCGGTCGAGGAAGCGACGAACCACCGGGAGGATGAACAGCCTGGTCCCGAGGTACAGTGTGACGAAGGCGACGACGAAGGTGAGAGCCGAGCCGAGCGCACCCGCTGCCGGGACGCCAGCGTCAGCGAGGTTCTCGGCAATGAAGGTGTTTTGGAGCGGCACCATCACTCTAGTACCGCCGTGTGGCCACGTGTCTGGACGACCGTCGCACCGACCGCGTCGGCGAGGTCGGCCGCCAGTGTCTCCGTGTCGGTGCCACCCCGAGCAGCCCGGTGGAACTTTATCTTGACGAACTCCCGCTTACCGAGTTGGTCTGCGAGTTCGTCGGTCACTGCCCCGATGCCGTTTTTTCCGACCCAGACTGTCACGTCCAGGTCGTGAATGCGCTGTGCGCGTGTCGCATCGCTCATGTACTCACCCGGTTTGGCACCCTCAGATTTAAAATCCCGTTCTCGTCGCTGCCGGCGTAAGAACATCAAAACCGGGAGCGAGCGAGTCTGAGTGCCAGTGCCGGTCGTGACCGCACAGGTCACGATCTTACAAGCCCGCGTGGCCCACCCCACCACGGGTCGATTCGCGTTACTGCGTCACAATCACGGACTCGTAAACAACGAGGGTTTAGATACTAAATCCACTTGCTGCTATTGTTAATATTCTAAGAGTTACTTATCAGTTCCGATAATTAGGGTGTTGCCCCACTGGTGACAGGTCAGGCTTGATAGGGGTACCGTGCTTGGTGGCCACAGTCACAGGTACGGACGACGTGACGGTCCTGGAGCCTGAATCGGGCGTTTCGGCCAGGTCGGAGGTAGGCATCACAGGCGTCGCAGGTAAATCGGGTGAACTCCTCGGGGAGTCGGATGCGGTTGCGCTCTGCGAGGCGGCGGGCCCGGCGGACGTACTCCCGGCCACGGTCCTCCCGGCCCGCGACAGTCGCTTCGCGGGCTAAGTCGTGCAATCGCTCGATGCGCTCCTCGGCAACGGTCACGGCCGGAGTTCGGCCCCCGCCGTGGGTATAGCTTGCGTTCGGGCGGCACCGTCAGGACTTTGCCACCCCCTGCGCTCTTCCCGTCCGTGCGCGTCTGTCACTACCTCGAACTGGAGGACCGCCTTGACCGGAGCGGCATCGGCACCTCCGTCGACCACCAGCGCCAAGCCCTTGGTATGACGAGTGTCGACGTACTCACGTCGCCGTGGCAGGGCGGCCATCCCGCGTGGGCCGCCCTCAACCGGGCCGCTGGCCGGGGCTTTTTCGAGGCGTTCGACCTCGCTCATTGCAACATGATCGGCCCCAGCAGCGTCGCCGTGGCCCGCCGGGCCGCCGCTAAGGATGTCCCCCTCGTGTTACACTCCCACGTCACCCGTGAGGACTTCGCGGGGAGTTTCCGCGGGTCGAACTCCCTCGCGAAACCGCTTGGCTATTACCTCCGGTGGTTCTACTCCCAGGCCGACCTCGTGCTCTGTCCCAGCGAGTACACGAAGGGGGTCCTCGAATCCTACCCCGTCGACGCCCCGATCAAACCC
>CAZOQK010000162.1:0-5820 GCA_964581735.1 uncultured Halobacteriales archaeon | reverse complement strand
CCCACCACTCACGGCAAAAACATGGGTGAAAAAGGCCGGAAAGCGGCGTCGCCGCCGGATGCTGGCGGTCAATACGCAGGCCTACTGACCAGTCTATTCAACCAGTTCTACGGTGAAAACAAGCACTGTGGATATGGGGGTCGACAGCACGATTGATACGACTTGCCGCCGCCACACCTCGGTGGATATCTACCGGAGATTCTGTTGGTTCGTATGACAGCATCACCCGATAAGCAATAAGTACAGCCGAGCCAACAAAAATGCATGAATCGACGACGGCTGCTTGTTGCAGTTGCCGGCGTGACACTCCCCGGTGTCGCTGGCTGCACCGAGCTGGAATCGGGCGACGATACGACGACGGCAGCGGCGACCGACACGCCAGCGAGTGACCAGACCGACACCGAGCCGGAGTCGCCACCCGAAGAGGAGCCGACTGACGACGACGAGACAGGCGATACCGATGTTGGGAGGACGGAACCGGCTGCTGTTGTCGACCAATTTAGGGTCGCACTCATCGAGGCAGACATCGACACGTACAATCAACTCATCTACGACGACGGCCCACTCGACCCGCTTGAGGTGGGTGAGCTTGAGCCGGCAGAGAACTTAGAGTCCATCGAACTGACCATAGAGGAGATTACCCCATCGACCTACAAATCACGGAGTCAAGAAGCGTTCGACCGACAACAGGCCGAAGCACGGCTCTCCGAGATCGGTGCAGACGAGTTCGCAATCGTCTGGTGGGAAGAACAGTACCGAGCCGGCCAGGATGTCCCGATCGACTCGCTGGCTGTCTATCTCCTCTATCGCGTCGATTCGGATTGGCTCTTGTATGAGGCACTATCTGGGTCGGAACAGATTGCAGTCGAGGACATCGACGAACCGACGCCACCGTTCGCGAACTCCCCGACCGGCGTTGTCGAGCAGTTCTACGTCGGCGCGCTCACCGGCGATGTGGACGCAGCGAACGAGGTCCTGTACCCCGAGTCACCACAGGAGCAGGTCACCGACGACGATGTCCGGAGAACCGACCGACGCGCAATCGTCGGGGCCGAGGAGCGGTCGGTTGAGGGGGCTGCTGAAGCAGCGTCGTTCTCAAGCCCCGAGGAACTTGAGCGGGCTGGCCTACTCGCACAGGACCGATACGGCGTCGAGTATCAGTTTGTCGTCGTCTCGACTGCCTCCAAGGGAGATAGCTTTGTCGAGCAGGTCCCCGTCCTCACCGTGAGAGACGATGGGGACTGGTTCGTACACAGGAGTGATTTCAACTGAGCCGGACAGTCAACGACTCCACGTCGCCGTAGTATGTCCGCAACGAGGGAGGTGTCGACAGACCACGCGTTACTCGGGGTTGCACTCCGCGCGAATCGCTTAAAAACGCCGAAAAAAGGTCGATCGCTTGGCCTTCGACCCCGCCGCCGGTAAGCGGCCTCGCTTTGCTCGGCGGACGCTACTGGTCACTCTGCGGATCTTTCCTCCGATTTTCACCTACCCGAGCGAAGAGAGATAGGCCCCGGCAAAGAGCGTCGAATTGAACAGCGCATGGACCAGCGACGGCACGACCAGATTATCGGTCAGTTCGTACACCGTGCCAAAGACGATGCTCGGGACGGAGATGATGACGATGGTCAGGAGTGCTGCGGTCGGGCTCCCGATCAGCGCGATGATGTGCAGCGGCGCGAACGCTGCCGTCGTGAGCCCGATTGCCGCCCACGCGCTGAACCGCTCCCTGAGCAGTCCCTGGATGACGCCCCTGAACAGCAACTCCTCGCCCGGCGCGTTGAGCAGGAAGACAAGGGGAATGAGAAACGGAACTATCTCGGGGTTTTGCTGTGCCGTCTCGCCGGCCGCGTTGCTCGCCGGCTGTTGGTTCGCGAGTCCGATGGCGACCGACGCGACGAGGGGGGTGATGACAATCGCCCCAACCCATCCGGCGACGGTGACACCGAGGTCGCGAAGCGACGGGATGGCGACCGGGACGAACGCACGGAGCGACCTGCCCGTGTACCTGAAATACAGGAGTGCCACGAGGGGAAACCCGAGCCCCTGAATCGCGACCAGACTCACTGCCAACTGGCTGAGCGGGGTAATCGAGACGCCGAGAACCACGAACAGGGTGATTCCGAGGCCGAGCAGTATCGCCACGCCGGCGACGATTCCACACAGCGCCAGTCCGAAACACACAGCGACGAGCCGTACCCGACTCGCCCGACCGGCCGGTTCCTGCAT
Source organism: uncultured Halobacteriales archaeon (assembly GCA_964581735.1). Taxonomy (GTDB): domain Archaea; phylum Halobacteriota; class Halobacteria; order Halobacteriales; family Haloarculaceae; genus Salinibaculum. Next base: position 3,591 of record CAZOQK010000162.1, on the reverse strand, counting down.
ACGTTCTAAAGGGCGTGCAGAGCTAAAACAGCAACGTACGTCGGTTGAGCGGTTCCTCGTCGACGACGAGCCGATCTTCGAGCGCGCCGAAGGGGTCCTACTCGTCCGACCCGCGAGCGCCGGGTTCTGCGGGTGTCGCGTTGCCCGACTGGTGGTCATCGGTCGGGGTGTCATCGCCTGCCGACCCGCCGTGGCATTCGGTGCCGTCGAGCAGCGTGGCAGTCGCGGCTGCCCGGTCGCTCCACTCGAAGCTGGGGACGTCGTTGAGTCTGCGACTCACGGTCGCGCGAGTGACGCCGAGTCGGTCCGCGCTATCGCCCTGGGTCGCGTCGGTGTCCCCGTAGACGAGCCGGACCGTCTTCAGTTGCTTCCGCGTGAGTTGGTCGGGGTCGGGTAACGACTCGTCCCCGCCCGCGTCAGTCGCCGACTCGGCGGCCGCGGCTTCGGCTTCGACGCTGCGCTCGGCCTCCTGTGCCTGGTCGTCGGCGTGGTGTTTGCCGCTCTGTGACATCGTTGTCCCGGCATCCTGCAGTCCCGCTTCCCCCGGGCGTCCCATCCCGTGTCGACTCCGTGTCGCCAATGTCGGTTCCACTCGGACAGCCCGCCAGGGCTACCGTTCCCCATGCCACCGCTCCGAGTACCTGCCGCCCGCGCTGTGAGGCCACTCATGTGTTATCTTTCAACCCGAAAAATAATAATATTGATGATAGATTGGCAGGAAAACTATCCGATTGTCACTCACTCGCGCTCGGTTTCGCGTTCCTGTTCGGTTTCGGTGCCGTTCACGCCGTCGCCGACGAGGCCATGGTAGGCCGCCAGAAACGTTTCGCGTTCGGTTTCGCCGGCGCCGGCATCGGTGAGGGTCTCTTCGAGTCCCTGCCGGGGCTGGTGACAGCACTCCCGGTGACAGGGCTTGCAGAGATATTCGAACTCGCGGTCGCGCTTGCCCCAGCGGTCGCCGTAGCGGTCGTACTCGCGGGCGTTCGACCGTGGGACTTCGTCGCCGCAGGCGATACAGGTCACGTCCCCATTCGACCGGGCGCGCCACATGCATGGGGGTATGCAGGCCCACACTATGTGCTTTTGGAAACGTGTCAGTATCCGCGTAAGCGACCGGTCAGAGCGAGCCCCCCCAATCCGCGTGCGAGTCGTTTATGCCCCAGCCACGACAGATGGCGGTATGGATGTCAAGTCGCGCCACCACCTTCGCTCGGACGCAATCAGCGAGATACGCGACGCACTCGACCGGAATCTCGGCGTTTCGCTGGACGCCGACTCCTTCGAGAAAGTCGAACTCGAACACGCCGACTGGGACATCGTCCTCGTTGACGGCGACCCGCTGGTGTTCTATACCGACGATGAACCATTCCTTACGGTTCAGGGCGCAAACGCCCACCCGCCGGAAAAGCACGTTGTCACCGTCGACGCCGGTGCCGTCCAGTTCGTCTCCGACGGCGCCGACGTGATGCGCCCCGGCATCGTCACCGCCGACGAGGACATCAGCGAGGGCGATCTGGTCGTCATCAACGAGGAGGGTCACGGAAAGTTCCTCGCCATCGGGCGGGCACTCACCAGCGGCGACGAGATGGTCGGGTCGGAGGGACGGGTCGTCGAATCGATTCACCACGTCGGCGACGACCTCTTCGACCTCGCCCTGTAGCGACACGCTGAAGGCTGTTCTCCGTCGAAATCGGCACGTGAACGCGAACGACCGGGCGATTACGGCACTCGTTATGCTCGCCCACGCAGCCGTCCACACCTACGAGATGGCCGTGCCCATCTTCATCCTCGCCTGGCTCGCCGAGTTCGACCAGGTCGCCCTCGGCGTCGCCACGCTTCCGGTCACCAAAGCCACCATCGGGCTCGTCGTCACCGTCAGCTACGGCCTCTTCGGCCTGGGCGCGCTTCCCGGCGGCGTCCTCGTCGACCGCGTCGGCTCCCGGCGGCTCATCGCGGTCTGTCTCGCCGGCATGGGCACGTCCTATCTCCTGCTGGGCGTCGCACCGAGCATGCTTGTTGTCGCCGCGGCGCTGGTGCTGTGGGGCGTCTTCGCCAGCGTCTACCACCCCGCTGGCCTCTCGCTCATCAGCAAGGGCGTCAGCGAGCGCGGGACCGGCCTCGCCTACCACGGCATCGCCGGCAACCTTGGCATCGGTCTCGGGCCGCTGACCGCCGCCGTCCTCCTGCTCTTTGTTGAGTGGCGCACCGTCGCGCTCGTGCTGGGCGCGCCCGCACTGCTCGCGGCCGTCTACGCACTGCGCGCGGACTTCGACGAGACGGCAGCCGTCGAACCTGTCACCGATGGCGGGGACGACGGCGATGGAGACGGCGACAGTGGCTCCAGAACCGACGCCGGCGTCGACTCGCCCGGGGAGTTTCTCACTCAGTCGAAGCGCCTCTTCGCCAGCACGTTCGCACTCGCTTTCATCGTCGTGATGTGCTCGGGCCTCTACTACCGTGGGATTCTCACATTCATGCCCGAACTCGTCTCGGGGCTGCCCGGCTTCGACCCCGTTCTCGTGGGGTCGCTCCTGCCCGACTCGCTCCGGTCGGCACTGGGCGTCCCCGCGACCGGCGGACAGACCCTCCAGCCGGCAACCTATTTTTACTCCGGGCTGCTCCTGATCGGCGTCATCGGCCAGTACGCCGGGGGAAAACTCACCGACCGCGTCCCCGTTGAGTACGGCATCGCCGGTGCGTTCGGCACGCTCGTCGTGCTGGCCGTCCTCTTTGTCCCCGTCTCCGGAATGGGGGTCGGTCCGCTGCTCGCGCTGGGTGCAGTGCTTGGGGTCGCCCTCTTTATCGTCCAGCCGCTGTATCAGGCCACCGTCGCCGAGTACACCCCCGTCGGGACGCGGGGGCTCTCCTATGGCTTTACCTATTTGGGTGTGTTCGGCGTCGGCGCGCTCGGTGGCGGCATCGCCGGGACGATACTGCAGTACGGCAGCGTTGCCGCACTCTTCGTGACGCTGGCCGGGTTCGCTGGCGCGGCCTCGCTCGTGGGCCTTGCGCTCGCGCGCAAGCGGTCCGTGGAGTGACTGCGTCTGACGTAACCTTGAAATCGCTGCCACCCGGGAGGGGTAGTATGGGACTTATGAGCAAGATTCTCGGCAACTCAAGTGGCACCCGGGGGACCGAGGACTACGTCGAACTCCAGGCGGGGGATCTTGAAGTCGCCGACGCTGAGGCCGACCGACAGGTCCGCATCGCAAACATCAGCGACAAATCCGATGTCATCGACATCAAAGACGCCGTCTACGACGGTGACATCGTAGTCGCGGACATCACACGCCACTCGACCAACGACCGCACGATGGAACACATCACGGACGAACTCAAGCAGGTCGCCCGCGAAGTCGGCGGCGACATCGTCCAGAAGGACGACGACCAACTCCTCATCGCGCCTGCGGGCGTGACCATCTCGCGCCAGCGTCTCGGCCGATAGACTGGTCGACTCGGCAACTCTTTTGGGGCCAGTACGACGCCCTTTTGCTCGCGTAGCCGCTTTTTTGGGCAATGACAGCGGCCATCGACGCCGACGACCTCCGCAAATCCTACGCCGACGTACAGGCCTTGGACGGTCTCTCCTTT
>CAZOQK010000161.1:0-5850 GCA_964581735.1 uncultured Halobacteriales archaeon | reverse complement strand
ACGGAGGAGGACACCCCGGCCTACCGGAACCTCGCGCACTACGACGTGCCGATTCTCGTCGTCGACCACCACCACCCCGACCCCGACGCCGTCGAACCGCTGGTCGACGCCCACGTCAACCCCTACCTCCACGACGAAGACTACCGCATCACGACGGGCATGATGTGTGTCGAAATCGCGCGGATGATTGCACCCCGTCTGTCCGACGAACTCGAACACGTCCCCGCCGTCGCCGGGCTTTCGGACCGCTCGGAGGGTGAGGCAATGCCCGAGTACATCGACCTCGCCGAATCCGCGGGCTACGAGGAGTCACGCCTGCGCGATGTCGGCGAGGCGCTCGATTACGCGACCTTCTGGCTGCGCTACAACGACGGTCGGGAGTTCGTCAACGACGTGCTGAACGTCAACTGTGACGACCGCGACCGTCACGGGCGGCTCGTCGACCTGCTCGTCGACGGGGCAGAACGCGACGTTGAGGACCAACTCAACGGCGCGCTCGCCCACGTCGAGCACGAAGACCTGGACAACGGCGCACACCTCTACCGTATCGATGTCGAGAACCACGCCAAACGCTTCACCTACCCCGCACCGGGCAAGACCACTGGAAAGATTCACGACCGGAAAGTCGAAGAAACGGGCGACCCCGTCATCACCATCGGCTTCGGGCCTGACTTCGCGGTGCTTCGCTCGGACGGCGTCCGGCTCGACATCCCGCAGATGGTCACCGAGCTGACCGAGGAACTCCCGGGGGCGGGCGTCAGCGGCGGCGGCCACCTCGTCGTCGGCTCAATCAAGTTCGTTACCGGCCGCCGCGAGGAAGTGCTTGACGCGCTCATCGAGAAGATGGCCGAGGCAGAAATCGACGAGGACCTCCAGAGTTCCGCCGCGCTCCCGGACGACGACTAATCGTCGGCTGGCTGGTCCGGACTCGGCAACTCGACGGTGCGCTGGCTCGGGCGTGTCGTCACCTCGACGCCGTCCCACAGGTACGTGTACGGCTCGCTGTCACTCGCCATCCGCTTCATCGATCAGCAGCAAGCTGTGGTCCGCTCGGGCGGTGGATGTCCAGCCACGAACTCCTCGGTTGCATATCCGTGTATCACGAGTATCCACAGATAAACCCACATCAGACGCGGGTTAGCCCGGCGGTGACTCGAACTCGAGACGGGCCCCGACCCGGACCGCAAAGAGCGACGCGAGGAGGACGACGACTGCCACGCCGGCGGGCACCGGTGGTGGAACGGGCCAGTCAGCGTCGAAGACGCGCCCGTAGTAGCGCCCCACCGCCTCACCCTCCAGGACGAGAACGACTTCACGGTTCTCGCGTGCGGAGTTGTTATTCCAATTCAAGCTTCCGAGTACGACCTGGTCGCCGTCAACGACGACGCCTTTGGCGTGTATCTTCTCGAAGTCCCCGCGGGGGTCCGCGAGGCTGGCTTCTAGCGGGAGTCCCTCGCGGCTGGCGTGCTCGTTGAGCCAGGCGGCCAGTCGGTGGTTCTCCTCCTCGACGTACCATGCACTCGATAGCAGGATGCGCACCTCGACGCCGCGGCGTGCGGCCGCGAGCGTCGCTCGTACGAACGGCTGCTGGCGGCCGCCGACCGACACCTGTTCGACGGCGATGGTGTCGGTGGCGTTGGCAAGAATGTCGAGTAGCCGGGATTCGGCGTTGTCCGGCGCGACGAGCAGGTGTGTCTGTGCGACCGGGAGGGTCCGGGGTCGGAACTGCGTCGGATAGGTCGCGTTGGCCGACGGTGCCGATTCGAAGGACTTCCCAGCACGGTACTCGGCCCAGGGGCGCGCGTCGCGCCAGCCAGCGTCCGCCCGGAAGGTGTCGGCGAGGCCCCGGACGACGCGGGGCTGTTCGGTAACGACCCCCCAGCCGCGGCTGCCGTTACCCCCCAACCCGGCGTGTTTCCAGTTTTCCGTCGTGACTAGAGCGCTGTCGTCGACGACGGCGTATTTCGCGTGGTAGAACTCATAGCGGGCGTGGTCGCCGCCGAGAACCCGAACGTCGATACCGGCGGCGGCGAGTTCGTCGAGAATCTCGGCCTGGGGGCGTGCCATCCCACCGACCGGGTCGCCGTCGACCAGCACGCGAACCGAGACGTTCCGGTCGGTCGCCGCGACGAGTTGATCCGCGACCGCACCGTCGGTGAGTGTGTACCCGGCAAACAGGATGCGGCGGTCGGCGCGGGCGAGCGTGTCGGTGGCGACTGCGGGGGCGTCGGGGAGCGTGAACACGCGGACCTCGCCAGCGTCGCCGGTGACGACCGGGCGGTCGGTCGCCCCCAGCGGTCGCCAGCGCTCGGACTCGTCCCGGACGCGGCGCTCGCCTTCCGGCGCGTCGGTGTAGTTCAGCCGGTCGACGACGGTACCGTTCCGGCGGAGGACCAGCGGTTCGCCACCGTTGGCGAGTTGGAGACCGTCGGAGAGGGCATACACCGATCCGTCGACCAGTTGTTCCGTGGCGTTTGGAGCCGTCGAGAGAACGACCCGGCCACCGACGGTGGTGTTCGGGAGCGACACCGCCGCCTCGTCGTCGGCGAGTGTGTACGCTCCGAGCCGTGTGTCCGGCGGGACCGAGAGGGTGACGTACTCGCCGACATCGCCGTCAGTGACTGGATTCGGGTAGACCGCGAGGATTCGGGTGTCTGCGGTGTCGGTGGTATCCGTTTCCGGAGGTGTTTCGCTTGTGCTGTCGGGTGGGACGGCGACGACCGGACTGGCGGCGACCAGCGCGGCCGCTGTGAGGAGGACAGCAACACAGACGGCCGTCTGGCGGGGCACGGACAGCGGTGGTCACGGAATCGGATAAAAAGCTATGTGAACTCAGGCGCCAGCAGCCTTCTCGGCTTCGTGCTGGACGATATAGGAGCGGTCGTCGGCGTACTCGGCGGCCGCGTCGAGGGCTGCTTCGGTCCCGATTTGATTGAGCGCCCACGCCGCACTGGCCCGGACTTCGTCGGCGTCGTCCTCTTCGAGTACGCGCGAGAGTGGGTCGATGGCGCGGGTGTCACCGATGAGGCCGAGCGACCGGGCCGCGAGCGACCGGACTTCGGCGTTGTCGGCGACGAGCCGGTTCGCGACGGGCTGGGTCGACTCCTCGCTGCCGATAGCGCCGAGCGCGCGAAGCGTCGTCTTCTCCAGTTTCACGTCGCCGCCACCGAGGAAGTCGTGCAGCGTCTCGCAGGCCTCGTCGTTGCCGATACGACCCAGGATACGGATGGGCTGGATGTTGCGCTTCTGGGCGCGTGCATGCATCTCCTCGAAGGCTTCGTCGGGCGCGAACTGTTCGAGCGCATCGAGGATGTTCTCCTCCATGAAGTCCGATTCGAAGCGGTCCAGCGCCGTCAGAATCGGCTCGACATCTTTGGCCTGCGTGTAGAGTTTAACCGCGTTCCACTCGGCGGGGAAGTCCTTGCGATTCTCCGAGTCGAGCACGTCATAAAACCCCTGTGCTTGGAGTTGCTCGCGGACGGTCAGGTCGTCCCACTCCTCGGCGGCCTCGACATCGTCTTTGAGTTGCTCGGCCGCTTCAAGTAGCGCCGCGATGGTGTCGGCGTCGTCGTCGGCATCAAGGTCCGTGTCCCCGAGCATATCGGTGATGTCGTCCAGTTCGTCGGCGGCGCTTTCGGGGTCGGCGGCGTCGACTGAGAGCGACTCATCGAGACTCTCGCCGACGGCCGCCGCGAACGTTTCGACGGCCGCGACCACGTCCGGTTCGCCGTCGTCTGTCCAGCGGGTGTCCCGTGCGGTCGCTGCCACCTCGTCGACAGTATCGGCCACGTCCGAGACGTATGGGCCACGCCGTTCGTCTAAGTCGTCACGCAGCCCCGACAGGCGGCTCTCCATGGCTTCCTGGGGGTCATCCTCGTCGTCGTCCTCCGGTTCGGGGAGGTCGGTGGCCCCGAGGTCCTCGGCGATGCCGTCCAGCGAGGACTCGATGGCGTCGAGATCGGCCTCCGTCTCGGCGTCGTCGAGTGCCTCGGCGGCATCGTTGAGCCGGGTTTCGAGGTCGTCCGGGTCGAGTGCGCCGGCGGCGTCCCCTGTGGCGCCGTCTGCGTCGTCGCCGTTGCTCATGTCTGCACCTGTGACGGTTCGGGGCAAGAGCGTTTCCCTTTCGAACCGAGTGGACTATGCCTCGCCAGTCCCAAGAGACAGTATGGACCGCCGGACGTTTTTGACGACCGCAACCGGCATCGGCGCGACGGTGACACTCGCTGGCTGTCTCAGCAGCGAAGCCAGCGGCGACTACGACATCGGTATGTCGACCAGCCGGTTCAAACCGGCCAGCATCGAAGTCGCTCCCGGAACAACCGTCGTCTGGCGAAACACCAGCAAACAGGGCCACACAGTGACCGCCTACGAGGACCAACTGCCATCGGGCGCGGAGTACTGGGCGACCGGCGGCCACGACTCCGAGTCGGCGGCCCGCAAAGCGTGGCGCTCCTCCGGCGGTGGCCGACTCTCGCAGGGCCAAACGTTCGAACACGAGTTCACTGTTCCCGGGACGCACAACTACGTCTGCATCCCCCACGAGCAGAGCGGGATGGCCGGCGTCGTCACCGTCACCGAAGACGCCGAGACGACCGGGACCGTGGTCACGACGACTGAGCAGTAGCGTTCAGTGCGTCGCCGGTGCAGCCAGTTTCTCGTCGGCAGAGACATCTGTCATCTTCTCGCTGATGTCCCAGAGTCGGACGGCGAGGTCGTCGTCTCTCGCCTCGCTGGTGGGGGTCTCCGTCGAGAGCCCGCTGAAGTACGCGCCAGTCGTGTCTGCGGTTTCGGGCGCGACGCCGAGATACAGCGCCGTCGCCGCGCCGGATTCGACGCTGCTGCCAAAGCCCGGGATGGCGCTCGCCGCGCTCATCGGCACCCGGATCGGGGCTGGCAGCTCACGGAAGAACGCGCTCCCGGGGATGAATCCCGGGTGGAAGCAGTTGGCCGGCTGGGGAACCCGGCGGGCGAGTTCGCGCGTAAAGAGGATGTTCGCGAGTTTCGACCGGCAGTACGCGCCCATCCCGCTGTAGGAGTCGACCGAGCGCAGCCCGTCGAAATCCAGACTCCCCTGGCGGTGTGCGCCCGAGGACGTGGTGACGATACGCCCATCCTCGGGCATCGCGGGGGCCAGCAGGTGTGTCAGGAGAAAGGGTGCGAGGTGGTTCACCGCGAACGTGTACTCGATGCCGTCGTCGGTCAGCGTCGCGCTTCGGAAGTAACCACCGGCGTTATTAAAAAGCAGGTCGAGTCCGCCGAGGTTGTCGACGCTCTCTCTCACTGTCGCCGCAAACTCCCGGACTGCGTCCTGCGAGGCGAAGTCTGCCCGGTGGAACTCGGCAGTCCCCTCGACGGAGTCGAACTCGGCGACGACCGCTTCCCCGCGTTCGCGGTCGCGACCGTGGACGATGACGTGGGCACCCAGCCGACCGAGTGCGAGCGCGATTTCGCGGCCGATACCGCTGGTCGACCCGGTGACAAGGGCGGTCTTATCCGAACAGTCGACAGCGGCAACGCTGGCGCGTGTTTCAGGGGTCCGTGACATACCCTACAGTTGGGCTACACAAACGTGAGCGTTCGGGTGGAAGGCGTTACTCGTCGTTGTCGATTTCGACATCGCCCTCGTCCACGTCGACGCTGGTCTCCTCTTCGGCGGCGACCTCTTCGGGGTGGGCTTCGAGCGTCGTCTTCTGGATTTCGACGCGGCGAAGCGGGTAGATGGTCTTTGCTTCATTGTAGATGGCCGAGGAGAGGCGGCCTTCGACGACGCTGTCGAGGAGGTCTTCGAAGGTGCGCTCCTGGGCGGCCTCCTCGACGATATCGATCATTTGTCGGCGGATGGCCTTCTCC
>CAZOQK010000160.1:1472-5854 GCA_964581735.1 uncultured Halobacteriales archaeon | reverse complement strand
CCCTTGTTGGCCTTGTGGATGGCACCGGCTTCGACGCGGTCGTGGCTCGGCGTCTCCATCCCGCCCGACTGGAACGGGTCGTGACGGACATCACCGAGCAGTGCGCCGGCGTGGGCGCCGGTGGCTTCCTCAAAGGGGGCAGTCTGCTGCTCGGAGTTGCTGACCAGCAGATTCGGAATCATCGCGTCGCTGCCACGGGACCCGTAGCGGAAGGCCAGATAGATGACACCTGCCGCGAGGATGCCCAGCAGAATCTGCTGGACGATGATCAGCGAGTACCCGATGACGATGGCGATGATAATCCACATCAGGAAGTTCCGCATCTGGTTGCGCTTGCGCGATTCCTCTTTGTGGGCCTCGACGATTTGCTCGCCTTTCCCGGATGGCACCGTCCGGACTTTCGGCTCGTTGCCGTCGTCCGGGTTGTGGTAGACGAGCACGTCCTGAAGCTCCTCTTTGGGGAGCAACTGGCTCATCGCTTTGGCGAGCATCGACTTCCCCGTCCCGGGGGAGCCGATCATCATCACGTGACGGCGCTGTTTGGCCGCCTTTTTGACGATGTCGCGGGCGTCGTCCTGCCCGATGACCTGGTCGACCAGCCTGTCGGGGACATCGATGTCCGCCGACGAATCGATCTTCAGGCCGCCGAGCAGGTCGTCGTCGGCTGCCTCCTCGTCGACTTCCACTCCGGCATCGACCGATACGTCGCTCCCGAGATCCGTGTCGCCGTCGATGTCGGGGGACTCGTCGACCCCGTCGGTCTCCGATTCGCTCCCATCGGTGCCGACGTCCGAGTCGATGTCCGGAATGTCGTCTGTTTCTATATTGTCACTCATGCAAACGTTGCTAACAACAAAACGGAGGGGCTGTCGACTGATATACTTTCTCCCCTTCCTCACGGGTGTCCCTGTCTGAAACCGACAGACTGCGGCCGGACTTACCGGTTGGTAAGCACCGAATACGGAACCCATCGGGTTTATTGAACTCCCGCGCCAGCCCCCACCAAATGGAGACCACTCGCGGATTCCTGGTCGGCCGGTTCCAGCCGTTTCACGACGGCCACCGACAGCTCGTCGAGGCCATCGCCGACGATATCGACGAACTCGTCATCGGTATCGGGAGCGCCGACGCCTCCCACACCGTCCGCAACCCCTTCACCGCCGGCGAGCGCATGGTGATGATTTCGAACGTCCTCACTGACATCGATGTCCAGACCTACGTCGTGCCCCTCGAAGACATCGAGCGCAACGCCGTTTGGGTCAGCCACGTCGAGAGCATGTGCCCGCCCTTCGATGTCGTCTACTCCAACAACCCACTCGTCATCCAGCTGTTCGACGAGGGCGATTACGAGGTCAGGGATTCACGGATGATAGACCGCGGCCGTCTGCGCGGGACGCGCATCCGGGAGCGCATCATCGACGGCCAGTCCTGGGAGGACTGCGTTCCGGAGGCCGTCGTCGGCGCCATCGCCGAAATCGACGGCGTGAAACGCCTCCGGACTATCGCCGACACCGATGGAGCGGATGCCGACGATGCCGACGGCGGCGAGTAACGCACAGCCAACTTACAAGACCAGGACCGCCGTAGTCCGGAGCGATGATAACGCTCAGCTCCGATTTCGACACGCCGTATCCGGCGGCGATGCGGGGCGTGTTGCTTGCCCACGCCGACGCCCGACTCGTCGACATCTCCCACGACTTTCCCCGTCAGGATGTGCGCGCGACGGCCTTCTGGCTCACCGAACTGCTCCCCTACTTTCCGCCAGCGGTGCATCTCGTCGTCGTCGACCCCGGGGTCGGCACCGACCGACGGGCACTCATCGTGCGTGCGGGCGGACACGTCCTCGTCGCGCCCGACAACGGCGTCGTCCTCCCCACAGCACGGCGCCTCGGTGAGGAAATCGAGGCCTTCACCGTCGAGTTCAAGCAGGGCGACCCCACAGACCCCACCCCTGAGACGGACGCGTGGCCGCCCGAACCGGACAGTCAGACGTTCCATGGTCGGGACCTCTTCGCGCCGATTGCGGCACACGTCCACGAAGCGGGCCGCGAGGGGTTCGAGGCAGACGACGCGTTTGAACCGACCGAGGACGTGGCCGACCTGACCTTCCCCGACCCGACTATCGACGACGATGGTGCCGTCGGTGAGGCACTCACCATCGACGCCTTCGGGAACGTCATTACAAACATCCCCGGCGCCGTCCTCGACGGTCGGTACGGCGACCACCTCCAGGTAAACGGCATTTCGGCGTCGGTGCGGCGGTCATACGCCGCAGTCGACCCCGGCCACCGCGTCGTCACCGTGGGGAGTCACGGCAGCGTCGAACTCTCCGTCAACCAAGGCCGTGGCGACGACACCTTCGGCGTCGACGTGGGCAAGCGGGTTCGGCTGGCGTGGTAGTGGCCCGCTGACTACGACTCCGCGGCTTCGCGAATCCGGTCGAGCACTTCCCGCCGGTCTCCGCCAGGCTGTGCCGCGACGGTGACATCCGTCTCCCCGTCCACACGCTCCACTGCCGCCTCTATGTCCTCCAGGGGGTAGATGCCCCCACCCATCTCGAAGGAATCGTTCCGGGCCCAGATGGCCGCCCAGACGCGAATCGACAGCGTCGGCTGGGTCCCCGGCGCACCCACCGCCGCTGCGTCGAGCGGATAGTCGGCGTCGTACTGAAAGGCCTTTGCCGTCCGCTTCCCGCGCAGACGCAGGTCCTGCGAGCCGGTCCGCTCAATGCTCTCCAGCCCGTCCTCGCCGAGGCTCTGCTGGAACTCCCGGCTGGCGTACCTGGCGGCAATCGACAGGAGTCGCTCCATCGTCTGGTCGCCCGGCGGTGGCGGGTCGAACGTGAGGCCAGTCGTAAACACCGCCCGCGGGCTCTGGTCGATGTCCGCGGGCATCAGCGGTTCGAACGACTGCAGAAAGTCGGGGTCCTCGTAGACCGCGTTCGTCGATTTGACTGTCACAAACCGGTTTTCAAAGGCCGTTTCGGACCACTCGTCGACGTTCTCCCACGGGTCGGTGGTGACGGTTGGCGGCTCGGGCACAGCCGAGAGTACGCACTGGGCAACAGTAACGGCTCCGCAAAAAATCGGGAGGTTCAGGTGCTTATTCAGCGCTGATGACGTCGTCGATGCGGACGATCATCGTCGCGGCTTCGTTGGCCGACTCGACGGCTTCGCTCTTGACGGCGGCGGGGTCAAGGACGCCGTGTTCGACGGGGTCACCGATAATGCCGGTCTGGCCCTCACTGATGATGCCGGCGCAACCGGTCTCCTCGTGCTCTGCACGCAGGTCGACCAGCGCGTCGATGGGGTCCATGCCGGTGTTCTCCGCCAGCGTGCGCGGGAGCACGTCAACGGCGTCGGCGAAAGCCTCGACGGCGAGTTGCTTGCGACCCTCGATGCTGGCCGACTGCTCGCGGATGCGGTCGGCGATGGCGATTTCGGTCGCACCGGCGCCGGCGACGACGCCACCCTCGTCGAGGGCGGCGGTCACGACATCGAGTGCGTCACGGAGCGCGCGTTCGAGTTCGTCGACGACGTGTTCGGTGCCACCACGGGCGAAGACGGTGACGGCCTCGGCGGCCGCGCCACCCTCGACGAAGACGAGTTCCTCGTCGCCGTATTTCTCGACGTGGACATCGTCGGCGTTGCCGATGTCCTCGGCCTCAAGCGTGTCGATGGAACCGACGCGGGTCGCGCCCGTCGCGGAGGCAATGGACTTGGCGTCGCTGTCCGAGAAGTTCTCGAAGGCGAGAATCCCGTGTTCGGCGAGGTACGTGCCGACGCGGTCCTCCATGCTGCCGGTGGCGAAGACGACATCCGCGCCGAGGTCAGCCAGCGTCTCGGCGTAGCCACGGAGTTCGGAGTCCTCGGCCTCGATAGCGGCGTTGAGCTGGTCGACGTTCGAGACGCTGTACTCGGCGTCAATGTTGCTCTCGCGGACTTCCAGGTCGCCGTCGACGACGGCGATAGCGGCGTCCGCGACGCTGCGGGGCATTTCGGAGCTGACCGGTTCCTCGTCGATAATGACACCCTCGACCAGTTCGGTGGCGCTGGATGCGGCACCGGTCTGGGCGTGGATGGTGATGCTGTCACGGTCGACGCCCTGCTCACGGTCGCCGTCAACGTGGCGGATGGCCTTGACGACGGTTTCGGCGAGCTTGTGTGCGGCCACGTCGCCCGTGCCCTTGCCTGTCATGCTGGACTCGGCGACTTCCAGCAGTTGCTCGTCGCTGATGTCACCACCCAGCGTGACCTCGTCGATGACCTCCTGTGTGATACCCGCAGCGGCGTGATACCCTTCGACGATGGTCGTCGGATGGACATCCTCGTCGAGCAGGTCCTCTGCCTGGGTCAGGAGTTCGCCGGCGAGGACCGCAGCGG
>CAZOQK010000160.1:0-1462 GCA_964581735.1 uncultured Halobacteriales archaeon | reverse complement strand
AGGATGGGCGCGCCGTCGTTGGTGATGACGACATCGCCGTCCGCAACGAGCATCTTGTCCATGCCGCGGGGACCGAGTGTGGTCCGGACGGATTCGCTTACAGCCTTCCCGGCTGTGATGTTCGACGACTGTGCGTCTTCACCGCTGGTCCGCTCGGAATCCTCGTTGAGAATGAAGAGGGGCTGTCCACCCATGCGTCGCTGGCCAGATTGAGACATGATTGAGTTCCTCACTTTATCTGTGGTTTGTGGTTCTACATAAACCTTATTACTCGCGGGGACGCCCCCGCAGCCATGGGCGGGGGGTCGTCGTGCAGGGTTTATTATGACCCTCCACATTTGCCCGATAGATGCTCGAACTGGAGCATGGGTTCAGGGTCGTCGACACCCACCTCGAACTCGAACCCGACGAGAGTCGCCGTCCGCGTGACAGCGGCGACCCAGAGCAGGTCGAACGCGAACTCCACCAGGCGGGCGTCGTTCGGGCACTCGTCTTCCCCGGCGACCGCGACGGCGAGTACCTGAAAGCCAACAACGCCGTCGCGCGGATGAGCGTCGGCCGCCCGTTCGTCGCGATGGCTCGTATCAACGGCGCTCGCGACCCAGGTCAGGGTGCTGGCTCGCGCCTGCGCAACCTCACGGCGTCACGCGGGGACCAGCACACCTCACCGGAAGGCGTCGAACAGTACGCCTACGACGACCGCTTTGCGGGCTTCAAACTCCACCCGGCAGTCGACGGTCTCCCCGACGAGGCGGTCCTCGAAGAACTCGAAGCCCGGGGGCTCCCGGTGTTGACCTACGGCGGGCACGGATTCCCGCCCTCGACTATCGCCGACTCGCTGTTGGCATACGACTTCCCGCTCGTAATCTCCCATTTCGGTGGCCACCCGCTGGACGAGGCGATGATGAACGACGCCATCGACCTGCTTTCGAGTTACGACGGCTGTTACCTAGACACAACACTCGTGCGCAGGCGCGACCCGCTCGAACGCGCGATGATGGAACACCCCGACCGGGTCGTCTTTGGCAGCGGCGCCCCCGCTGCTCACCCGAACGTCGCTATCATGGAGATACTGACGCTGAACGTCCCGGAAGACGCGATGAAGAGGGTGTTCTCGAAGAACGCCTCGCGGCTCGTCGACGAACTCGCGCCTTGATTAGCTGATTGCAGGCGCTAATCCCCCTTCCTCAACGAGCACCGCAGTCCGCGCAAGCGGACAAGGAGCGCAGTAGGGAGGGGATACAGCGCCGTCATCATCTCGCAGGCGCCTGCTTGTTGCTGGCCCACAGGCCCACGAACCGATACGTTTATGTTGAAACAATATTTAAACACTGGTGATGGATAGACACGAAATTAAAGGCCACGAAGTCATCGAAGGTGAGGTGAAAGCCACCGGTAACGGTGCACACGTCCTCGTTCCCAAAGACTGGCGTGGCGCAGACGTGAAAATCGTCCGAACATC
>CAZOQK010000159.1:0-5903 GCA_964581735.1 uncultured Halobacteriales archaeon | reverse complement strand
GCTCACCGCCGACAACGCCGAGGACATCGCCGAGATTGCCCTGGAGGCGGAGGACAACGCCCTGAACGTAGAATCAGGAACGATGCGGCGCATCCGTGAGTTCACCGACCAGGTCAACGAAATAACGGAACTGGCCGTCGAGGCAGTCGTTGAGCGCGACTACGAGCGGGCCATCGAGGTTCGCGAGAAGTTCGCCGATATCAGCGACCGCGAGAAGGAGATTCTCTCAGACCTCCCGGAGATGGACAACCAACAGCTCCTACAGGTCCGCGAAGTCCTTGTGAGTCTGCAACAGACTGCCCAATACGCCGTCCGAAACGCCGAAATCGCGACGAATCTCGCGCTCGACGAGGAGTCGGACCACATCACCATCACATAGCGAGGAGTCCACCGTCGTCTGCCGGCGTCGGTGAGTCAGTGGGCGTGGGCGTCAGGTCGGACCCGTCGGCGGTATCGTCGCCGGAGCCGTCACCCGGCGTCGAATCGCCAGGGGGCCAGTCGGCGTTGGTCCCGCTGGTCTCGTTCTTTCTGCCGAAGATATCCGTCTCGATAGCGTTAGGATAGTCGAGTTCATCCGAGTCGACTGGAATCCGTGGCGAACCGGGCACGTCCGCTCCGACGATGACCGTCATGTCGACGGAGAGGTCCGTCAGTTGGTTGTTCTTGACGTGAGAGACCCACCAGTCATCGAGGTTCCCGTTGTCGAGGACCGTCATCGTCCGAATCGTCCCCCGGTCGGGTCACAGCGGGATACTCGTGTTCCGGTTGCTCTCGTTCTCACCGACGGTGATGTTGTTCATGTATATTGTGTAGCCGACTTTCGTGACGACGTAGGGGTGGACCCTGGGGTTGAAGAGCCTAAAGAAGGGGTCGAGGGGTGTCTCCTGACGGGGCAGGTTCGAGCCGTAGGCGGCGGTGGGCTCGTTGAGAGCGGGGACCGGGTCGGGGATGACCGACGAACTGGCGTTGATAGGCTATCTCCGAGGAATTGAACGCGCCGAGGATGTCGGTCCCGATGTGCTTGTTCGTCCTGAAACTGTGCGAGCCGAACGTGTTGCTCCGGACATCCGCGTCGACGACCAGGCTGGAGGTTTCACCCCGATTGATCTGGGTGTACCACCACTCGGGAATCTTCGAGTTATCGAGATAGGTGACGAGGTCCACGGTGGAGTTGCCGGTGCCGATGGCATACCCCGTTTTACTCCGGTCGCCATCCGCACGCCGTTCATATCCACGGTGTAATCGATGGTGAGACCGCCAAGCGAAATGCCGATGGGGTCGAAGTTGGTGACGGTAATCGACGTTTGAATTTCGGTCATAGAGTCGTCGACCGCGCCGAACTCGTTGTCGATGTTCGTTAGCTCGGGAACGCCGATGACACCGAGTAGGAAAGCGAGGCCACCGACCGGTACATGCCCTGTGGGCGATGGCGGGGAGTCGTATGACATAAGTACCGAACGGTAAAAGGAATATGTATGGCAGAGACGAAGCAGGCCTCGGATAAGAGCCTCGGGCTGTCTATCACCCTCAGCGTGGTCGCGGTACTCGCCACGCTGGGTATGCTCGCAACATCGTACCTGTACGCATTGAACGGCGACCACCAGATGCAGTTGTACTCGGGCTATGCCTTCGCCGCGGCAATCGTCGCTGGTGGCCTCGCCATCGCCGTGTTGCATATGTTCGATAACTAACCCGGAATAAACCGTTAAGAGTCTGAAGCACTAATGCTGAGTAGATGACAGACCTGAGCGAGGAGGACCGGCGCATCCTGGAGTATCTCCGCAAAAGTGTTTCGCGCGGGGAGAGCTATTTCCGGTCAAAAAACATCGCCCAGCAGCTCGGGCTCTCGTCCAAGCAGGTCGGCGCTCGCCTGCCGAAACTGGCGGAGGAGACCGAGGAGGTCGAAATCGAAAAGTGGGGTCGCGCACGGTCGACGACGTGGCGCGTCACGCAGGCCTAACGCGAGTTTTTTACGTCACTCCCGAAAATCATAGGTATGACTGTCCGGGTCGAGCGAGTGGTCGAATTGCCGGTTCCTATCGAAGATGTCTGGGCGTTCATCGCCGACCCGGAGAAGCGCGCCCGCCCTATCAGTGTGGTGTCGGATTTCGAACTACTGGAGGGTGACCAAGCCGTCTGGCACATCAAGCTCCCGATTCCCGTGATCAACAGGACGATCAGGGTTGAAACCGAGGAACAGGTCCGGGAGTCACCCACCTACGTCGAGTTCGTCGGCAAATCGAAAGTGATGCACGTCGTTGGCGAGCACGAACTCGAAGAAATCGAGGGTGGGACCCGCCTCACGAACCGGTTCGTGGTCGACGGCAAGGTGCCGGGCGTCGAGCGATTCTTCAAGCGCAACATGGAAGCGGAGTTCGACAACCTCGAAGACGCACTCGCTGCGGAACTGGACCTGTGAGATGCAACTGACGCTTGCCCAGTTGGCAGTCAAGCCTGCCGCACCGGAATCGAACCGCAAGCGTGCCTGTTCGGCCGTCGAACGCGCTGGCGCTGCCGGCGCCGACCTTGTGGTCCTGCCCGAACTGTTCACCGTCGGCTACTTCGCTTTCGACAGTTACGCCCGCCACGCGGAGCCACTCGACGGTACGACGGTGTCGATGCTGACCGAGACGGCCGCTGAAACGGACACAGCGGTGCTCGCCGGGAGTTTCGTCGAGGACCTCACAGCCTCCGCCCAGAAGGGCTTCGAGACGCCCGCCGACGAGGGGTTCGCCAACACTGCGGTCTTTCTCGACAGGGACGGAAAGCGCCGGGCCGTCTACAGAAAACACCATCTGTTCGGCTACGACTCGGCCGAACAGGAATTGTTGACGCCCGGTAAAAGGGTACAGACGGTCGGGTTCGAGGGCTTTACCGTCGGCACGACGATGTGTTACGACCTCCGGTTTCCGGAACTGTACCGGCGGCTCGTGGACGCGGGCGTGACGCTGACGCTCGTCCCGAGCGCATGGCCGTATCCGCGGGTCGAACACTGGAATCTCTTTCCGAAAACGCGTGCTGTCGAGAACCTGTTGTACGTCGCGGCGGCCAACGGCGTCGGGCGCTTCGAGGAAGCAACGCTGCTGGGCCGGTCGGCCATCTATGACCCGTGGGGGACGGCGCTGGCGAGTGCGGGCGAGGGGGAGACCCTGGTGACGACAACGATAGACCCCGACCGCGTCAAGGAGCGCCGCGCGGAGTTTCCGGCACTCGACGACCGGCGATAGTATCGGGGGATGTCGGGAGTTTTATTTAGCGGCGGGCCACAGATGAGGGTGCTGGCAAACACGCTTTTCACGTCGATGCCAGCGAACCAACTCGCTGCACGGCCTCGCGGGCTCCCGGCAAACCCGACGGCGTCCACCCGACCGGCGGTCGTCCGGACGGCCGCCCGGTCGGCTCCTCGTCCCGGCCACCACCGTTCATTCCTCGCGTGTCTTGATGTGCGAAGTCGATATCCTGGTTATTGTTGAGCGTCCAGGCCGTCCGGTCGATCACTGTTTCGGTGGCCTCGCGGGCATGTAGCACACTGTGGCCGGATTTTTTCACGCCGCTAAAGGGCAACTGGACTTCCGCGCCGATACAGGGCAAGTTCGCGTAGGCCAGGCCCACCTCGGCGTGGTCCCGGAAGTAGTTGAGTTCGGGGTAGTCCTCGCTGATTTCTTTCCCGCACCCTTCGTGACGGTTTCGCCGAGTTTATCGTCCCTGTCCGGAGTTCGTGGAAGATCTCCCAGAGGTACTCCGCGTGGCCGATCTGCGACAGCGCGCCACTCCCCGAAGGCGTCGGCGGCGGCCGCAGTCGCCTCGCATACGTCTACCTCGGTGCCCCGCGGGAACTCCCCCAGCGTGTCCCGGGTCGCTGGGTTCTCGCTCCCGGAGGTGTCGCTTCCGGCCCCGGCCGTCCACACACCGTCGATATACTGCTGGTGTGTCATAGACCCCCATTGAGATCGGGTACTGCGGTGAGACGTTTATGACGTACGGTACCGTGACACATACATCCGATTACTCAACGGTTCCGAAGACGAGCGCACCGACAACGAGGCCGTGGAGGAGGCCGATGCCGGCGCCCAGCGCGACACCGTTCGCGGGCGGCGCGTCAAGGGTCCAGGCGCCGATGGCCCCGACGGCGACTCCGACGGCCAGTCCAACGGCGCCGGCGCCGCCGATGACGCGGACCCTGAACTCGTCTTCACCGCGGTTCGCAGTGAGCAGGCGACCCACGAGCGCGCCGACGATGATGCCGCCGCCGGTGCCGTAACTCGCCGCCGAGAGCAGGTCAGCGCCCAGCACGACACCGGCGAGGGTGCCCAGCGCGCTCCCGAACACCAGCCCGATGCCAGTGGCCAGACTCGACAGTTGGCGCTCGTCCATACAGCCCAACGCGAGGAACTCGGTAAAAAGGTTTCAGCACAGTCTCTGTGAGTACGTATACGATGAGCGACCGGGCAGTGGCCGACGAGGACTCCTCGGACGAGGCTGGCATAGCTGTCGGTACGCTGCAGTCCGTCTTCGACGACAACCCTGTTCGCGTCGCAGTTCTGTTTGGCTCGCGCGCGACGGGTTTGGTCGACGAGCGAAGCGATGTCGACATCGCCGTGGAGTTCGCCGACAGCGTCGGCACTGCGGGCGAGGCCTACGGCGCACTGCTTGCGGATATCTCGCTCGCTCTCGACCGGAACGACATCGACTTCTCGGTGGTCAGCGACCTCGACCCACGGGTAGGGTACGATGCGTCCGAGCACGGGCACCTCGTAGTAGGCTCTCGGGAACGGGTACGGACGCTCCGGGACCGATTCGATGCGCGACGCCCGGACCCACCGTCGAGAGAACACTTCCGTGAGGGATTTGACGACGCGCTCGCGACCGTCGATAGCGCGCTCAACGGCGAGGCCTGAGATGTCGAACTCTCACAGCCGAGAGCGTGTCACATCCATCGTCGAAAAAGTGGAGTTCGTCGAAGAGTGTCTCACAATCCTCGCAGGGAAGCAGGCACTCGATTTTGATACGTACCGAAGCGGGTCAGAAGTCCGCGATGTCGCAGAACGGCGCTTCAAAAAGCAACGCAGGCCTGTATTGACATCGCCCGCATCCTTCTCCGTGATACCGACGGACGCGCACCCGACACGCACGCGAGAGCGATGCAACGACTCGGTGAGCGTGACGTGGTGCAATCATCAACCGCGACGGAGATGACACGTGCTGCCCAGTTCCGAAACGTATTCGCCCACGAGTACGCTGACGTAATCGACGACGAAATGGTCTATGACGCGTTGTAGAATCTCGGCCGGTACCGCAGATTTCTCTACGAAGTCCGCCTCTATCCCGACAGCGTCGGCGCCCTGTAACACTACTGGGGGACCGTTTTTCCAGACCTACCCACGCCGCCCGTCGAGTTCGCTCCTCGCGGCGTCGATGTGGTCGGCGGTGATGCGAACGTCGTCGGTGTGGGCCGACGCCTCCTCGGGGTCGATACCCTCGGCAACGTCCCGAATGGCACGCATCGCCGCGGTTCTGAGCACCGATTCGAGTTCGGCACCGGAGTAGCCATCCGCCTCGGCGGCGAGCGCGTCGAGGTCGATATCGGCAGCCAGCGGGCGGTCGGCAGTGTGGACTGCGAGAATCTCATGGCGTGCGGCCTCGTCCGGCGTCGGCACCTCGATGTGCTGTTCGAGTCGTCCGGGCCTGAGGAGTGCTGGGTCGAGGGCGTCTTTCCGGTTGGTCGCCGCGAGAACGACCACAGAGGGGTGGGCGGCGACGGCGTCGAGTTCGGTCAGCAGTTGGGAGACGACGCGTTCGGTCACTTCGTGCGTGTCGCCACGGGCGCTCGCGATGGCGTCGATTTCGTCAAGGAAGACAACGGTCGGTGCGGTCTGTCGGGCCCGCTCGAAGAGGTCCCGAAT
>CAZOQK010000158.1:0-5918 GCA_964581735.1 uncultured Halobacteriales archaeon | reverse complement strand
CCCCACCTCGTCCATGATGACGTGCCGGGAGTAACGGTCGAGTTGCTCCGCGTTCAGGCTCGGGTCGCTCATTGGCGGGCGTTGGCGATGTTGGGAGAAAAGTCACGCGGTGTGGCCGGGGAGGTGCTGCTCGGGCAGCGGGCGACGCTTCGGTCGGCGACCCGGTCAGGCGTCGGCAATCGCTGCGGTGTCGACCCCGGTTTCGAGGCCGTCGATGGCAGGGTTGATATCGATTATCCGGTCGGTCTGGTGGTTGGCCTCCTCGGCGATTTCCTGGGCGTTCATCACCGTCTGGTCGACCACGCTGGCGACCTCCTCCGTCGAGGCAGCCTGCTGGTCGGTAGCACTGGCGACTTCGGCGATGCCGTCGGATACCTCCACGACAGCCCCGTGAATCTCTTCGATGATATCCATCGCTTCGTCCACGGACTCGATGCCGTGTTCGATGCGCTCGTTGTTCCGGTCGAGGCTTTCGACGGCACTCTCGGTGTCGTGTTGAATCTCGTTGACCATCCCCTCGATTTCGCTGGCGTGGCTCTGTGACTCCTCGGCCAGGCTCTTGACCTCGTCGGCGACGACGGCAAAGCCCTCACCCGCCTCGCCGGCATGGGCCGCCTCGATGGAGGCGTTTAGCGTGAGCATGTTCGTCTGGTCGGCGATGCCGTTGATGACCTCGACGATTTCGTCGATTTCCTGCATGCTCTGCTGGATGGTCCGGACATCGGCGGCTACCTCGTCGGCGGTCCTCTGAATCTCCTGCATCGCCCGACTGACCTCGCCCGCCGAGGCCTGGCCTTGCTCGGCGAGGTCCTTTGTTTTCTGTCCGGCCGCCGACACCTCCTCCGAAGAAGAGGCGATTTTTTGACCGACGCCGACAGGCTCGAAATCCCGCGTGTGAATTCGGTGACGGCGTCGTGTTGCTCCGCGGCCTCCTCACGCACCGTGTCGATCCGTTCGTCGATTCCGGCCGACGAGTCTTCGGGTTCCGCGATCGAGATCTGAATCCCGCCCGCCGCCTCGTGGTTGTATCCCGCGTTGTGGTCGATGTCGGCCTCTATTTCGTCGGTGATGTCCACGCCGATGTCCCCATCCATGTCGCCCCCGGCCGTCGTGGATACCTCTTTGTGAGCCAGTCTCGACCACTACCCGTGGAGCTTGTTAATTACTGCTGGGCCCCAACCAGCTAGTAAAGTATTTGAGTTCGGTTGGTATCTTCGGATAAAAATCCGGCTCTGCAAACGGATATCTGGATTGTAGCGGAGAGAGTGGATATCCTGAACGATCAGCAGCCGTACAGCGAGCGGTACTTCCCTTCGACGTAGGCGAGGAAGTCATCGGCGGTGAACGGCTCGCCGGTCGCCTCTCGGATTAGCTCCGGCGTCGTGTAGCGACTCCCGTGTCGGTGGACGTGTTCGCCCAGCCACTCCCGGAGCGGGTCGAACTTCCCGGCACGGATTCGCTCGTCGAGGGGTATCTCTTCGCGGACGGCCCCATCCAGCTGTGCCGCGAGTACCGACCCCAGCGTGTAGGTCGGGAAGTAACCGAAGGCACCGTGACACCAGTGGATGTCCTGTAGACAGCCCTCGGCGTCGGAGTCGGGCTGGATGCCCAGATACTCCTCGTACTTGTCGTTCCAGACGGCGGGCACCTCACTGACCTCAAGGTCGCCCCGAATCAGGTCCCGCTCGATTTCAAACCGAACGAGGATGTGCATGTGGTAGGTGAGTTCGTCCGCTTCAACCCGGATGAGATTGTCGTCGCACACCTCGTTTGCGGCCTCGTAGAGCCCGCGGGGGGACGCGTCAACGCCGAGACGCTGCTGGACGGCGGGCGCGAACAGCTCCCAGAACGGCTCCGACCGGCCGACGTGGTTCTCCCAGAGCCGTGACTGGGATTCGTGGACCGAGAGGTCCCTATCCTCGCCTAGCGGCGTCCCGTACTCCCCGCGGGGCAGCCCCAACACGTAGGCGGCGTGGCCGAACTCGTGAATCGTCGACCCCAGTGCGTCCATCGGGTCGCCGGGCGAAAAGCGGGTGGTGATACGGGCGTCAAACTGTGTGCCGCTGGTAAAGGGGTGCGAGGAGGTGTCGAGACGGCCGTGCTCCCAGTCGTAGCCCAGCAGGTCCAGCGCGTCCCGGACGAGTGTCTCCTGGTGTTGCTCCTCGTAGGTCCCGTCGAAGGGGTCGGCGACCGTCGTGTCGCTGTCAGCGATGTCATCGATAAGCGGCGGGAGTTCCTCGCCCAGCCGTTCGAGGACGCGCTCCGCGGTGTCGATATCCAGATACGGTTCGTACTCCTCAAAGAGCACCTCGTAGGGGTCCCGGTCGGGGTCGATGGCCGCGGCGTACTCCCGTTTCAACTCGACGAGTTCCGCTAGCGCGTCCTCGAACCCCTCGAAGTCGTCTTCCTGTTTGGCCTGTTCCCACACCGGCAGGGCGTTCGAGGAGGCCTCGGAAATCTCCTGGACCAACTCCTCGGGAACGCGCACCGCCCGCTCGTGCTGGCGGCGTACCTCCCGGACGACAGCTGCCTGCTCGCTGTCGAGGTTGCTGCCTTCAAGGGTATCGAGCAACTCCGCGAGGTCGTCGTCCGTCAGGAGGTCGTGACGCAGCGATGAGAGGGCGGATTTTTGTTTCGCACGGGCGGGGGTCGCGCCGTCGGGCATCATCA
Organism: uncultured Halobacteriales archaeon; assembly: GCA_964581735.1. Classification (GTDB taxonomy): domain Archaea; phylum Halobacteriota; class Halobacteria; order Halobacteriales; family Haloarculaceae; genus Salinibaculum. The sequence continues at coordinate 3,248 of CAZOQK010000158.1, read as the reverse complement.
CCTGCTGGTCCCAGTCGAGGACGCCCGCGGCGTCCCCGACGTAGGTCAACTGCTGGACGTGTGACAGAAAGGCATCGTAGGTGTCAGTGCTCATCGCCCAACGGTACGGGCGCGGGCACAATCAAACTGGCTCTGGTCACTCCACGCTGGGCGCGGTCTCGTCGGTGGTGCCTGGAATCTCGACTTCGATCTCGAGTTCCTGTTCGTCGTAACCCTCGAACTCCACTTCGAGTTCGACCGGCTCGCCGAAAACAAAGGGGAGTTCCCACTCGTCGTCGGTGATGGTCAGTTCGTCACCCGCTTGGAGTTGCTCACCGATTTCGACGAGGAAGCGGCCGGCCTCTGCGGCCGACAGGCGGTACTCCTGTTCGAAATCGCGACCCTCTCTGATGAGTGTGCGCTCGTCGCTGTCTTCGTCTGTCATACCTCTTCTTTAGGCTTGCCGAAAATAAGTAGTGCGGTTCGCGTGACCCCCCCTTGCGTCGATGGGAGTGTCGTGCCCCCGACGCCGTTTGCTATAGCGCTCAGCAGTTTATTCAGTGTGCCGAACGTACATATCAGGTCCGGTCTCAAACTGGTAAATTCGGCGCCGAGAGCCCGTGGAGCGCTAAACCCTCTCCGCGACGAGCCGGTAGATTCGCTCGCACCGCTCGAGCACCCCGTAGGAGACGCTCTCCGCTGCGGTGTGGGCCTCACCGGGTTCGGCCGCGCCACAGACGACACAGGTCGTGCCAGCCTGCGCCAGCCAGCCGGCGTCGGTGGCGTGGGGTTTGACCACCTGTTCCGGATTGCTGTCCTGCGATTCCCGGGCAGCGTCGACCACCAGCGCCGCGAAGTCAGGGTCGTCACACGCCATCGGCGGGAGGTCCTGGTCGACACGCCAGGAGACGCCCTCGATGCCATCGACGCGGCCGATGTCGGCGCGCTCGCCCGGTACTGTTCGCTCGTCGATGGTTGTCTCACAGCGGTCGGGGATGACGTTCCACGCCGACCCGCCCTCGATTTCGGTGATGGCGACGCTCCCTGCCATCTCGTGGCCCAGGACATCTGCGGTCGGAAACGCGAGGTCCCGAACGACATCGATGGCGTCGTTGGCCCGGTAGATGGCGTTTTCCCCCTGTTCGACCTCGCTGGCGTGGGCCCCAACCCCGTCGGCGACGATGGTCGAGCCACGCCGGCCCTTGTGTGCGACGGCCACGTCGGTCGTCCCCGGCGACGAGTAGCCCGTTGACCCCTCGCCGACGATGGCGTACTCGGGTGCCAGTCCGTCCCCGATGGCCGCCTGCGCGCCGACGCCGCCCTGCTCTTCGCCCACGAAGGAGAGAAACTGAAGTTCATACTCCGGGTCGCTATCCCGGAAGGCGACCATCGCGGCGGCGAGGGAGCCCTTCATGTCGGCGCTCCCGCGGCCATAGAGGCGGCCGTCGCGTTCCTTGATGACGTATTCGCCGTCTTCGATTTGGGCGTCGTCCGGCGGGACCACGTCGTGGTGGCCGACGAATGCCAACGACTTGCCGCCCGTGTTGCGCTTTGCGATGACGTTGCCATGGTCGTCGCGAGTCACGGTGCCGTCGGTCCGGTCGCAAAGCCACCGCTCGATGAAATCGCCTGCGGCCGTCTCGTCGTCGTGGCTCGGAACCGCAACGAGTTCGCGGGTGAGTTCGCGTGTGTCCATGCCCGTGCTTGCGCCTGCGGGGTTTTTTAGGCCACGGCACATCGGTGTAGCCCGTTTCCTCGGGCAGTTCGGGCCGCTCCGTGCCGGCGGGGCTCACACCAGCAATAAAGCCCATTCGGGTTTATCGAATCACGGTCGGTCACGGGTAGCGGGTCGCGTCGACAGGGGTCAGGGCGGGAGTGCAACGCCCAAGAGGACTTCGACCACCAACGCCGCGCCGATAGCACCACCGAGGACGCCGCCAGCGCACTTCAGGACGCGGGCCAGGCCGGTGCCGAGCGTGCGACCCCAGACGAATGCGACGGCAGTCATCGTCAGCGTCGTCAGCGCGCCGAAAGCAAGCAGGAAGGCCAGCGTGTGGGCAACGCCGATGGCCCCGTCGACGGCCGCGGCGGCGATGAGTGACATGCCCGTTCCCACCGGGGTCGCTCGCATACCTCCGTCGAACCTGTGGGCACCGAACGCGGGGCGGGGTATCCGGGGCCTTATCCGTCGAGGCGGCCAATGCAGTGTATGGAAATCGTACCGGACACGAGCGTGGTCATTGACGGCCGCGTGTCCGAACAGGTCGAAGCCGACGCGGACCCCGAATCCGAAGCGGTCGGGGAGGGGTTCGCCGGTGGGACCATCATCGTTCCCGAGGCGGTCGTGGGCGAACTCGAAGCACAGGCAAACGACGGCCGCCAGACTGGGTGGGAGGGCCTCGAAGAACTCCAGCGACTCGTCGGGCTCGACGAGGACGGCACCATCGATGTCGAGTACGTCGGCCGCCGCCCCGACGCCATCGAGAAACGCGACGCCGGCGAGGGCGAAATCGACGCGCTCATTCGCGACATCGCACAGAACCGCGACGCGACGCTGTTTACCAGCGACGATGTCCAGGCCGAAGTCGCCCGTGCAAAGGGCATCGACGTACTGGAAATCGACCCCCTCAAACGCGATGTCGACCACCTCGCCATCGAGGAGTACTTCGACGGACAGACGATGAGCGTCCACCTCAAGACGGGCGTGGCGCCGATGGCAAAACGCGGCGCAATCGGCGAGATGCACTACCAGACCATCGCCGACGACCCGCTCACGGAGGGAGAGATGCGCGAGTATATCGCCGACATCGAGGAGGCCGCCGAGTCCAGTCCGGATGGGTTCGTTGAACTCTCCGAACCCGGGATGACAATCGTCCAGTTCCGCACGGACCGTATCGCCATCGCCAGCCCGCCCTTTTCGGACGGACTGGAGATTACGGCTGTCCGGCCCATCGTCAAGACCGACATAGACGACTATGAGTACGCCGATGAACTCCGCGACCGTCTCGTTGAGCGCCAGCGTGGGATCCTCATCTCCGGCTCGCCCGGCGCGGGGAAATCCACGTTCGCTCAGGCCGTCGCGGAGTTTCTCGCGGACTCGGATTACGCTGTCAAGACGATGGAGAAAACCCGGGACCTGCAGGTCGGGTCGAACATCACCCAGTATACGGAACTGGGCGGGTCGATGGCCAAGACCGCCGACTCGCTGCTGATGGTCCGACCGGACTACACCATCTACGACGAGGTCCGCAAGACCAACGACTTCGAGG
>CAZOQK010000157.1:0-5921 GCA_964581735.1 uncultured Halobacteriales archaeon | reverse complement strand
GTAGAGGTCGAGCAGTGTCTGTGTCGGGTGCTGGCCCGCGCCGTCGCCGGCGTTGATGAGCGGGATGTCGACGAACTCTCCGGCCATCTTCGCCGAGCCCTCGCTGGGGTGACGAAGCACGAGCGCGTCGGCATAGCCCTCAACGACCCGAACCGTGTCGGCGAGACTCTCGCCTTTCTGCACGCTGGAGTACTCCACCGGGCCCATGTCGACGATGTCGCCGCCGAGGCGTTTCATGGCGGCGCTGAAGCTCATTTTCGTGCGTGTACTGGGCTCGAAAAACATGAGTCCCAGCAGGGAGCCGACGTGGCGCTGGCTGTAGGCTCCGGCATCGGCCGCAATCGCGCTCGCCCTGTCGAGGACCGCCTCAATGTCCTCCCGTGCGAGATGTTTCGCGCTGATGATGTGGTCCTGCCGCATTGCACGAACGGGTGTCCCGGACGCTCTTGAATCCCCCGGACCGGCCGGAGATTTATCAGCGGGGACGGACCCACCTCTCGTTATGTACGCAATCGCTGGCGGGAAAGGCGGCTGTGGGAAGACGACGACGGCGCTAGGACTCGCTCGTGCGCTGGCAGCACGCGGCAAGTCCCCGCTGGTGGTCGACGCCGACGTGGACATGCCGGACCTCCACCTGCTCGCTGACGTGCCGCCGACCCCGAGCGCTGGGGATATTGCGGCGGGGGCACACGTTGGCTGTGTCAGTCACGCGCCGGCCGAGTCGCCGGGAGTGGCAATCGTGCCGGCTGGCCGTGACGACGAAACTGCGGCCGCACTGGACCGGATTCGGGGGTGGGACGGGCCGGTGCTCGTCGACTGTCCGGCGGGCGCAAGCCAGGATGCGACCCTGCCGCTCCGGGCAGCGGAGCGGACGGTGCTGGTGACAACGGGCACGCCACAGTCACTCGCCGATGCCCGAAAGACGGCTTCGGTTGCGGCCCGGCTGGCGGCCCCAGTTGTGGCGACGCTGATTCGTGGCCCGGAGGCAAGGAGTGTCCCGGCCCCGGCCGACGTGGGAGTCTGTGAACGCATCGGCGACTGTGGCGCCACCCCCCGTACTGACCCGACGTTCAGACTCGCCTGTGATTCTATCGCTGAAGTGCTGTGTTCGGGAACGCAGCCGCCGCCGGCACGCTGAGCCGAGCGGAAACGGAAGCGGCCAAAGAACCGCTTCATCTGGAGATTCCGGAATCGCCTGTGATACAGTAGGCGGAATATTTAATCGGGGGTAGACGGTATCTCTTGTTGGCATGACAAACCGGTTACGAACCGGGATAGACGTACTCGACCGAAAGCTCGACGGAGGCATTCCAGCCGGCAGTATGGTGGCGCTGACGGCCCACCCCGCGAGCCAGGCCGAGCTATTTCTCTACGAACTCACTGCGACGCGGGGAACCCTGTGGCTGTCGCTGGACCGCACCGCCGAGGCGGTGACAGTCAGCATGGAGAACACACCAACTGAAACCGGTGACCCGACAGTCCGGCACATCTCCGGGGAGGCGCCACTGGACAACGCGGGCAAGCTCATCTCGGCACTCCCCGAGACATCGAATCTCATCGTGGACCCGCTGGACGTACTCGAATCCCAGGAGCCGCCGTCGCGGTTCCGGAGTTTCATGAACGACCTGCAGAACCACATCTTCAACACCGACAGTCTTGCCATCATGCACTGTCTGGACGGCCGGTCGGTGCCGCCGCTGCGGGATACGACCGAGCACTTCGCGGACGTTGTCTTCGATTTGCAGACTGACGCGACCGGCGACGAGGTCGAAAACCAGCTGGCGATTCCGAAGTTCCGCGGCAGCCGTGCGCCGTCGGATATCATCAAGCTCGACCTCGTCGAAGAGGTGTCCATCGACACCAGCCGCGACATCGCGTGACCGCGCGTTCGGTCGGTTTTCCCGGTCGCCGGAACAACTATACGCCAGCCGTCCGTTCTGGCAAGCGATGTCAAAAAGGACCAAACTGGTCGCCGCCCTGGCTGCCATCGTCCTCGTGTACAAGTTCACGACGAGCGAGTGATCGGCCCCGCGGCGCGCAACACGCATCGTCTCCCGACCACCGTCTCTCGAACCCCTTACGTACCCACGAGTCCTTAACCCGTCCATGTACGGCGTCGTCACGCGGAACGAACCGGAACTGTCCTGGGCCGGGTTCGACCGCGCGTTCTACGAGATGAAAGACGTGACCGGGCGCGCGACAGAGCCGGTCACCGACGGTATCAACATGATTTCGTGTTTCGGCGACAACGCCGCCGTCGAGGGCAACCCCGAGGTGGCATCGGTCAGCGACGCAGGCGAACTCGCGACCCGAGACCGGACGTACTTCGACTGGGACTACGTCTGCCCGACCCACGAGGAGTACAAACGCGGCATCCTGGAGATGGTCGAGGGCGCCGCCGCCGACTACCCCGACGTACGATTAGACGACGTTGGGTTTGCCCGCCCGGAATACTGTCACTGTGACCGCTGTGACGAGCGCTTCGCCGGAAGCGACTTCGAGGACAGGGACACCTGGCGCGCAAGCGTCATCATTGATTTCGTCGCACAGGCCCGCGAACTGGTCCCCGGCGACCTCTACCTGACGCTGTATCCAGACCCCTACGAGGGCCACCTCTACGACCGCAGCGGCCTCGATATCGACGCCGTCGCAGAGTACGTCGATGAGTTCGTCGTCCCGCTGTACGACATGGCATATACGACGACCTACTGGGTCGAAATCATCGCCAGTGGCTTCGCCGACCGCCTGCCGAAACCGGTGAGTATCGAACTGTACGCCGTCGAGGTGGACATCGACAACCTGATTCACGCCGTCGAGGTCGCAGAGGAATACGCCGAAGCAGTCCTCTTTGGGTACGACGCCTCACAGGCGCGGGCCACTCTACGGCGGATGCAGGCCGACGAGCAGGACGGCGTCTCCCACGGCGTCGACGACGGGTCATAGAACCGCGGGTACGGCGAGCCGGTCGGTAAAGTCCACGAGTGGGAAGTCGTGGGGTTTCAATACGTCGATGACGAGCCGTCGAATCTGGGCCATATCGACTCCGGCGCGTGTGACGGTCAAAGATGGTGGTGCCGATTCGGGGTCAACTATTACGTACCCGCTCCGTGTGTGTTCGGACATGGCCGACCCCTTCGTCGTCGTCGGCGGTGACGCCGCCGGCCTCAGCGCCGCCAGCAAATGCAAACGCGAAGACCCTGACCGAGAGGTCATCGTCTTCGAGAGAGACAAGTGGGTGTCCTTTGCCCACTGCGGGATGCCCTACTACATCAAAGGCGAGGTCGAATCCCAGACCGATATGCTGTCGCTTTCCCCCGAGGAAATCGAGGAGCGGGGCATCGACCTGCGCCGCCAGTACGAGGTGACCGGCGTCGACACCGACGAGCAGTTCATCACGTACAACACCCGCGTCGGCAAAACCGTCCGACAGAACTACGGCGACCTCCTGATTGCGACCGGCGCACACGCCACAGTCCCGTTTGAAGGCGCCGAGCTCAATGGAGCGTTCACGCTGCATCATATGGATTCAGCGGCGGCCATCCGGGCATATCTCACCGCCCCCGACGCCGAGCACGGCATCGACAACGAGTTTGTGGACGTGGGACTCATCGAGAAGTACGCCGGGAAGCGCCCGCCGAAATCCGTCGCCATCGTGGGCGGGGGGTACGTCGGTGTCGAGATGGCCGAGGCCTTCCACGCCCACGACCTCGACATCCATCTGTTCCAGCGCGGCGACCGCGTCCTCAAACCGTTCGGTGAAGACGTGGGAAAAGCCGTCTGTGACCGCCTCGAAGCGAAGGGTATCGACCTCCATCTCGGGACGGAAGTCAAGCGGCTCTCGGGGACCGGCCACGTCGACGCGGTCGTCACCGAAGACGGCCGGACGCCGGTCAACTGCGCGCTCGTCGGTGTCGGCATCGAACCGAACACTGAAGTGGTCAGCGGGACCGACGTGATGCTCGGCGAGTCGGGCGCGATTGCTGTCGATGACTTCGGACAGACCACCGCCGACGGCGTCTACGCCGCGGGCGACGTGGCGGAGATGCGCCACGCCGTCACCGGCGAGTACGACTGGGTACCCCTGGGGCTGACCGCCAACCGCGCGGGCCGTGCCATCGGCCGGACGGTCGCCGGCGACCCCGAACCCATCGGCGACATCGCAGGCACGGCTGTGGTCAAGGCGTTCGAACTGGAGTGTGGCCGGGCCGGAATCCTCGACCACGGGCGCGCCCGTAAAGCCGGGTTCGACCCCGTCTCCGAGACGGTGACCGCCAGGTCGCGGTCGGGCTACTACCCGGGTTCTGAGGAGACACTCGTCCACATGGTCGCCGACCGTGAAACCGGGCAGGTGCTGGGCGGCGCAATCGTCGGTGAGGACCGCGCCGCAATCCGTATCGACACGCTCTCCACAGCGCTAGAGGCGAACCTGACCGTCACCGAGCTAGAGCGGTTGGACCTGGCCTATGCTCCGCCGTTTAGCCCCGTCTGGGACCCGATTCTGGTCGCGGCGAAGGTGCTGCGTGGAAGCCTCGAAGACTAATCCAACCGTCGGTCACGCCAGCGCAACAACTCCTCGCGGTCGCGGGTCTCGCCGGGCAACTCCGCGAACCACCGCGCGGCCGAAATCTCGTCGTCAGGGTCTTGGACCGACGGCTGGCTGGCGTCTGACCCCGCCTGTGCTTCGAACATCGGTAACACACCCCACGTTGAGTACTCGCCGCTCTTGAAGCGGACTCTTCCGAGCAACCCCAGCCCGTTGTACTCGGCGGTGATGCCCGCCTCCTCGCGGAGTTCCCGCTCGGCGGCCTCGCGGAAGTGTTCGTCCGCGTGGGTCTCACCGCCGGGCAGCACCCACATCCCAACGGCGTCGTGGCGCACGAGCAGGAGCGCCCCTGACTCATCAGCGACCAGCGTATGAGCGCCGTATGGTGCGCCGTTGTCGCGGATGCGCTCTGTGACGGTGCGGAACCGGCCCCGGGAGACGTGTTTCGTCGTCTCGAAGGTGAGATAGTCGCCGTAGCGCTCGCGGAGGGCGTGGCGGGTTTGTTCGGCCTGCTGGTCGGCCTCGTCGGCCAGATACCAGAGGTCGTCAACGGGCGTCATCGGCCCGGAGTCGTCCGCAGCGATGGCTGCCACAGCGACGCGAGAGCGGGGAGAGACCGCCGAATCATGGCGGGAGCTTCGGGCGTCGCCTGTATAAGTCTTCGAGTCCTGAGAACCACAGTCGTTGAGCCGACTCGTGGCGGGGCGGCCAGAATCAGTCCCTTTTTGTCGAATCACCGAGTACCGCGGGGTATGACATTCGAAGAAGACGACGCGGTCATCCTCCACGACGAACACAGCGAGTACGACGGCGAGCAGGGCACTATCACGCAGGTCATGGAGACGATGTTCGGCGACGCCACATACACCGTCGACTTCGAGGACGGGAACGAACAGGGCGTCCCCGAGGACAACCTCGAAGCCGCCGAGGACTAGGTCAGGATGTCCTCGGTCCCGTTTCACTACTTCGACCTGCGCGCGTTTTGTTACGTCACCGAGGACGACAAGCGGGTCGAGGATGCACTGCGAACCGTCCTGCCCGAGGAGTTCGAGATTCAGCGCACCGAATCGGAGGGCCACTACGGCGACCGGATTCTCGTCCTCTCGGCCCGTGTCGAGAACGCCGCCGGAATGCGCACGGTGCTGGATTCGCTCGGCGACCTCGCCGGTGCGGAACGCCAGCGGATCGAGGACGAACTCGACGAGCGCGTCACGGAGAACTGTGAGTTCTTCCTCACACTGGACAAGCAAGCCGCCTACGGGGGCACGGTCACGCTCGGCGACGGTATCACGCTTCGCGGGAAGGTCGAGGCCTACCCCGCGAAACGCGAGTCGGCAATCGAGAACGCGGGCGAGGTCCTCAAGGAACTGTGATGTAC
>CAZOQK010000156.1:0-5997 GCA_964581735.1 uncultured Halobacteriales archaeon | reverse complement strand
CGGCTTTTTGCTCGTTTTTCCAGTCCTGAATCTTGTCCTTGCGCTGGTGGTCGTTGACATCCTTCAGCGAGAGGTCGATTTGCTGGGCGCTCTCGTCGATGTCAAGCACCTTCGCGACGGCGCGCTGGTCGACGTTGACGTGGTCACGGACGTTCTTGATCCAGCCGGAGGCGACCTCGCTGATATGACAGAGGCCGCGTTTGTCCTCGTACTCCAGCAGGTCGACGAACACCCCGAAGTCCTCGATTTCGTCGATGCGCCCGACGACGAGTTCGCCGGGTTCGGGCCAGCCGCTGTATTTCATCGGGCCTCAACGGTCTCGGTGATGTCGCCTTCGATGGCCGCCTTGCCCCCAGTGGGTCGTGCGAGCGTGTGCCCACAGACCGCACAGGCGACCTGGGTGGCGGCTTTGCCGAAGACGACCTGTTCGTTTTCACAGTCCGGACAGGTGACGCGGTAGAAGCTTCCTGCCATACTTACTCCTGGAATTTGAGTCGGCCGGCACGCCAGCCCTCGCGCTGGTGGGCCTTGCCACACTCGCCACAGCGGTAGGTCAGCTGTGTCTTCTTGGTGGGTTTGTCCCCACCGGGCACCTTCGAGAACTTCCCGTCGTTCCCGATGCCGCTGTTGCGTTCGCGCTGGCGGTCGTTGACCTTCTTCATACCCGAGGAGCGCCCCGAGCGAACCTTCTCGACTTCGTGTTCGTGATGTTCGTTGCAGTGCGGACAGTATGTGTTCATCCGGCGTGGCATTTCCATAGATATCGGCCTTGCGGCGCTGTTGGCCATCAGTGCATAAACCATTTGCCTTCCACCTTTTTCCCGCTCGGGTGTCGAGCGCCTCCGGCGCTCGCACCACTCGCGGCAAAAACGTGGGCGAAAAAAGCTGCTCGCGGACGGTAGTCCGCTCGCAGGTGCTATCGTAGTCGTCTACCGCGACCGCACAGCAGTCTCGGTTACAGACTCACCAAATCGTCCAGTTCCACGTCGCTGACGTGCCCGTCACAGACGGCACAGGAATCGACGTGGTCGGGGCCGCCAGCGCCTTTCATGTGTACGTTGCCACAATCCGAACAGACCAGGACTTCTGCGTCAAGCATGCAGTGGCCGTGTGACTCGTCTCAGACAAATGTTTTGTGACGGTTCGATACAGCACGCTGGCTGTGCAGTCGTTCTGCTTATCGACCGCTAGCTAACTGTGATGAGCTGACGACGCGTTGTTCTCGGTTCCGAGATATTCACTCACTCGCCAGAGCGCAAGTAGGAATATCGCTCCGATAACATCAGCAGCTAATACGAAGGCATAAGCGATAAGAAGAAATCTGGGGTGATAGCTGAGTTCTCCGGTCGTATCGTGAGTGAGGACGAATAGTACGTATGAACCAATCCAAGTGAGGAGTCCACTGAGTATGCTGAGGGTGCTGAGGACCCAGATATAGTACGACCGCCTGTCAAATCGCTCATTGACATAGTGAAGGCCTCCGAGTATGTAACCGACGCTCATCGGTAGCAGCGACAGAACCTGCCACGATAGCGTATGGGCTATCGTAGCATTCTCACCGCTCACCACGACGAGTACCACGGACACCACGGCCTGACCGACCACGCCGACTGCTGTCGCAATCAGTACCTCACCGGCTGTTGTCGGTTCGACAACAATCGTCGCACCCGCGAGAAAGAGGACGAGAACACCGGCATGAAAGACAACACGCCAGCCATTGAAATCAGGAGCAACAACGTTCCCTGCCGTTGCGATTGCCCCGAGGACAGTAGCGAAGGCACCAGTGACGAAGAGTCCAGTACCAATCCGGGACACCATACCGGAACACGATCTGCCACTGGTAAGTGTTTTGTCTGTATGGAATATTTCGACCAGCATCCGCGCGCCCGCGGCGCGCGGTTCACTGAACGCGAGCGGAGCGAGCGTTCAGCCTTTTTCGCCCACGTTTTTCAAGGAGTGGTTCGCGCTTCGCGCGAACCCGACGCAGAAAAAGGTGGTTCGAAGTGCCTAAGTGCGCTTCAGGTCAAGCCGCAGGTATGCAGAAGCTCATCATCCGCGGGGACCCCGGTATCCGCAAGGGTGCCGTCATCGAGTACGACGGCGAGGAGTTCGTCTGCTTCGGTATCAACCGCAACGGCGACTGGCACGGCCCCGACCGGCCACAGCTGTGGTGTACCGTCGGTAAACCCGATGAAGAGGAGGACTACGAGACCCGCAACTACATCCCGAACTTCCTCGACGTCGAGGCCGTCGATGCCGAAGCGATTACCGTCATCAAAAAGAAAGCAGACGCTTAGTCGACCGCGTATATCGTCACGTTCCCGAACTCCTTTGCGACAGTGACTCCCTCGATTTCCCCGACCGTTATGCCGCCGTACTTCGCCCGTTCGGCCGGCCCGACGTAGACGTACTCGACGTTGTAGTACTCCAGGAGCGCCCGCTGGTAGCTTGCGTTTTCGTGGGTGTAGATGTCGAGCACGTCCTCCAGCCGCGTCTGGTATGGCTCGTCACCGCGATACTGGGCTTCGTGGAACCACCCGAGCACCGCGGGGACGCCGGTCAGACTCGACGCCGCGCTCGCCCCCCGGCCGTCGTCGGGATACCAGAAGTACCCGCCCGGTGCGGCGGTGACAATCGTCGGCTGGCCCTCCAGTCGGTCGACCCAGCGAATCGCCGGGGCTTCCCGCGGGTACTGGTGTTCGAGATACGCCGTCGCGTCCAGGGTCGGCCCGTCGGCGACGACTGCCGGCCCCTGATTCGTCGTGTTGGCGTGGCTCATGAGTGCCAGCGGCGCGTACAGCCCGGTCGTCAGCACGAGCGCCACCGCGAGGACGATCCCGGCGACCGAGAGCCGTTGTCGGCCCACACCGAGGAGTCGGGCGGGCCAGCCCGTGACAAGGCGGGCGAGCAGCGCTGCCGCGGCGACAGCCCAGAGCAGCCAGATCTGGGCGTACGGTTTGAAGATGGTATTGAACCGCTCGCCCTCGACGGTGGCGAGTTCGACGATAAGCAGGATGCCCGCGCCCGCGACGACCAGTAGCGTCGCGAAATCGGTGTCATCGGCCTTGCGGAGGAGCCACCAGCCGCCGATGACCAGCGGACCAGCAAGCCCCAGCGCCGGGAAGCCGGTGAAGATCGCCACGGCAAGGACGAACGCACCGACGGTCCAGACGGCAAGCGGGCTGTCCAGTACGGCGCCGCCGCGCCGTGCCAGCGCGACGGCAAACACCGCGAGGAAGGCCCCGTGGACGAGCAAGAGGTTCCCGACAGGTGTGCGCACGTCCCAGATGGCCGCCGAGCGACTCGGCCCGCCCAGAAGCACCTCGGTCCAGAACGGAAGCGTCCAGAGAATCCCCAGCAGGAGGACGACGCTTGTGACGACCAGCCCCACCCCGACGCGGCGCAGCTCCTCCAGATACCACGTCTCCCGGGGGTCGAGCGCGTCGACCTCCCGGGGGAGGAGCGTCGCGGGGTCTGTGGGCGCGAGCGCGACGGTCAGCGCGACCAACCCGCCGACCGTAGGGAACGACCAGAGGCTGATAAAGCCGACCAGCCCCGCGACAGGCGGGAGCAGTCCCACGAGGACGAGCAGGCGCTTTCGCCACGCCCCGCCGGGGAGGCGCCAGTACGCGAGGAGGAGGCCGACGACGAGCAGGAGGAACGGCTGTGCCATCATGTGTGCGTGGAGGTCGCCGTTGAGCCACGCAAAGAAGGGAAACTCCGTCGCCGCCCGCCGGGTCTCCGGGTCCGTCGCGTCAAGCGGCACCACCCGGGTCGCATCGAAGTAGTAGAACGCCGCGGGCGTCCACTCCATTGCACTCCCCTCCAGTCCGGTAGCGGCGACGACGTGAGTTGCCAACGACTCGGGCAACAGCCAGACCAGCATCCGGGCTGCCGTCTCCAGATTCCCGGCGAGGCCGATAAAGAAGGCAGCGAAACCGGCGGCGACCCGCCGCGGCACGTCCTCGGGGACGAGCGCGCCCGCGAGGCTGTACGCGCCGCTGACGAGCGTCGCAAAGAAGCCCGCGAGCGCGAGGTTGTAGGCAAACCGCGGTGCCGTCCCCGACAGCGTCGCCAGGAGTGCGGTCAGCATGTGCCCGCCGTAGTAGTACTTAATCCGCCCACCGGCGAACCACATGTCCTCAGGCGGGAGCGACCCCGAGCGGTCCAGCGTCCGAAGCAAGCCGAAATCGAGGAACTTCTCGCCGGTGGCAATCGGGAGCGGCGCGGCGGCGGGGTCGACGGCCCGAATCGCGACGATCAGGACAAAAGCGAGCGTAAAGACCACGCCGACTTCGCCGTAGGCGCGCCAGTCTATCTCATTGCGACCCGCAGTGACGTACGACCCAGCGGCGAGGGCGGCGAGGCCGGCGACGACGGCGGGCCAGCCGAAGGCGACCTGGCCGACGAGGTGGCCGACGACGGCGAGTGTCGCCAGCGCGACGGGTATCGCGAGGCCGGCCCGTGCCCGCTCGGGGAACAGCCACGTCGCAACCGGGAGCGCAGCCCCTCCCAGCAGGAGAAAGAGCACGACCCAGCGGACGACGAGCCCGACTTCCATTGCCGGGAGAAGGCCCGCCGGAGATGAAACCTCTTGTGAACTACAGGCGTAGCGCTGAGTGAGTCGAATTGCTTTTATTCAGCGCAAGTGTCCCTTTGCACAATGAGTTCGGCTGTCGGTCTGGTGATTCCCGCATACAGGCCCGACATCGACTGCCTTGCGGCATACGTTCGCGCCCTCTGGGGGACCGTCGAGTTCGACACCATCCGGATCGAACTCGACGCACCCGACGATGGGGTGCCGGCGGGACTGACGGATCTCCCTGTCGAGATTCACACCGTCCCGTACCGCCGCGGGAAGGGCGCAGCCATCACCGACGGGTTCGAGGCGCTCTCGACGGATGTCCTCGCGTTTGCCGACGCCGACGGCGCCACCCCTGCCAGGTCGGTCGCTGATGTCATCGCGCCCGTCAGAGATGGGACCGTCGACCTCGCGGTCGGGTCCCGTCGCCACCCCGACGCGACGGTCGACGCCCACCAGACACTCGCTCGCCGGTATCTCGGCGACGGCTTCGCGTGGCTGGCCCGCCGCCTGCTCGAGGTCGACCTCTACGACTACCAGTGTGGCGCGAAAGCCATCGATTCGGCGGCGTGGGAGGCGGTCCGCGGGCACCTCTACGAACCCGGCTTCGCGTGGGACGTGGAACTGGTCGCTATCGCCGGTGCCGTCGACCTCTCGGTCGCGGAGATTCCCATCGAGTGGCACGACCGCCCCGGGTCGACGGTGTCGCCGTTGCGCGATTCGCTGCGGCTCGGCCGCGCACTCTTGACCGCCCGCCATCGGGCGAAACGACTCCGAAACGACCGGCTCCACACGGCGCTGGCCGCCCACCGTGGGGAGGACCCGGCGCTGGTCGAACAGGAATGAGCGACCCGCGGGTTGATGCCCTCCTTTCGGGTGCGCGCTTTGGCCAGTTCGTCTCGGTGGGTGTCATCGGCGCCATCAGCGACAACGCCGTGCTGGCGACGCTGAAACTCCTCTTTGGCGTGCCGGAACTGTGGGCGAAAGCCGCCGGTGTGGAGACGGCAATCGTCGTGATGTTTCTGGTCAACGAACACTGGACGTTCGCCGGCGAGGGTACGAGCGGCCGGGTGCCGTTCCTGAAGCGACTCGGGAAATCCCACCTGGTCCGGTCGGGCGGCGTGGCAGTCCAGTTGTCGGTGTACTGGGTGCTGGTGACGCTGGTCGATTTCGAGGTGGTCGCCTTCGGGACGGACCTGTGGTTTCTGGTGGCCAGTCCCATCGCGATTGCGGCGGCGATGTCGGTCAACTACGTCTTCGAGAGCCTGTTTACGTGGGAGGTTCACGTGGGCGAGCCACGATAAAATCTCACGGACGGCCCGGCAATCACAATCCTTAAACAGTGAACGGAGTTACGAGAGGGTAGCGGGATGGGATAGCCAGGAGATTCCGGCGGGCTCATAACCCGCAGACCG
>CAZOQK010000155.1:0-6006 GCA_964581735.1 uncultured Halobacteriales archaeon | reverse complement strand
GCCAAGACGAGCCTGATGCTCGGCGTCGGCGAGTACGACCACGAGATCTACCAAACCCTGTCGGATTTGCGAAGCGTCGGCGTCGACATCGTGACCCTGGGGCAGTATCTCCAGCCCTCCCGCTCGCATCTGGAGGTCAGCGACTACGTCCACCCCGACAGCTTTGACACCTGGGAACGGGTCGCCGAGGCGGAACTGGACTTTCTGTACTGTGCCTCGGGACCGGTGGTGCGGTCGTCCTACCGTGCGGGGGAGCTGTTCGTCGAGGCGCTCGAACGCGACGGCGCGTCACCGGCGGCCGCCCGCCGACGCGCACGCGGTGACTGAGCCGCCGGTGACTGGGTCAACGGTCACTTTCCGCGCGGACAGTCCAAAAAAAGGCTACAGTCGTCCCGGACCCCCGGGCTATCGCCCCACCGAGGCGGGAAAATCATAAGCCGCCGACATGTGACGTTTTAGCATATGCCAGTGTCAGGTAGGTGGTTCTTCTGAGCGTACTTCAGCGCGACCCGGGGGGCCGGGTCGGCATCATCGACGGCGCGGAGGCCGCCCGCTTTGTCAACACCGTTATCGAGTATCTGGAGAGCCCCGCATTGCTCCTCCTGTATTAATACCTTTGTGTGAACTTTTACCGGCAATATTACACCGGTGCTTGGCTATGCCTGCGCATGATTACCATCGAAGTCGCGACGGCAATGACGGAACCGGTCCGGACGGTAACGGCGGATGCGACGATGGTCGAGGCGGCACGAGAACTCCGCGGGGCCGCCATCGGCGCGCTCGTGGTGCTCGATGGGGACGACATCGTGGGGACGGTGACGGAGTCGGACATCGTGACCGTCGTCACGAGCGGGACGGGACTCGACGACGCAACCGTGAGCGACTGCATGACGGGGCCAGTACACACGGTACGGAGCGACGAGGCAGTGACCGACGCGGGCGGGCGGATGCGTGACCACTCCGGTCGCCGGATGCCGGTCGTTGACGACGGCGAACTCGTCGGCATCGTTACGACGGCCGACCTGGCCTACTACCTCCCGCGCCTCCGCGCGATGATCAAACGCGAGCGTCTCGTGGGCCCGGACTGAGCGCCCGGCCCCGGTCGGGCGGGATGGACTCAACTCCCTGCCACCGCCAGCACGCACATGATCGTCGGAGACGTTACTACCGGAACCGGACTGCTCGTCGTCGGCGGGGGGCCGGGCGGCTACGTCGCCGCTATCGCGCCGCACAACTCGACATCGACGTGACTCTCGTCGAAATGGACGCCTACGGTGGCACCTGCCTGAACCACGGCTGTATTCTTTCAAAGGCGTTCGTCTCCACGACGGACGTGGCACACCGCGCCGGCAGCGCCGAACACATGGGCGTCTACGCCGACCCCGCGGTCGACATGCAGGGGCTGGTCACCTGGAGGGGTCATCTCGTCCGCCGACTCACCATAGGCGTCGAGAGCCTGTGTGAGGGGGCGGGTGTGAACCTGATCGGGGGGCGCGCGGAGTTCGCCAGCGCGGAGAAGGCCCGCATCGTCCACCAAGGCGAGGGGGAAGGCGTCGAGACAGTCGAGTTCGAGCAGTGCGTGCTGGCGACCGGCAGTCGCCCCATCGGGTTGCCGGGCTTTGCCTTCGACGGCGAGTGCATCTTCTCTTCGCGTACGTGGGCGAAAAAGGCTCGACACTCGCTACGCTCGCGTCGGGGGAATCGCGCGCCTGTGGCGCGCGGATGCTATCTCCTCGACCCAGTCTATGGTTTTTCAGCGCGGCCACCCCTCTCTACTCCGGCGTGACGAACACGTCTTTGTGCAGCCGGTTGGTCACCACGTCGGCCAGTCGCTCCATGTTGGCCGTGTCGTCGCGGTTGTACGAAACGAGCGTCTCCAAGGACCGCTCGTCGCCGCGTTCGTACTCACGCCAGAGCCGCACTGCGTCCCGTCCCGAGAGGTCCGGCCGGTCGCGGTCTATGCCGACGCGCTGTTCGATTTTTTTCAGCCCGCCGGTCAGCCCCAGTTGCCGGCACGGATACATCAAATCGAGGTGTGGCACGTCGATGTCGAGGTCGAACGACGTTTCGAGGAAGGGTACGTCGAACCGTTTGCCGTTGAAGGTAACGAGCATGTCGGCGGCATCCAGTTCCGTTCGGAGTCGCTCGCGGGTGAGGTCACAGTTTTTGACGAGGGCTTCGGTGTCGCCGCCGCGGTGGAGGCCAACGACTGTCACGTCGTCACGGTTGTGATCCAGACCGGTCGTCTCGATGTCCAAAAAACAGGTTCGTTCGGCGAAGTTCTCGTAGAGTCGCCACTGACTCCCAGAGGGGAACTGCTCGCCGAAGTAGCGGGCGTTGCCCGCCTCCAACTGCGAGCGGGCGGTGTCGATGAACGACTCGATGCGGTCGGCGGTCGTCGACCCGACGACCGACCCGTCGAAGTCGTTCCAGGTCGTGACACCGGCCTTCCAGAGCTTCCGTTCGGTCCGTTCGCCGACCCCCGAGACGGGGATGAAGCTGTTCTCGATGCGCATCCTCAACGCCCCCCAGTGCGTCCGTCGTTCATCTTCGGGCTGGCTTAACACAGCCACCCTAATAGCCTCCGCGGTTGCGCAAACGCCGGCGGACCGTCCATTTCATTCTCACAAAGGTATCGGAACACTCTGGCCGAACACTTTTGCGACGCTCGCGGATATGTGACGTATGGTCGACCGCGGAGTGTCCCGGCGGCAGTGGCTCGCGTGGGCCGGGACAGCCACTGCTGTGGGGGTCGCTGGCTGTGGCGGCAACGCCAGAAAGGCCGGGACGGACGGCGCGGAACCGACCACGTCGGCGACACCGATACACGCCGCCTACGACACAACTCGCGTGCGCGTCGAGAGCGAGGGCAGCGGGGTGCTCGGGGCGGTGACCGCCGCCATCGCGGACACGCCCGAGTTGCGCTACACCGGCCTCTCGGCGACCGAGTCGCTGCCCGACGACCGCGGGATGTTGTTCGTCTACGATGAGGTGTCGGACCACACCTACGTGATGCGCGGGATGGCGTTCTCCCTCGACATCGTCTACGCCGGGAGCGACGGCACGATTACGAGGATCCACCACGCACCCGCGCCGGGGCCGGGCGAGGACGGCGAGGACCAGCGGTATCCCGGGGACGGGCAGTATGTCCTCGAAGTCAACATGGGCTGGACGACCGAGCGGGGCGTGACCGTCGGCGACCGACTCGTCATCGACTGAGGGACTGTTCACACGGCGGGTCGAGGCGTGCGGTATGAGCGACCCCAAGGACACACTCGGCCAGTGGGAAGAACAGCTGCAAGCCGAACACGAAGCCGTCATCGCGAACCTGGACCCCGGTGAGGACCACCACGTAGAGGGGGTCACACAGGTCAGTACCCCGGCGAGCACAGGGACGACGCCGAACGGGACACACTCAAAGGGGTTCGTGAGAAGAAAGTCGACGGACCGACCGACCCGGAACGTCGGTCGTGCTCCTGTGGCGTCCGCGGGATGACACCCGAGGAAACACGCCAGCACGTCGTTGCGGTCCACGAGCGATCCTGACACTGTTGGGCGTGATTTCCGGAGGGTACTCGCCACCCGGGGTGGCGAACTTCCCGGACGATTTGGCTCTTGCCGAAGATGATAAAGCGTAGTCACCTACCAAAAGCATGTCAGGAGCGCTCGTGATGAACAGAAGGCGCGTACGGACTGCCCACCGACTGGGAACCGCGGTCACTGGTGCAGCAAACAGAAAAAATGGAGCCGGTCAGTTATGCGTCGGGGCCTTCCCACGTACCGAGCGTCGCGGAACTGCTACCGGCGTCATCGATGTAAATTACTCTGATAGTCGCACCAGAGAGGTCAAGTTTTTCATCGGGTCCGTTCCGCTTACTGATAAAGTCGTTTGAGTCGTCCTTGAATGTCGTATTATCTACAGTAGCTCTGGTTCCAGCGGTTATCTCGCCGGTAAAAACATCGGTGCCAACATACACTTCTCTAGGTACCTTACTTATTGCACCATCGGCAGTGATGTTAAGATTCTGTCCCTCAATAGTGTCCCCGCCCTGGTGAGTGATTGTAAGCACATCAGAACCGCCCTCATTCTGTTCATACTCGAAACCGAATGTTGCTTGTGGAGCAGTGTTGTCCACACTGTCACTCAGTCCAAGTACGAATGTAGCGATGACTGCCGCCAAGATGACCGTGATTGCGACCATGAGGATAACCGCAATGACCGGCGATACTGCATCGTCTTCATGAAATAGTTTATTCAATTTCATTATGCTTTTGTCCGTTTTCTGGCAGTATAAAGTTGATGTTTTCACAGTATGCTGATATCGACATGGTTCTGATTGCGGCGGCTTGTGGCGACCAGATGTTCCCTATGCAGCAGTCAGTGTTGGTCGATATCAAATACCCAACAGTTGTTTCGTCCGACAGTACGGGTAACAGCGGTCAGGTCAGGTTCTCCAGCCAGTTTTCGGTTCGTGAGGGGTATGTGTCGGCGATTTCGGCCAGTTCTTCGGGGTCGTGTTCCCGCAAGTCCGCGACCGTCTCGATACCGGCACCCTCCAACCGTTCGGCGTACGTCGGCCCGATGCCTTCGACGGCATCGACCGTCGCCGCGTGGCCGCTGGTGGCTTCGGCGCTGTCGACGGAGATAGTCCCGCCCGCCGACACCTCGGGTTCCGTCGCGCTCCCGGCCGGCACGGCGTTGGCCTCGTCCTTGCTGGCGTCGCGGTCGGCGAACCACTCACAGACATCGGGCCACAGTTCGGCGTGGGCTTTCCCCGAGACGGAGATGCCGATATGGCCGGCCCCGAACTCGACGAGGCGTTCGTCCTTGCTTGAGACGAGGTCGTTGAACGGTTTGCTCGATTCCGAGGGGACGATGTGGTCGTACTTGCCGACGATTTGCTGGGCGGGCATCTCGATGTCCGAGAGGTCGATGGGCTCGCCGCCGAGTTCGTACTCGCCGTTTGCCAACTGGTTGTCACGGTAGATGTCGTTGATGAACTCCCGGTAGGCCTCGCCAGCGACATCGACGCCGTCCCAAATCCACTGCTCCATGCGCGCGAAGTTCCGGACGAAGTCCTCATCCTCGATGTTCTCGTAGAGTGTGACGTACTTCGTGATGTACTGGTCGATGGGGTCCATCATCGAAAACTCCACGGCCAGCAGTTCCGACGGGAGGTTGCCCAGGGCGTCGACGGTCGTATCGGGGTCGTAGTGGTTCGCCCAGCGTTCGAGGATGCCGCCGTGGCCGTCGAAGGAAAGCGGCGTCGCCATCAGCGAGAGCGTACGGACTTCCTCGGGGTATTGTGTGGCGTACATCATCGACATGGTCCCGCCCATGCAATAGCCCAGCAGGTGGTAATCCTCGACGCCCGAGCGCTCACGGACGACGCTCGCGCAGTTTCGCATGTAGCGGTTGATGTAGTCGTGCATGGTGAGCGCGCGGTCGAGCAGGGAAGGTTCACCCCAGTCGATGAGGTACACCTCGAAGCCGTCCTCCAGCAAGCGCCTGATAACGCTGCGGTCGGGCTGGAGGTCCAGGATGTAGGGGCGGTTGACCAGCGCGTAGACGATGAAAATCGGCGTCTCGTGGTTGAGTTCGTCGGGTTCGTAGTGACGCAGTTGGAGTTTGTTCTCCTCATAGACGACCTCGCTGTCGGTGTGGCCCACGTCGGTCGCCATCATATCAACGAACCGCTCGGGGCTGACACCGGCTTTCCTGACGGCCTCAGTCATCATCTCCCAGGTGCGACGCTGGGCATCGACCGCGGCAGTCATCCGGTCGGTGTTCACAGCGACCCCCTCAAAGAGCAACGTAGTGCGTCGGGAACTGTGTTTGCGTTCATCATCTGGTATCTCAACTAGGATCATAATAGTAGTGGGTGTTCCTTCGCCCGCGGTGGGCGTCACTTACAGGCTCCGTCCCGCAGTTTCTACCGCTATGTGGCCACCCATGCGAACAACAAACGTATCGAATGTGGGCTACGCGTCGGCGCAGATGTCGAC
>CAZOQK010000154.1:0-6007 GCA_964581735.1 uncultured Halobacteriales archaeon | reverse complement strand
TCAAGCGTGCCGTGAAACAGTGAATTCCACTGCCTTATGGCGATTCAACACAGCCCTTCGATTAGGTCGGCCGTGATGGCAATGTCGTGTTGGTCAGGAATCTCGTCCTCTGCAGTCACCGACACCGTTCGTGTAGTGCCGTGTGTCGCGTGTCCACCGAACACCCAGTACCCGGAGATTCCGGCCACACCAGCGCCCCCCAGCGCACCCAGCACAGTTCGCCGGTCCATGTGCCAATCGTGTGTACGAACGGACAAAATAGCCGTGGAGGGTCAAACAGGAGTTTATCCAATCGGACACCACAACTGGAGTGACCAGAAGCGTTAATCCGGGGCCACCCCTGTCCCTTCCCGTGAACGTCCGCGGCGTCGTCACCGGAGTCAAAGAGCCAAGAACCGTCAGTACACAGTACGGCGAGCGCGACCTCGCGGAGATTTCCGTGCGACCGGAGCGTGGCCGCGGCGAACCGACGACGGTGACGGTGTGGGGCAAGTGGACCGAGACGGCCGACTACCTCAAAGCGGGCATGGAACTGGCCGTCTACGATGCCAACGAGCGCGAGTATCAGGGCGACACCCAGTACACGACCGGCGAGGACACGATGGTCGTCGTCCAGCCGGATTTTCTGGTGAACGTGACGGACGTGCGCCAGTGGGTGCAGTGTCCCCGGATGTACTATCTGAACAAAATCGGTGGGATACCCCTGAAGGAACCGGTTGTCAAGGGGACCATCGTTCACGAGGTCTTCGGCGACCTGTTGCGTGGTCGGGACTTAGAGGAGGCTGTCGAGACACGCATCGAAGAAGCGGGACTGGACCTCGGACTGCTCGGCGCCGGCAGGGAGTCGATGGCCGAGACGGTCCGCCAGCACGCGAGTGCTATCCAAGGGTGGCTCCAGCAGGGGACGCTCACCGGTGGCGACGACTGGCGCTCGGAGCAGACCCTGGTCAGCGAGCGCTACGGGCTGAAGGGGCGGGCCGACGCCGTGCGGCGTGGGATACCGGTCGAACTCAAGACGGGGAAGAACACTCGCCGGGACCCCCGCTTTCAGGACAAGGTGCAGGCGGCCTGTTACGCGCTTATCCTGGGCGAACAGCGGGGCGAGCCGCCCGATACTGGCACCCTGCTCTATACGAAAAACGCCGCCGTTGAGCGCACCGAAGAGAGCGGCGACCTCTCGCCAGCGAAGGACTTCTCCATCGGGTCGGGACTGTTGGAGTTCGTCCTCCGAGAGCGAAACGCACTGGCTGCGATGGAGTACGACAGCTCGGTGCCGACAGGGTACGAGGCCGACGCCAAGTGCGAGTACTGCTTCGAGCAGGACACCTGCATGGCGATTTCCGGGCGGCTGGACCAGGAGTCAAAGGCCGGACAGGTCGGCACGCCGATGCCCGAGCAAGAACGGGAGTACTTCGAGCGGTTCTACCGGGCCATCGAGAAAGAGCGCCGGGCGGTCCACCGCGAGTACGCCAAACTCTGGGAGCAGACCCCTCAGGAGCGAGCCGACGACGACCGCGCGCTGGTGAATCTGGAGTCGGCGGGCCGGAGCGAACTCGATGGGGGACGTTGGGAACTCCGGGCGGAGGGGACGGGAGCCGTCTCGAAGATTCGGGAGGGAGACCTCGTTCTCGCGAGCGACGGTGACCCCGTCGGCGGGAACGCCGAACTGGCACGCGTCGAGCGGTTGGGCGATGAAATCGTGGTCAGCGCCGACGAGCCGTTCGACCTGCGCCGGCTGGACATCTACCCCTCCGAAATCGGTGCCGACCGGATGTTGACCGCGCTGCACGACGCCGTTCTCACACAATCCACGGACCGAAAGGACGTGCTCTTCGGCCGCAGGGAGCCGGAATTCCGGTCGGTGTCGGAGACGTTCATCGACAACAACGCCACACAGAACGAGGCCGTCCAGCTGGCCGTCGGTGCCGAGGACGTGGCGCTGATTCACGGCCCGCCCGGAACGGGCAAGACGTACACGCTCGGGCAACTCGTCCGGGCGCTGGTCGCGCGCGGTGACCGGGTGTTGCTGTCGGCCTTTACCAATCGCGCCGTCGACAACGCGATGGAGGCACTGGAGGAGCAGGGCTTTACTGACATGGTGCGGGTCGGCACCGAGAGCGGCGTGCGCGGGGACATGCAGTCCTACCGGCTCCAGACGGCGGGCGAGCCCGGCGAGTGCGTGCAGGAACTCAGAGGGGCGAACGTCGTCGCCGCGACGACGGCCTCCTGTGGGTCGCGCGTGATGCGCGAGCAGGAGTTCGACGTGGCCGTCGTTGACGAGGCCGGGCAGCTCACCGAACCGGGGACGCTCGCGGCGACAGCACTCGCGAACCGCTCGGTGCTGGTCGGCGACCACCACCAGCTCCCGCCCGTCGTCCAAGCACAAGAAGAGATTGCCGGTGACAAGCGCTGTGCGACGCTGGGTGAGAGTCTCTTCCAGCGGCTCATCGAAGCCTACCCCAACGCAAGCGTCATGCTCGACAAACAGTACCGGATGGCCCAGCACATCCAGGCGTTTGCTTCCCAGGAGTTCTACGACGGCCGATTGCGGCCGGCGACCGGCGAGGTGGCGGGCCAGCACGTCCGTGACCTGCCGGGCGTGGATGTAGGGGCACTTCCCGACCACTTGCAGGACCGCGTCGCCTTCGTCGACCCGGACGGCGCGACAGTCGGCAACACGAACCCCACCGAAGCGAACGCCGTCGCGGAGACGGTCGAATCATATCTCGACGCGGGCGTGGCCCACGAGGACATCGGCGTCATCGCCCCCTACCGGGCGCAGGTAGCCGAAATCAGCAAACACCTTCCGGAGGGTGTGGCTGTCGACACCGTCGACCGGTTCCAGGGCTCCAGCAAGGCGGTCATCGTCATCTCCTTTGTTGCGACGGGGGAGTTAGATAGCCCGATTTTCGAGGATTACCGGCGCGTCAACGTCGCGCTCACGCGGGCGAAGAAGGCGCTCGTCCTCGTCGGGGATGCCGACGCACTCGGGACTGACGAGACGTACGGGCGGATGGTCGAGTGGGCACGCTGACCGACCGGCACGGTTTTAGCGGTCGACGGAAAAGGCCACTGCCGTGTACCGGTTTTCCGTGGCCAGCAAGGCGATACGCGAAGCGACCCCACCAGTCGCAACAGAGGCGTTCGTCCTGATTACGGAACTCGGCGGGCTTTCATTCCTGTTGGTCGCGCTGTCGGTGCTGTACTGGGTCGGTGACCGCGAATCGACGGCGACGGTCATCGGCTACACGCTGGTCGCCCTCACCGTGACGCTCGCGCTCAAGCAGTGGTTCGCCGCCCCGCGGCCACCCCGGAGTGTGCAGGCGGTCGCCGAACGACCCGATACGTCCGGGTTCCCGAGCGGGCACGCCATCTCCGCCACTGTCGTCTACGGGGGTCTCGTCCTCGCTCGCGAGGGACTGCGCGACGCGAGATACGTCGTCACCGCAGCAGCGGTCATCTTCCTCGTCGGGCTCTCCCGTATCGTCATCGGCGTTCACTACGCGGGTGACGTGCTGGCTGGCTACATCGTCGGCGCGGTCATCCTCGCCAGCCTCTGGACGACTGTCCGTCAGCGGGCCGGTGTCGCCTGTCTGGTGGCGGCGGTCGTCGCCGTGGGCACGATTCCGATTACAGCGGGCACGGAGTACGCACTGCTCGGTGTCGGCGGGAGTCTCGGCGGCGCGAGCGCACTCCTGCGGGTCGACCCGGGCGACCTGCCCGAATCTCCCTCGGTCGCGATGACAGCCGTGTTCGTTGCCGCCGGATTGGGCTTTCTCGGTGTCACGTACTGGCTCTCGTCGACGCTTGATGCCGCGCTGTTTGCCATCGCCGCCAGTTTCGCGCTGGTCGCTGGCGTTTTCCTGTTCCCACGCCTGCTATCTGCTCGCCCGTTGGCCGCGTTCGGGGCGTGACCGGTGCCGACACACGAGGCGTTTTTGTTCCGGGCAGTGCTCTCACCGGTATGGACCTGCCACTCGGTACCGGCACCGTCACCGTCGAGCTCCCGGACTGTGACGTGACTGTCGCGGAGCCACCGGGCGGCGAGGCCGTCGCCGTGCGCTCGGTCGCCGAACGCGCCGTCGCGAACCCACACGGCCCCCCGCTCGCCACACGCGTCGACCCCGACGACACCGTCGCAATCGTCGTCACCGACGTGACGCGGGCGACGCCTGACGACGTACTGCTCAACGTGCTGCTCGCGGAACTCGAGCGCGCTGGCGTTGCTCGCGAGCAAGTCACTGTGATTCTCGGGCTTGGACTCCACCGCCCGATGAGCGACGAAGAGATTGCCGACGCACTCGGTGACCACGCCGACCTCGCACAGAACCACGACCCCGATGCGACGGTCGATGCTGGCACCGTTCAAGACTGTGCCATCGAACTGAACGACACCGTGGCGGCCGTCGACACCGTGCTGGCGACGGGAATGGTTGAACCCCACCAGTACGCTGGCTTTTCCGGCGGCGCGAAGACGGTCGTCATCGGTGCCGGCGGCGAGAGTCAGATCCGCTACTCCCACGGCCCGGAGATGCTCGGCCGCGAGGGGGTCCGACTGGGTCGCATCGAAGACAACCCCTTCCGGGAGTTCGTCGACGCGGCCGGGGACGTGGTGGGGCTCGATTTCTCACTGAACGTCACGCACGGTCCCGCAGGCGTCATGGGTGCGAGCGCAGGCGACCCGCGGGCGGTCGTCGCGGACCTCGCCGAAACCGCCAGGGACGCCCTCTCCGTCGAGGTCACCGGGGGGTACGACGCCGTGGTCGCGGGCGTCGGCGCACCGAAAGACGCGAACCTCTACCAGTCGACGCGCGCGGCGACGTACGTCGCTCTGGGAGCGAACAATCCACTCCGGGCGGGCGGGCGACTGGTCGTGCCTGCCGAACTGCCCGAGGGCGCTGGCGAAGGGACTGGCGAACAGCGGTTTTACGAGCGCCTGTCGACGGCCGACTCCGCGGATGCACTCTATGAGGAGATGGCAGACGGCTACGAACCGGGCGCACAGCGGGCTTTCGTCGTGGCGCGCGTTTTGCGTAACCACGACTGCTGGATTACCAATAGCCAGGACCCTGAGGTCGTCGAGGACTGCCTGATGCACGCGGCAGAGAGTGTCGAGGATGCGGTCGGGCCGGACAGTGACGTGCTGGTCGTCAGGGACGCGCTGAGTACGCTACTCGTCTGAATCGCTCGCGCCCCGGAACGAGTTGGAGGGTTTCCAGAGACTCCCCGCGGCGAACAGCCCGAGGACGCCGATGGTCATGTACTCCGTGTCCCGTGGGCCGCGTTCGAGGGATAAGCCTGGTCGGGGTTGTCGGGATTGACGTAGACAGTGATGTTCCGTGGCCTCGAACGTGTCGGCGCGGTCCTGTGCTGTCGGTTCGTTGAACGTCGCCACCTCGTTGCTGAGATAGTAGTTGTTGGTGTAGGTCTCCCCGTCGGCGCTGTACCGGTGGGTAATGTTGGGGCGGAAGCGGTCGCGTTCACCTGTCCGTTCGATACGCTCGACAGTTGAGGAGACGACAGTGGCGTTCGTCTCTTCTGCCGCCGCGATGCGTTGCTGGGGCTGGTGGATAAGCAGGTCGTAGCCGATACCCGTCGCGCTCACCGTCACGATGATAAAGACGAGTGCGACTGCCTGGCCAAGCGAGAGGCCACCCGAGTCTGCCATACGGTCACATGACGAGCCGATTTATTGAAACTTTGCCCCGTCAGTCAGGTGGTGTTTATTTTATGAAGATACCGATTTAGACAGCAAGAAAGCCCCGGCTGGCTACGCCACCGTCAGACTCGCGGTGCTCGTCTGACGAGGTCTCGCTCACTGCGTTCGCGAGACTCCCGCGCCTCGCTGTCGCAGAAAATCGAAGATTTTCAGGATGACGAGAGAGCTTCGCTCTCTCGAACCACGCTCCAGTGGGTGCTTGCGTCGTCCTCAGAAATCGGAGATTTCTGATTGGCTGTCCCCAGAACGCGGAGCGTTCTGGTGTGCATGGAAGACGCGTCGCGTCTT
>CAZOQK010000153.1:0-6090 GCA_964581735.1 uncultured Halobacteriales archaeon | reverse complement strand
GTCGTAGACGAACTGCTGGCGCTTCGCGGAGTCCTGCAGGTCGATTCCCCGGATGATGTGGGTCATCTCCGTGAGGTGGTCGTCGATGCCGCTCTGGAAGTCGAGCATCGGCCAGCAGCGGATGTCTGCCGCTTCCTCGCGCGGGTGTGGCGTGTCGATCATCCGGAAGGCGACCCAGTCCCGGAGCGCGGGGTTCTTGTGCTCGATGTCGGTTTTGACCCGGAGGACCATCTCGCCGGCGCTGTACTCGCCCGCAATCATATCGTCGAACTCCGCGCGGATGGTGTCGATGTCCTTCTCGCGGTGCGGGCAGGGTTCGGCGTTGTTTTTCAGTTCCGAGAACTCCTCGCCGGGACACGAGCAGGTGTAGGCGCCGCCCTCCTCGATGAGCGCCCGGGCGTGTTCGTAGTAGATGTCGAGGCGGTCGCTTGCTCTGAGTACGTCGTCAGGCTCGAAGCCGAGATACTCGATGGCGTCCAGAATCGCCTCGTACGCATCGAGGTCCGGCCGCTTGGTCTCAGGGTCGGTGTCGTCAAAACGGCAAATAAACGCCCCGTCGTAGCGCTGCTTGTAGGTGCCGACAACGGCGGCCATCCGGGCGTGGCCGATGTGCCACGGGCTGTTGGGGTTCGGTGCCACACGCATCCGCACCTCCCCCTCCTCGGCGTTGGGCAGGTCCGGCAGGTCGTGTTCGTCTTCCTCGTCCTCGCTTTCGAGTTCCTCGATCTTCTCGGGGGCGAGTTCTGCCAGCCGCTCCCGCTTGTCGGCGCCGTCCATCCCGTTCACGCGGGAGATGACCGGGCCGATGATGCCCGGAATCTCGTCGCCGTACTCGCGAAACGCCGGATTCTCGCCCATCATCGGGCCCATGATCGCACCCACCTGTGCGTTGCTCCCATGTTTGAGCGCGTTGTAGAGTGCCGCTTTCTCGGCGGCCTCCTTAATCCGCCTGCGAACATCATCGTCCATTATCAGCGCATCCGTGTCCGGGGGTAAAAACTGGGTCGGTCTCCACCACCCATGTCACCCACCGGCCAGTCCGCTCAGTGAGAACGGATGGGGCATACCGGCACAGCGATGGTATAAGCGGCACGCCTGTCCCGCGGCAGGGCAGCCAGCGGGCATCGGGCCCACTACTGGTCCCACACTACAGCAAATGCCCCCTATCACATCCTGTGCAGCGTCAGAATGATATCGGTCCGGGTAGAACTACAGACAGAAATAGCGTGCAGTATGAACTGGTAGACGACAAAACGGACGAACTGGAATCGACCGCCCAACGCCTGGACTCCGAACCGGCCGTCAAAGGACTCCTCGTTCTCGTCGCCGAGCGGACCGCCCGGGATGGCGACCGGATCGATACACTCGCTACCGGGATGGATACCCCCGTCGTCGGTGGCGTTTTCCCCCGCCTCGTCCACCGGGGGACGGTTGCTGATGAGGGAGTGATTCTCTGTGGACTCCCGGCGGAGCCGGCCGTCTCGACGATTACCGGCCTCGGGAATCCGGCGGCTGACATCCAGTCACAACTCGACGAGACACCGCTGGAGAACGGCGACCGGACGGCCGTCGTGTTCGTCGACGCGTACGCGTCCCGGGTCGAGGAGTTCGTCCGGACGCTGTTCGATACATACGGTGTCGAGTTCAACTTCATCGGCGGCGGTGGCGGCGGCCTCGACAGCGACGTGCCGTCGCTGGTGACACCCGCCGGACTCCGTTCGGAGGCAGCCGTGGTGGCGACGCTGCCGACCGAGAGCACTATTGGCGTTCAGCATGGCTGGCAGGAGATAGACGGCCCGTTCAGAGTGACGGAGTCGGACGGCCGAACGGTCACGGCACTCGACGGCGACCCGGCACTGGACGTGTACAGCGCGGCAGTCGCCGACCATTCTGTCCATACGGTGGACCCCGACGACTTCTTTGCGACTGCGAAGCACCATCCCTTCGGATTGAGTCGGATGGGCCGCGAGAACATCGTCCGTGACCCGTACGATGTCACCGACGACGGCGCGTTGGAGTGTTTCGGGGCCATCCCGGAAGGCGAGTTCGTTCACGTGCTGGCTGGTGAGACAGACTCACTGGTGGATGCAGCCCGGGCCGCACACGAGGACGCTGTCAGCACCGGGAAGCCGGACCGGGGACCGGTCGTCACGTTCGACTGTATCTCCCGTGCGTTGTTTATGGACTCGTCGTTCGACACCGAGTTATCGGCGATGGGGGACGACGAACAGCCGGCGTTTGGCGCGCTGACGATCGGCGAAATCGCCAACGATGGCCACGGGCATCTGGAGTACTACAACAAGACCGCTGTCATCGCACAGTTACACGAGTGATGAACTCACGGCAACAGCGAGTGCAGGTCCTCTACGAGATCTCCCTCTCGATCGGCAGAGGGGCGGACTTACAGGAGACCGCGCGGGACGCGCTCTCCGGATATCTCCGGAAATTAAACTGCTCAGCGGGGGCAGTCCTGGAGCGTATCGACGGCACCGACGCAGTGTCCTACGAACGCGTCGCTGCAACCCCGGCCCAGCCACAGCGCAACGACGGGTACCGGAAGAGCCTCGACGCACTGCCGGAACGGCGGTCGGACTCCGAGGAGTTCCATCGATCGCTGCCGAGTACGGTCAGGACGGACGACCAGACGGCGTACCTGCTGGACCTCCCCGATTTCGGTGTGCTGGTGCTCGTCACGTCCGGTGACGAGCTCGATGCAAACACCGTGGCAGCCCTCCGTTCTCTCAACCAGAAGCTCGCAGATGCCTGCCGGGCCGAACGAACCGAGCGACGCCTCCGTCAGGAGCAGGACCGCTTCCAGACCGTCTTCGAGACCATCCCCGAGCCGATGGCGCGAGTTCGGGAACGCGGCGGCGAACCGGTCGTCGCCGCGGTGAACCGCACCTTCGCCGAGACGTTTGGCTGCAATCAGGAGACCGTCCAGGGAGCACCCCTCTCGGAGCTGGTGGAGCCGTCACCGGAGATGGACCACCGGAGTCTCCGGACCGACTGGGCCACCGACGGGAGGGCGGCCGAACGTGAAGTGACCTACCGGACTGTCGAGGGACCGAACCGGTTTATTTTCCGGTCCGTCCCGACCACGACCGAGGGTGGGAACGAACAATTCTGCCTGTTTATCGATATAAGTGCACAGCAACAGCGACAGGAGACACTTGACGCGCTTGTTCGAACTGCCGATAGGTTGCTCGACATGTCGGAGACGATGGCGGTCTGTCAGGGGACCATCGACGCGGCGGCATCGGTGCTCGGATTCGAACGAGCCGGCGTGTTTCTCTACGAACGGGACCGCGAAGGGTTGACCCTCGCAGCCGCGAACGGGGATGACTGCTTCGATGAGTCGACGGTGTTCGGGACCGGGACGGTCGTATGGGAGGCTTACCAGTCCGGAGAGCTCCGTCGTCTCCCCGACACCAGTGCCGTGGACTCACCCCTGGCTGGGGAGAGCGCACTGTTGCTCCCACTCGGGACACACGGGGTGTTCGTGACGTGCGCTGCGGGCACTGACGGGTTTAACGACACCGATGTCTACTACGGCCGCTTGTTGACGACGCTGGTTCAGAACGCACTCGACAGGGTAAGCCGGGAACGGTCGCTTCGCGAGATACACCGCACGACGAGTGCGCTCATCGCCGCAGACAACACCGCCGAGGTCGGCTCACGTCTCGTCGAACAAGCAGCGGAGACGTTCGGCCTTCCGATCGTTGGCATCTGGCGGTATGACGAGTCGGATAACGCACTCAGACCCGTCGCGAACTCGGCGCGTGCACAGGAGCTGTTCGATGACATCCCGATTTTTGCGCCGGGGAACAGCATCGCCTGGGAGGTCTTTGAGTCCGGCGAACCGAAGATCGTCGACTCGATTCCCGCTGCAGCCGACGCCTACAATCAGGACAGCGCCCTCGCATCGGAGCTTATCGTGCCCATAGGCGACTTCGGACTCTTCATCGCGGGGTCCAGACTCCGGCGTGACTTCTCCAAAGGGGAGGTGGAACTCCTACAGACACTTACAAGCGGCGCACAATCAGCGTTCCAGCTGGTCGAACAGCGAGAAGAACTGGACATCCTGGATCAGATTCTCGCGCGCATCCTGCGACACAACATCCGCAATGACATCACGGCCATCCGCGGGCAGGCCGAACTCATCACCCGGCGTGGCTCCGAGTACGGCCAGCAGAAGGCACAGCGAATCATCAACAAGAGCGGGGAGCTGCTATCGACTGCCGAGAACGCACGGGAAATGCGTGATGTCGTCGACAGGCGCGGCCAGCGCACCGAGTTCGCACTCGGAGAGAAAGTCATGATGGTAACAGCGCGGCTTCGGGACGAATACCCGGAAGCGGAGATCATCGTTGACGACGACATAGCGGGGACACTCCGTGCACATCCTCACTTCGGCGGCGCCATCAGACACGCCGTCGAAAACGGTATCGAACACACCGACGGCGGTGACGTGTCCGTCAGCGTCAGGACGCGCGTGAACGGTGACCAGTTTCTGCTCGAAATCGAGGACGATGGTCCCGGAATCCCCGACCACGAACTCCAGCCACTCCGTGACCGTGAGGAGACGCCCCTAGCCCATGGCAGCGGCACGGGGCTGTGGATTATTGACCGCGTTATCGAGTATTCGGGCGGGACGGCCACCTTCGCAGTCGGGGACGGAACAACAGTACAGTTCCGCTTTCCGCTGGCACAGATCACTCTGCCCGCTTCGGGCGAGGCGTGACCGTCGCCGGTGTGGGGGCTTGGCTGCACCCCGCCCGACGGTTCGATGCGTCTCGCACATCGCCGGGGGACCCAACACGCTGTCGTCCCGCTGTGGTGAGGGAGGCGAGTGGCTGCACGACCGGCCAGCGACCCGAAACCATCATGAATAACGGCACGTTCGACTGTGTCCCTCCAGTTCCGGATACAGCGTGAGTCAGTGGCCCCAATCTGATTGCCCGGCGCGTTGAAGTGTGCCGCGACCCTGTTATCTGTATGCGCCTCCACTGGCACCGCCGCGACCTGCGGGTGGCCGACAACCTCGGACTCGACGCCGTCGACGAGGAAACGGTCCCCGTGTTCGTCTTCGACCCCCGAGTACTGGACAACGGTGCGCCCGCCCGCGTCTCCTTTATGCTCGATGCCCTCAAGTCGCTCCGTGAGGCCTACCGCGAGCGCGACAGCGACCTCGTAATCGCCCGGGGCAATCCCGTTGACATCCTGTCCGACCTCGCCGCCGAGTACGGTGCAGAGACCGTGTCGTGGGGCAAGGACTACTCGGGACTCGCCCGCAAGCGCGACGCCGCTGTCCGACAGGCACTGGACGATGCCGGCATCGGCCGCGTCGCCGTTCACGATGCCGTCCATCACAAACCCGGCGCTATAACCACCAACGCCGGCGACCCGTACAAGGTCTTCACCTACTTTTCGAAGAAATGGCACGACCGACCCAAGACCGACCCGGCGGACCCGCCGACCGCAGAGGACCTCGCCAGTGTGTCCGGCGATGACCTCCCCACACTTGCCGACCTCGGATTCGAGGACCCCGAAGCAGACATTCCACCAGCCAGCACGGGCGCCGCCCGCGACCTGTTGACCGACTTCTGTGCGGGCGACATCTACCGCTACGGCCAGCGCCGCGATTTCCCGGCCGACGACGCCACCAGCCACCTCTCGGCCCACCTGAAGTACGGTACAATCGGCATCCGAGAGGTGTACGAGGAGACCGAGGCAGCCAAACTGGAGGCCGACGGCGAGAACGAGCGCGAATCCGTCTCCGAGTTCCAGGATCAGTTGGCCTGGCGGGAGTTCTACACGCAGGTGCTCTGGGACCGCCCGGACGTGGTCACGGGCAACTACAAGGAGTACGAAAACGAGATCCGGTGGAACGACGACTCCGGAGCGTTGCAGGCCTGGAAGGACGGGCAGACCGGGTATCCTATCGTGGACGCGGGGATGCGCCAGTTGCGCGCGGAGGCGTACATGCACAACCGCGTGCGGATGATAGTTGCTTCCTTCCTGACGAAGGACCTGCTCATCGACTGGCGGGAAGGGTATGACTGGTTCCGGAAGAAACTCGTAGACCACGAC
>CAZOQK010000152.1:0-6117 GCA_964581735.1 uncultured Halobacteriales archaeon | reverse complement strand
GAGGGTGGCGTAGCAGACTGGGGCTTCCCTGCTGTTCTACACACCGACAGCAGCCACAGCACCTTGACACCAAATCCGAGAGTGCAACTGACTTACCCGCGCCATCCGAAACGGGGGTATGACCGACGACGCCACCAAAGTCGAGTGGAACGAGTGGGGCGAGGACGCCTTCGACGTGGCCCGACAGACGGGCAAACCCCTCCTGCTCTCGCTGGTCACCGAATGGTCGGCCGACTGCAAGGCGATGGACGCCGCCACCTATGGCGAACCGCGTATCGCTGCCAACGTCAACGACGGCTTCGTTCCCGTCCGTGTCGATGCCGACCGCAATCCACGGATCCGTGAACGCTATAACATGGGTGGGTTCCCCTCTACCGTCTTTCTCACCCCCGAGGGCCGCGTCCTCACCGGCGCTACCTTCCTCGCCTCCGAGGGGTTCCGTGGTATCCTGGATAAGGTCCGCGAGAAGTGGGACGCCAAAGGCGAGGGTGCCGGCTCGGTGCCCCGTGCGCTCCGGGACGCCAAACCCCCGGGCGGCGTTGTCGACGACCGCATCGAAGAACACATGATCGAGCAACTGCTGGCGGCCTACGACGACGAGTTCGGCGGGTGGGGCGCCGACATGAAGTTCCCGCTGCCCCGAACCATCGAGTTCGCGCTCGTGCGGGCCCGCGACCAGGCCACGCGCACGCTAAATGCTGTCCAGACTCACCTGCTCGACACCTACGACGGCGGGTTCTACCGGTACGCGCGCAACCGAAACTGGGGTGCCACAGTGAGGGAGAAACTCACCGATGAAAACGCCGCGGTCGTTCGTGCGTTCGCACACGGCTATCGCTACACCGGCGATACAAATTATCGGGACAGCGCCACCCAGACCATCGAATACCTGACCACCAATATGTGGACCGGCGATGCCTTCGCCGCCAGCCAGGGCGGCAAGGAGGGCTACTACACGCTCGAACCGACAGAGCGCGAGGAGGCCGACCCGCCCGCAATCGACGAAACGGTCGTTGCCGCCTGCAACGGCCTCGCAATCGACGCCCTGCTGACTTTTGGGGCCTACACCGACGACGAACGGGCCATCCGCTACGCCGAGCGTGCCCGCGACCACGTCATCGACGAACTGGTCGAGGACGGCAAAGTCACCCACCACCGCGACGGTGACGAGGCCGGCCCGTCGGGGTTGCTCGTCGACCAGGCACACGTCCTCAACGCCCTCACGACTTCGTGGCAGGTTCGGGGTGAGGCCGGCCCCGCCCGCGCTGTCGCCGACTGGACAATCGAGACCCTGCGCCACGAGAGCGGCGCCTTCGTCGACGGTCCAGCCGGCGGCGACGGTCTGCTTGATAAACCACTCTACCCGCTGGATACCACCGTCGAACTCGCCGACGCACTGCTCGACCTCGCGCTTCTCACCGGCGAGGACCGCTACGAGGAGGCTGCCTACGATGCCATCGCCGCCTACGGCAACGCCGCCGACCGGATGGGCGTTGAGGTCGCCCACTACGCCGCCACCGCTGCCCGTCTGCGCGCGCCCGAGGTCATCGAAGTCGGGGCCGCCGCCGGCAGCGACCTCCACCGCGCGGCGCTGCGTCTGGCCGACCACGACACCGTCGTCGTCCCCGACGCCGAGGGTCTCGACGATACTGCCCGCCACCGCGCCGACGGCGACGCTACCGGCACCGCGGGCTCCCCCGCCGCGCTGGAGGCCCTGCTGACCGGCAACGCGTAAACGCCCGTTGCGTTTTTATTCTCGGCCCGCGCAGTACGCGCAATGGCAAGCCTCAGGGACCTCGGCCTCTCGGAGTACGAATCCCGCGCCTATCGCTCGCTGTTGCGCACGGGACCGACAACTGCAAAGGAGTTGTCACGCGCGAGCGACGTGCCGATGGGTCGCATCTACGACGTGCTCAACAGCCTGGAGACGCACAACCTCGTGCGGAGCCAGAGCGCCAGCCGCCCCAAAAAATACGTCGCTGTCGAACCCGACACTGCACTCGACCGCCTGCTCGCGGACAAGCGCCGCGAACTCGATGAACAGGCAAAGCAGTACGAGAACATCGTCGAGGAACTCGGCAGCGAACTCGAAACCGCAGAACCCGTCGACGAACCGTTCTGGACCGCCGCGCTCGGCCCCGACGAGGCCTCTGACCTGCTCGTCGAGCGGCTGACGGCAGCGGACGACAGCATCATCATGGTCGCTGGCGCGCCCACCCCGCAGTTTGACTTAGACGAAATGGGCGAGCATATCCTGGACGAACTCGAAGCCGCCCTCGAACGCGGCGTCGCCGTCTCCATCCTGATGCGTCCCGAGATGGTCGATTCGCTCCCCCGGAGTGTGGGTCGGCGCTATCGCACGCAACTCCAGGAGAAAAAAGGCTTTACTGTCCGCACCAGTCGAAACGTTACCGGCACCTTCGAACTCATCGACCACGTCGAGGTCTGTATCGAGATTCCACACCCGCTCAACGCCGAGAAAACATTCGGCGTCATCGACTTCAAGGACTCCGAGTTCGCCAGCAGCGTCGAGGACGCCTTCGCAGAGCGCTGGGATGGCGCCGAGGAACTGCGTTTTTGAGCGGCCGACTACGGGTCGGGCTGTGCCGGTTCGACTGGCTCTGCCTTCCGTGACGCGGCGTCGTAGGGGCCGCGGACGATGCCTACGTTGCCCGTCGACTGTTGGCTGATGCGTTCGGCTATCGTTCCGAACCTGATACGGGAGGCGTCGCTTCGCTCCGAAAGCCCGACACAGATGGTGTCGTACCGGGCTACCGCATCGAGTATCCCCTCTTCGATATTCTCGGCTACTACCACGTCGGTGTCGTACTCATTGGGGGCGAGGCCCGCACGCTCGGCGACGGCGGCGATGACATCTTCGCCGCGTGCGACTGGGTCCTCGTCGTCCGACGGGCGCTGGACGTGCAACAGCGTCGGGACCGTCCCGTCGACGGTCGCGAACTCGACTGCCCGGCGGGCCGCGACCGGCGCGTGCGGGCCGGGCCCGGCCAGTGCGACCGGCGTGCCGATGGGCTCGTCGTGGAGCGTGACGAGTGAGACTTCACACGGGGCGCGCTCGACGACGGCATCCAGGTTCGGGCCGAAGACGTAACCGTTCCGCATGAGCGACCCCTGCCAGCCAAGCAGGACCTGGTCTGCCTCTTCCTCGGCGAGTATCCGCAACAGTGTGTCACCGACGTTCTGCCCGGTCACAGCCTTTGTCTCCAGGTTCACGCCCAGGGCCCGCGCGTGTTCTTTCGCCCCATCGAGCAAGTCCTGTTGCTGTGTGAGTCGCTCGGCGGCGACGTTTTGCTGTGGGGAGGGCTCTGCGATCTGGAGGACGTTGACGGCGACGAGTTCAGGCGTCCCATCGGTGGTGTGTGCGTTGGCCGTCGCCGCCGCGAGTCGGATGAGGTCCTGCTGTGTGTCCGGGTTCGCGATGGGGACGACGACCCGGTAGGCGTCCGTGACTTCCGGTTCGAGTGTCGCCCCGAGAAGCCCGGTATCGAACCGCTCCTCCCTGGCGTAGACGACGTACCAGCCCGCGCCCAGCGCGACGATACCCAGCCCGAGCACGATGATGACCGTCGCCATCTGCGAGATGACGAGCCCCGTCAGGAGTATCCCCAGTATCGGCACGGCGGGGTAGAGCGGGCCGGGAATCCGAAAGGAGGGGTCGTACGCATCGGGGTCCACACGCCGGAACACGACGAGCGCGACGTGGACGAGCGAGTACGAGACCAGAAAGCTGAAACTCGCGACTTCCGCCAGCAGCGCGACGATAGTTTCCACCCCGAGCCCGACCGCGACGAGCAACCCCGTGACGCCGCCGGTGACGACGATGGCCCGGTGGGGCGTGCCAAAGCGTTCGTGTGTGACGTTCAGCCGCTCGCTCATCAGGTCGTCCCGTCCCATCGCGAAGTTGACGCGGGCGGCGGCGAGAATCGACGAGTTCGAGCTCGAAATTGCCGCAATCGCCGCCGCAGCGACGATGGCGACGACGCCGAGCGAGCCGAGATAGACGACTGCCACCTCCGAGACCGGGACGAGCGAGTCGCCCAGCGCGTCGGAGGGAATCACGCCGGTACTGACTATCATCACGAGCGCGTACAGAATCGTCACGAGGACGACCGACAGCAACATCGTCAGCGGGATGTTCCGGCTCGGGTCTTTGACCTCGCCGGCGACGGTGGCGATAATCTCGAAGCCGAGAAACGAGACGAACACGATGCCGGTCGTGGCGATAATCCCGCTCGGTCCCGTTGGGGCAAAGGGGTCGAGGTTCGCCGGGTCGATGAAAAAGAGCCCGACGGCGACGTAGATGAGGACGATGACGGTTTCGGCCCCGATCATGACGTTTTGAAGCTGGCTGGACTCCTCGGTCCCGTAGTAATTGACGCCAACGATCAGCGCCAGCCCGAGCAGTCCAAGCAGAACGACGAACCCGCGGCCGTCGAGAAACGGTATCGGTGCGACGAGATACTGCCCGAAACCGATCATATAAAAGGCGCTGGCGAACATTAGCCCGCTCCACATCCCCCAGCCGACGATACTGCCGAAGAAACTGCCCAGCGCTCGGTTGACGTAGTGGTAGCTCCCGCCGGCGATCGGCATCCCGGTCGCGAGTTCCGACAGCGAAAGCGCCGCCAGGAGGGCGACGAAGCCCGCGATGAGAAATGAGAGTGCGCTCGCGGGTCCGGCCCCCTCCGCGGCGATGCCGGGCAGGATGAAAATACCCGCGCCGATCATCGTCCCCCCGCCCAGCGTCATCGCTTCGAGAAAGCCAATGTTTCGTTCGAGCTCACCGCCCTCGCCGGTCATAGCGTCGCGGTTCCGGTCATTGAAGTCTCAGTCGATATCCCGGACGATGAGCGTCGGTTGCTCGATTCTGTCGATGACCGGCGTCAGCACGGTGCCGACGATGCGTTCCCTGAGCGACGGCTCCGTCTCCCCGAGGACGACGAGGTCGTAGTCGTCGTCGGCCAGCGCGACGATAGCGGCGGTCGGGTCGCCGTCCTCCGCGAGGTGCCAGTCGATGCGGTCGCGGTCGACGCCGTCCTCGGACAGTCGGTCGGCCGCACCCCGGAGCATGAACTCGCCCTGACTCGGGTCCGCCCCGTCGGCGCTGGCGTGGAAGAACGTGACCGTCGCGTCGCTCGCCCGGGCGAGGTCACCGACAAGCGCCACGATGCGTTCGAGGTTGACATCGCCCCGGAGCGGGACGAGAATCCGCTTGATAATACCGTCGAGTTCGTTCGGTAACAGGACCGCGCCACAGTCGTGCTGGTCGGCGACGCGGTCGATGGAGTCCTCGCGCTCTTTAGTGAACACGAGCACCCCCTCTACGTCGTGGCCGGCGCTGTCGAACGCCGCGACGATATCGTCCAGCCGTGCCGACGCCTCGGCTTCGTGGTCGGCCTTGAGATGTGCAGGTGCCGTCTGCTTGGGAGCGGGGTAGTAGCCGAGCACGACAACGTTGACCGGTTCGAGCAGGTTGGGTATCCCCCGACTGGGCGAGTCCGTCGCGGAGACATCGACCGGAACGAGAATCGTCGAGTCGCCGGTGAGGGACATACCCTGCTTACTGCGGGGAGCGGCTTTACTGTTTGTGTGACGACCGGCCGTTCCGTCGGGTTCGGGCCGCTGGCAGCGTGGCAGACATCAAAACGTGGTCTCGGTGAGCGAAGTGAACTGACTCTCGACACGCGCCGCGTGTCTTTCCGCACTGAAAAAGGCCGGAACGCGGCGTCGCAGCGTTCCGGTGGACTCGTGAGTGACCAACCGGGAGCACGAGTGCTTGTCAGAGCCTTGCTCTGACAGTGAATCGCGTCACTCCGTGACGCGAATGCTTACTCGCCGTCCACCTCGCCCTGCAAATCGCCAACCGTCGCCACCCGTTCCGCATGCGCGTTGTGCTGGTGGATGGACTCGTCGTTCGACTGTTTCATCGTCACGACGGCGTCCTCAGGGAGATGTGGGAAGTGGCCGACGACGCCCTCGGCCATCGCACGGACGCAGTCCTCGACGAACTTCGCGTCGGCGTGGGCCTCGTAGGTCATGTGGTCCTCGTCGGGACGCTTGGCGAGGTTGTAGATGCGCGCGCTCATCGCGTCGCGG
>CAZOQK010000151.1:0-6119 GCA_964581735.1 uncultured Halobacteriales archaeon | reverse complement strand
GTCGCAAAGGGGGCGGCCTTCCACCACGCCGGCCTCGCCCGTGACCACCGCTCGCTCGTCGAGGACGCCTTCCGCGAGCGCCTGCTCAAGGCCGTCTCCGCGACGCCGACGCTGGCCGCCGGAGTTAATACACCCAGTCGCCGCGTCGTGGTCCGGGACTGGCGCCGCTACGACGGCACGATGGGTGGCATAAAACCCCTGTCGGTGCTGGAGGTCCACCAGATGATGGGTCGGGCCGGCCGGCCGGGACTTGACCCCTACGGCGAGGCCGTCCTGGTCGCGTCGAGTCACGACGAACTGGACGAACTGTTCGAGCGGTACGTCTGGGCCGACCCCGAACCCGTCGAGTCGAAACTCGCGGCCGAACCCGCACTCCGCACGCACATCCTTGCGACCGTCGCGTCGAACTTCGCGCGCTCCCGGGCGGGCCTGCTCGACTTCCTGGAGGGGACACTCTACGCCGAGCAGACCGCCGACCGACAGCGGCTTGAAGAGGTCACCGACAACGTCATCGAGTATCTGGTGCGAAACGACTGTCTCGTCCGGGAGGGCGACGAACTCTCCCCGACGAGTCTGGGCCACACCGTCTCCCGTCTCTATCTCGACCCGATGAGCGCCGCCGAAATCACCGACGGCCTGCGTGCAGCACAGCGAGATGCCGGCCCGACGACAGATGCCGTCGACGCGGCCGAGGCCGGCGGCTTCCAGACCGCAAGCGAGATGAGCGAACAGACCGCCAACGGTGACGAGCCACCCGAACTCACGACACTCGGCCTCTATCATCTCGTCGCCCGCACCCCCGATATGTACGAACTCTACCTTCGGTCGGGCGAAGACGAGGAGTACACAGAAATTGCCTACGAGCGAGAGACCGAACTGCTCGGGCGGGCACCCTCCGAGTACGAGGACCGCTTCGACGACTGGCTCTCGGCGCTGAAGACCGCACGCCTGCTCGAAGACTGGGCGAGCGAACTCGACGAGGACGAGATTACCGACCGGTACGGTATCGGGCCGGGTGACATCCGTGGGAAAGTCGAGACTGCCCAGTGGTTGCTGGGTGCGGCTGAATCGCTCGTCTCGGAACTGGACATCGACGCCGTCCCGGCGATTCGGGAGGCCCGGACACGTGCTGAACACGGGGTGCGCTCGGAACTGGTCGACCTCGCGGGCGTGCGCGGCGTCGGGCGCAAGCGTGCGCGACGACTCTATGACGCCGGTATCGAGACGCGTGCCGACCTGCGCGATGCCGACAAATCCGTGATCCTCGCCGCACTCCGGGGGCGAGAGAAGACCGCCGAGAACGTCCTCGAAAACGCTGGCCACCGCAACCCGTCGATGGACGGTGTCGAGCCCTCGGACGACGTTTCCTACGAGGGAACAGATGAGGCGGCGACCGACGGCGGCGACGGCACGGAGACGGAGACGGAGTCGCCCGAGGACCAGGCCAACCTGGGTGATTTCTGATGGAGGTGGTCGAGGGTGTGGCGACCGTCGACGATGTCGACGCGTTCGTCGAGCGTCTCGGGGCCATCGGCGAGGAGTTCGGGGTGGCAGTACAGGCCTTCGACGCCTGCTGTGTCGCCGGTCGCGGCCACCTCGAACAGGCAGTACGGCTGGCAAACCGCGCGGCAGAGCGCGACAACCGGATCGCCCGTGACCGCGCCGTCGAGATACTGCTGTACGCGGCCGGGCGCCGCCAAATAAACCGGGCGCTGTCGATGGGGGTCGATGCGGGGACGACACCGGCGGTGGTGGTCGTCGACGGTAGCGGCGCGGACGCGGACGAACAGGGCGCAGCGAGGGCGGTCAGAAAACTGCTTGACCCGACAGAGACGCTCGGCGACTACGACCGCGAGCGCGTACACGACTTCTTCGACATCACAGAAACCGAACTGGCCGCGACCGAGGGTACGCTCGCCGACGCCGTCCGCGAGCGGGTCGCACTGCTGACCATCGAGCGATGAGTACGCTTACTGACCCCATCACTATCGGCGGCGTCGAGATACCGAACCGGCTCTACCGCGCGCCGCTTTTAGAGTGTGCCGGCAACGGTCCGGGCGCGGTCGACACGCTCGTCTCGGAACTCGAACCAGCCGCCGAGGCAGGCGCCGGGCTCATCTTCCAGGGGGCAAGCATCGTCACACCAGAGGGTGGGTGTGCCGCGCCGAACATGACGCGGGTTCACGACCCCGACTTCGTCGCCCGCTGTACCCGGCTGACCGACGCCATCCACGACCACGGCGGGCGCATCTTCCTCCAACTGTCCCACGGCGGCCTCCGGAGTCTCGACCTGTGGCATGCAGAGCACCGCAAAACCGCCGGGTCTGTCGGGCAGAAGGCCGTGTCGCGCCCGCCGTGGCATCTCCGGCTCGCCGACCGCCTCGGCTTCATCGACCTCCACCCCGAGGTGCTCTCGACGAGTGCGGTGTATGACCTCGCCGACGCCTTCGGTCGGGCGGCGGGGTATGCCGTTGACGCCGGCTACGACGGCATCCACGTCTCCGGGGCGAACATGGGTATCGTCCAGCAGTTTCTCTCGCCGTACTACAACCGCCGGGACGACGACTTTGCCGATGGCGTACAGTTCCTGCTGGCCATCGAAGAGGCCGTTCGCAAGCACGCGGGCGATGTCCCGCTGGTGACGAAGGTGCCCGCAGAGAGCACCGCACCGCCGTTCGTCCGGCGACACCTCACCCGCGGTGACGGCGTCGACATCGCGGCCCGGCTCGCACGCGGTGGCTACGACGCCATCGTCCCGGTTGAGGTCTCGGTGTTCTGGGATATGAGCGTC
Source organism: uncultured Halobacteriales archaeon (assembly GCA_964581735.1). Lineage (GTDB taxonomy): Archaea > Halobacteriota > Halobacteria > Halobacteriales > Haloarculaceae > Salinibaculum. The sequence continues at coordinate 3,328 of CAZOQK010000151.1, read as the reverse complement.
GTCCGTGGTGAGTTCCCGGCCCGGGCGTGGGACGCATCTGAGCTGCAGTCGGATTACAAATCGGTCTTCGGCGGGCGCTTGCGTGCGCGTGCGGTCCGGGCGGCCAACCGTCTGGAAGCGTCCTGGTACACCCGCGAGCCCGGCTGGAACGCGGACTTCTGTCGGGCGGTCCGCGGTGCCGTTGACGTGCCGGTCCTCTGTGAAGGCGGACTCCGCGAGCGGACACACTGCGAGCAGTTGCTCGGCGCGGGCGGGGAGTCCCCGGCCGCGGACCTCGTGGGGATGGGTCGGCCGTTCTACGCCGAACCAAGGCTGCCCGCGCGGCTCCTGGCGGGGGCCGACCGGGCGCTCTGTGAGAGCTGTAACAACTGTACGGTGCCCCAGGCCGTCGGCGAACCGGGGCGGTGCCGGACGCCCGATGTCGTGCGACAGCGCGGTCGCCTCGACGGCGATGATGCCTACGAAGGCACCGAAAACGTGGAGTAACGAGTCAACCGTTTATCCGGCCGGGAGCGCCGGTGGTTAGAGGGGAGTTGCACAGCGAAAACGGGCGGTGGACCAGCAGCGTCGTCAGCCCTCGAGTGCCGATTTGGCCGCTTCCGGGAGGTCGTCAACCATGATGACGGCTTCGCCATCGATGGCAACGTCCTCGCCGTTGAGGACGCGTGTGTTCAGCCGGTACTGGTTGTTACCGAGGTCCTCGACGATTTCACACTCGGCGGTGACGCGGTCGTCGATGCGGACCGGGTTGTGGAATTCGAGGTCCTGCGAGAGATAAATCACCATCCCGGGCACGCGGGCGAGCGCGGCCGAGATGAGACCGCCGACGAGGGTCCCGTGGGCGATACGGCCTTTGAACCGGGTCTCCTCGGCAAAGTCGCCGTCGAGGTGTAGCGGGTTCGTGTCCCCGCTGGAGGCGGCAAAGCGCTTGACATCGCCGTTAGTAATCGTTTTGGTGAACTCGAAGCGGTCGCCGACGGACAGCTTGTTGGGTTCGTCGGCGGTCAGTTGGGTGTGCCACTCCGGCAGGTCCTCGTCGGGATCGATGCGCTCGGTCGGCGCTGCGACAGACCCGTCTTTTTCGTCCGGTTCAACGCCGAAAGCAGCGAAAGCGGCCCGGTTTGCGGCGACGACACTGTCGAAGACGTGCGAGGATGTCTCGGTCCACGTGTCCAGCAGTGCGCTCCGTTCCGATTCAGAACTCATCGATTCTCCTATAGACCTTGCCCACTATTAAATCGTGAGGATCATTCGCTAACATTGTTGTTTCTACGCCCTCGATACCGCCTGCAGCGCCCGTCCCGACGCCCGCACCTTGCTGGGCAGACGTGTGACTGTGCAACTGATGTGTCATACCATTTCATACGACGTTGCCCCACTTAATGGTGTCGTATGGTATTAGATGGTAATCAACGCAAGATTTATACCATCAGGGGGTGTACACATGGATGACCGATGTCCGACGAGAGCGACGGGCCGATGTGGCCCCCCGCAATGTTCAAAGCGTTCCAGGAGACGGGCGAGCAGGCAGTCGAGAAACAACAGGAGTTGCTCAAACGGATGATGGGCGGGGGAATGTCCGGGATGGACATGAACCAAATCGGCGCGATGAGCCAGACGGCGATGTTCAAGACCCGTGTCCAGAGCGGCGGCCGCATCAGCATTCCCGATGCCGAGCGCGAGGCGCTCGACATCGAGGAGGGCGATATCGTCCAGACAGTCGTGGTCCCGGTCAAACGCAACAGGAGTGACTAACAATGGTAGATTACACCGCACCCGTAACGACGACCTTCGAACTGCAGCGGCAAACAATCGAACAGGGCACCGAAGCCTTCCACCGCACCGTCGAGATGCAACAGCGGATGAGCAACGCAATGGTCGACGGCATCGAGAGTTCCGAGTCGGCCCAGCGCCAGCTCGTCGAACTCCAGCACGACGCCATTCATCAGACCATGGACGCTGTCGAGGCGAACGTCCCCGGCGTCGAGGGCAATCTTGACGACATCCGTGCAGCCGTCGACGAGCAGTTCGAGCTGCTCTTGGAGAACCACGCTGAGGCCTTCGACACCCTCGCGACGGAAGTCGAGGAAGGGCTCACAACCTACGACGAGATGAGCGGCGACGCACTCGACGCGCTCGAAGAGCAGGTCGACCTCCTACTCGAAGCCCACGAGGAACTGGAGACCCAGTCCGTCGAGGCCGTCGACCAGCTCGCAGAGCAGGTCGAGGAGATGCAGTCCCAGATGCAGGATGTCTCCGAGCAGACCGTCGAGGCAGTCGAGGCATAACCCTTCGGAATCTTTTATTCTGAGCACGTCGGAGCTACTATCATGAGTAATTCAAACCAGATGCAAGACGAGTGGAGCGAGATGGTCGAACAGATGAACGATGCAGTCGCCGATTCCATCGAGCAGAACATGGAAGCACAGGCTGCGCTGGTCGATGCCTGGGGTGACGCCTTCGACAACTCCGTCCCCGAGGACGATATGGTCGAGGAGGGTATCGAGGGCTACAACCGCGCCTACGAGGTGTGGATGGACGCCGCCGAGCAGATGTTCGAGAAGACGACCGACGCCGCTGAAGGCGAGGATGTCGAACCAACGGAGTTCCGCGACATCTGGCTGCAGTCGGCAAACCAAGCGTTCAAGGAGGTCATGTCCACGAGCGCCTTCGCGTCTGCGAACGGCCAGCTCGTCGAGACGATGATGGAGATGCAACAGGAGGTCGACGACGTGACCCAGGACACCATCTCGCAGATGGGCCTGCCCACGCGCGACGACATGGACGAAGTCGGCGAGCGCCTCATCGAACTGGAACGCCGCCAGCACGCCATCGAAGAGAAACTCGACCGTGTGCTCGAGGCCACAGAGGAGTAACATATGGCATTCAACCCACTGGCAGCAGCACTGGACGCACAGACTGAAACGATGGACGCCGTCGCCGACGCGACCCGCAAGGCATCCATCGCCCCCGAGCGCGCCGTCGAAATCGAGACCATCGATGTCGGCCAGACGCCCTGTGAGGTCGTCTACGAGGAGAACAAGCTCGAACTCCTTCACTACGAGTCCCGAACGGAGGAGCAAAACGATGTCCCCATCCTCATCGTCTACGCGCTCATCAACAAGCCGTGGATTCTCGACCTCCAGCCCGACCGGTCGGTCATCCGTCGCCTGCTCGATGCGGGCCACGACGTGTACATGATCGACTGGAACGAGCCGTCCCGGCTCGACCAGAACCTCGGCCTGCACGACTACATCAACCGCTACATCCACAACTGCGTCGACGAGGTCGCCGACCGCGCCGACCGGGACGATATCAACCTTCTTGG
>CAZOQK010000150.1:0-6136 GCA_964581735.1 uncultured Halobacteriales archaeon | reverse complement strand
GGAGGATGGATTCCACACGGTCGGCAACCTCCCCCGTCAGTACCGCGTTGCGGTATTGAGCGGAACCCTGTTCCGCGATATCCGCAGAACCGTCGGTTCTGCGAGACTTCGGGAGCCACACTATGTGGTAATTGAGGTTATAGGTTGCGTGCCGTGTGGTCTTCATCTGTGCCACACACTATGGTAATGTTATGACAGATATCTTGCGGAAACGGTGGGAAATCCAGCCCTGCAATAGAACGGTGGAGTGTCACACTATGCTGTCCGCTCGACCCCCGCCTGTTCGTTCCTCGGTTCCGACAGAGCGTTGGAACACTCGCCACTCACGGGAAGGCGGGGGTATGCGCTCGTATCTCTATCAGTTTAGAGATCCACGTCGAGCCAGCCGTCGGGCTGGTCGTCGAGGCCACGAGCGCGGAGCCGGTGTTGGCCGTCGTCGCGCTCGCGCACCTCGATTTCGGCGTCGAAGGGCTGTGAGAGCGTGCTGGCAGTAGTCTCACCCTGTGCCTCAGGGTCCATGACGCTCACGCCGAGCCCGTTTGCCGCGCGGATGCGGCCGGTCATCGTGTGCAAAAAGCGATAGAGTGGCTGGACCTTCTCGGTGTACATCACAAGCGGGTCGAGCGTGCAGAGACCGGTCCGGACGCGCTCGATACCCGCGCCGTAGAGATCCTCGTACAGCCCCGAAAAGACGATACCGATGCCGGTGAGATCGTTGGGCGCGGTCACGGCGTGGATGTTCTGGGTGTCGTCGTCGACGCTGTCCTGCATGCAGTCGACGACGGCCATCCGCGAGGTGGCGTACTGACAGCCAGCGGCCTCGAACTGCTCGATTGCGTCGGTCCCTTGCATGTCTGTCGAGAGGAGGAGGAGTCCCTCCGAGTCCTGACAGCCAAGCAGCCGCATCGCGACATCGCGGGTGCCGGCCAGCGACGCGCCCGTCACGAGGAGGTTCGTTCCCCCAGATATCGGTTCGAGCGGGACGGCATCGCCGAATTCGTACGTGGGTGTCTGTGTCTGGCTCATTGTTCGTCCCCGTCGAGTTCGCTCCCGAAGCGCCGGCGCAGTTCCAGTTGCTCGGAGACTTCTTCGGCGAACAACTGGAGTTCGGAGAGTTCCTCGTCAGTGTACCCCCGCGGTTCGTCGTGGATGAGACAGAGTTCACCGACGATGGTGCCGTCCGGAGCCGTCAGGTCGGCGCCGGCGTATGAACGGATGTTCAGTTCCTTCAGCGTCTCGTTGTGTTCGAATCGCGGGTCAGCCTGTACGTTCTTGATGACGGTCACGCCGTCCTCGATAATCGAGTACGTGCAGATGGAGTCCTCGCGGTCGAGGGCCTTCCAGTCGGCGCCGTGACAGGCGATGAAACGCTCTTCGGCCTCATCGAGGAGGCCGACGAAACAGATGTCGACATCGAAGTGGCTGGCGATGAGTTCCGAGAGGCGGTGGAAGCTCTCGGTAGCAGAGAGGTCTGGGATGTCGTACGCGGCGAGCGTCGTGAGGCGCTGGTCCTCGTTCGACGGGACCGGGAACGCGACCTGCGTCCGGTTGATGACGGCGTTGCGGGCCATATCGACGAGTCTGTTTCCGGCGTCTGGCCCGCCCTTCGGCAGGAACTCCGCGACGGTGTCCTGAAAGGCAGTGGAGTCGATATTGCTGTGGTCGGCGTCGGTATACAGGAGACAGGCGAGGTTGGGCTGGTGGTCCCGGGCGTGCTCAAAGAGGTCGAACACGTCCCCGTCCGGGAGATCGTACTCGGCGACGAGACAGTCGACAGCCCCGTCGGCGACAGCGTCGAGTGCAGACGCGATATCTGCCGCGGCGAGAACATCGAGGTTCGCTCGGCTCTCGAACTTCGCGACAGTGGCTTCTCTGGCGGTCGGTTCCGGGTCGAGACACAACACCGTGATATCGTCGCCGACGGTCACTACGCACTCGTTATATTCTCATCCACATAGAACTACTGCCCAGCACCCACCCCAGAAAAGCGAAAGGTTTTGACCGCCGGCACACCTCCCCACTGGCAATGAGACACGACTCGCAGCCGTCAAGGTGGTCGCCGTGACCCGCGACTTTACCGAGATTACCGTCGTCGGCGAGGACGACACCGGGCTCATCGCGGAGGTCACGACGCTGCTGTTCGAGCGCTCTATCAACATCGAGGACCTGGACCAGGCAGTCCGGGACGGGGTCTTCCGGATGACGATGCTCGTCGACACTTCGAACATGGTCTGTACCGAGGCCAAGCTCCGCGGGGACCTCCACGACCTCGGGGACGACCTCGGCATGGAGATGAAAGTCCGGTTCCCGGCCGACCGCGAAACCCAGCAGATTGCCGTTCTCGTCACCAAGGAGTCACACTGTCTGGAAGCAATCTTCGAGGCCTGGGCCAGCGGTGACCTCGATGCCGATGTGAACGTCGTCATCGGCAACCACTCCGACCTCGAACCGCTCGCTCAAAAGTACGATGTCCCCTTCCATGATATCGGCGACGACAACGGCAACCCCGACGAGGAGGAACTGCTTGATTTGCTCGCCGAGTACGACGCCGACCTCATCGTGCTGGCGCGGTACATGCGCATCCTCAGCCCGAGCGTGGTCTTTCGCTACGAGAGCCAGATTATCAACGTCCACCCCTCTCTGCTACCCTCCTTTCCCGGCGCGGAGGCATACCTACAGGCACTCGAAGAAGGTGTCCGCATTGCCGGTGTGACCGCCCACTACGTCACGACTGACCTGGACCAGGGGCCGATTATCACCCAGCGAGCCTTCAACGTCCCACAGGACTCCAACACCGAGGCCGAGGACCTGCGGACCATCGGGCAGCCACTCGAAGCCGAGGCGCTGCTAGAGGCTATCGACCTGCACCTCAACGACGAGGTGACCGTCCATCGCGGGCGCACGCAACTGCGCGACCCCGAGGACAGTACCGCACAGCTGGGCGCCCCAAAGGAACTGAACGACATGGTGCCGGACCGCCCCATCGACGGCCTTGGCGGGTTCGTCGCCGACCAGGAAACCGAGGCCGACGACTGAAACACTGCTCCTCTGTCCGACTGTCGTGGCCTGCTGCTGTTGGGTACCGTTTCGACAGGGCACCGGCCGGTCACAGCTCAGCGCTACCACTCCCGGGTGGCGTCTCGCGTGTGGGAGTGTGGGGTGGCGTCGCCAGTTAGACTTCGGTAGCCTGGTCGACGACTTGCTGGGTCTGCTCTTGGAACTGCTCTGTGAGATCCTCGGTCTGGTCGACCATTTCCTCGGTCTGGGCTTCCAGCTCCTCGAACTGCTCTTTGACGTACTCCTGGAGCTCTTCGGCACCGCCTTCGACCTCTTCGAGCATCCCGACGAGCTGACTCTCCAGTTCCTCGTGACCCTCGATGACGACACCGAGCCGTTCGTCGACATTCTCGATGAGTTCAGCGACGAACTCCTCGTAGGTCTCCTCGCTCTCGGCGAGGCCGGATTCGAGCTCGTCGAAGGTCTCACTGTGGGCGGTCTTGAGTTCGTCGAACTGCTCGTCGATGGTCGCGTGGACCTCGTCGAGCTGTGCGTCCATGCCCGGCATCGTCCCCCCGACGGCGTTGAGGTAGCTGTTGATGGCCGTGTCGGTAGCCTCAACGAGCTGTGCCTGGCCACGCTCGGTCGCGTCGAACGCGTTCGAGGTTGCTGTGAACATCTTCGTCTGGTAGTCGAGCGTCTGCTCGAACGCGTCCTGGCCCTGCGCGATTGCGGTGCGCTGGGCGTCGAACATCGTCGTGACCGGAGTCGTGTATGCCGTCATTCTGAGTTGCTCCTACTTCTAACAACAACGTGTGGGCAGATAAACGTTTCCAATCTATGCCATCTGATGGTATTGAGTGGTATCGAGCGTTCCACAGCAATCGCCAGTGGTTGTGACTGGTTGAAGAGAGTGAGAATTCGCGTGCTCCTCGAAGCGAGATGGGCCGTTTGCGGACCGCTTGATTCCGATAAGAGGGTATAGCCGTCGTAGGAATTATTCGAATGTGACCGACCACGTTCGGTCGAACGGTGCGAGCCGGTAGGTAAACTCGCCCTTGACGCCGGATTCGGTCTCGACCTCGATGCGTTCGGTCTCACCGGCCGGCACCGTCACCACGGGGTCGGTCACCGACGCCGCTTCGAGGTCGAGCCAGCCGTACTGGTCGGTGTCGTACTGCAAGACCCCCTCGAAGGTGTGGGCCGCGTCGCTCGTGTTGCGCACCTCGACGGCGAGCGTGTACGGCTGGTCGACGGGCTGTGTGTCGGGCACGTCGACGCTCGCCACTTCGAAGGGCCGGGCCGTGTTCGGCACCGGCGGTAACTCCCAGACCACCGTCGGCGTGTCGTACTCCTGGGGGGTGTAGGTCAGCGGGCCGATGTCGGTCCCGGCTTCGACGGTGCCGAAGAAGGTGTTGTTGACGCCGACGGCACCCGGCACGTCGTCGGTTTCGCCGGGCCGGAGGAGGTCCCCGACGGTGGTGGGTGGTTCTACCCCCTCAAAAGTCACCCCCTCGATGTCGAAGGTGTCCCGAATCAGGACGCCGTCGGTCAGCGCGTCCGCGTCGATGGACTGGACCTCGATGTCGACGAACAGTTGCCCCCCCGGCGACCGATAGACGGTGGTCCGGTCGCGCTCGTCGAACGCACTGATTTCCACGTCGCCCTCCTCGAACAGCACCGACGTTATCCGGGCGCTGTTCACGTCGACGTTGATGCCGCTTGAGACGTCCGGCCCCTCCTCGCCGACCTCTGCCCGAATCGGGTCGACGCTGACGGTGGTACTCGCCCCGTCGCCAGCGAGTTCGGCCGTGCGGTCCCCGCTCGGGATGCCGACGTTCAGCGTGACCGTCTCCTCGACCGTCTCGTCCGCGGGCACGGCAAACGACACGTCACTGCTGGCCTCGGTGCCGTCGGCCAGTCGAACAGTGTCCGAAAACTCCGCTTCCGCGGTGCCGCTGTTCGTCACGGAGACGGTTAGGTTGATGTCGTCTCTCACAGTCGCGCTCGCTGGCCCGGACAGCGAAACGTCCCCGATTGCCGGTCCGGTCGGGGTGTCCGACGCGTCGCCGTTGCCGTCGTCAGTGCTGTCACCACCACCCGACCCGCCGAAGCTACATCCCGCGAGTGTGCCTGCGGTCACTGTCACGCCCGTTGCGAGGTACTCCCGGCGATGCATAGCCCTGTCTGTGGACTCTCGGCAGAAACCGACGCGGAAGGAGGAAAATGTTTCCAGTTTTATATAGAGACTGGCATAGCGATATATACCGCGGTCAGAGCGACCGAATCGTCCCGATGGCGTCGGGGATGTCCGGCGCTTCGAACGCTTCGCGCCCGATGTAGGCGTTCGTCCCGGCACAGTAGAGGTCACGCGCGGCACGAACCACTTCCGCCGCGAGCGGGTCGGGCGAGCGGTCACACAGCGACTTCCAGTCGGCGACGCCCGCCTCTGCTGCCTCGGTCTTGGCTGCGCTCACCGCCTCGACCCACTCGGGCTGGGTGCGTTTGTGATACTGCCGGATGACCTCCTTCGACACCTGCATGCCTTCGTAGGAAAAACGATTCTCGTCGAACGTGCCGACCGCGTCCGCGACGCAAATTTCGCCTTCGAAGGAAAGACATTCGATTTTGCCGTCCTGGTGGACGAACCCTGCCTGTTCGGCGCGCTCGGTGACGACGCGGTTGACCTCGCGTGCGACCGCTTCGAGGTCCTCGATGTCGGCGCTCCCGGCGATGTGGTTTGCCTCCTCGCGGGAGAGATACCGGTCCTGCTTTTCGTATTTCGTGGAGAACTCGACGATTGGCTCGGGAAGGACGACTTCCCCGTCGGGCCACTCATCGTATTCCAGGCCGTGATCGGCGGGGTCGGTGCGCGTACGGAGCGATGAACCGACGCCGACGCGGTTCCGGAAGACGATTTCCAGCGGAACGAGGTAGTTCTCGTCGGCCTCGGCATGGTAGGCGTCGTAGTCGTAGCTGCCATCGGCGAAGGGGAGGCCGGGCACCTGCGTGAGGTCGATTGCCATCTCGGTGGGCGTGACGCCCGCATCGAGTGCCCCATCGAGGGAGCGTTCTTCGCCCTCGACCACGACGCCGCGGTAGTGAGTCGGAACGCCTTCGCGTTCGAGCAGTTCGAAGT
>CAZOQK010000149.1:707-6149 GCA_964581735.1 uncultured Halobacteriales archaeon | reverse complement strand
GGCCGGCGACATGGGCACTTCCGGTCAGTGCATGACAGACCAGCACGGCATTGTCACCCTCGAACTCGCCGTAGGCTTCGTAGGCGATCTCTAACTCCGGGATGGACTCGCCACATTCGAAGGTGAACTCGCCGACCAAGACGGTGTCGTGGTCGGCTTTCATTGTTCCTCTACGAGTTCGATTGCCTGGTCAAGGTCCGATATGATGTCCTCGGGGTCCTCGATACCCACCGACAGCCGCAGCAGGTCCGGCGTCACACCCGAAGCGCGCTGTGCTTCCTCCGACAGCTGGGCGTGCGTGGTGCTCGCGGGGTGGATGACAAGCGTCTTTGCGTCGCCGATGTTCGCAAGGAACTGCGCGATTTCGGTCTCCTCGCAGACGGTCTTGCCCGCCTCGTAGCCACCCTCCAATCCGAGCGTGACGATGCCGCCGTAGCCGCCATCGAGATACCGGTTGGCGGTGTCGTGGCTCTCGTGGGATTCGAGGCCGGGGTAGTTCACCCACGCCACGTCGTCGTGGGCATCGAGGGACTGTGCGACGGCCATTGCATTCGAGCAGTGCCGCTCCATCCGCAAGGCGAGCGTCTCGGCACCCTGCATCGTCACCCAGGCGTCAAAGGGTTTCTGCCCGTCGCCGAGGCTCCGGAGCGCACGCTGGCGGGCCGCGACAGCGAAGCCGCGGTCCCCGAAGTCCTCGGCGAAGGTGGTGCCCTCGAAAGCATCGCTTTTGGCCCCGATTTCGGGGAACCTCTCGGGGTAGTCGGCCCACGGGAACGAGCCGCCGTCGACAAGGACGCCGCCGACCGTCGTCCCGGAGCCGTGAATCCACTTGGTCGTCGACTCCCAGACGAGGTCCGCGCCGTGGTCGAGTGGGGTACAGAGATACGGGGTGCCGAAGGTGTTGTCGACGAACAGCGGGACGCCGTGGTCGTGGGCCACCGCGGCGATGGCCTCGAAGTCCGGTACGACCAGAGAAGGGTTGGCGATGGTTTCGAGGTGGACGTAGGCCGTGTCCTCGTCGATGACCGCGGCATAAGCCTCGGGATCGAGTGTGTCGACGTAACGGGTCTCGATGCCTCGGCGGGTAGCCATATTCGAGAAATAGGAATGGGTGCCGCCGTAGATGGAGGCCGCGGAGACGATGTTGTCGCCGACGCTGGCGAGAATCGAGGTGGCGGCGTCGAGTGCGGCCATCCCGGAGCCGGTGGCGACTGCCGCAGTCCCGTTTTCCAAACTGGCGAGACGTTCTTCGAGCATCGAAACGGTGGGGTTGTCGAACCGCGAGTAGACGTTGCCGTCGTCCTCGAGTGCGTAGCGGTCCGCGGCCGTCCCCGCGTCGTCGAATACGTAGGATGTCGTCTGATAGATTGGGGGCGCGCGTGCCCCTGTCGCCGGGTCCGCCTCCTGTCCGGCGTGGACACATCGGGTCCCAAAGCCCAGTCGCTCCTGCTCGTTGGTCATGTTTCACACTCATATATCTCTACGCATCTATAACCACGAGTTACGGCAAAAATCTCAGTGAGTGGGAATGACAGGCATGGAAAAGCAGCGGTGAGTGAATTTTCAGTCAGGCGCGCGCTGTCGAGCGTGCCCGGGGCGCCGCGAGACAGCACCGTGTGAGGGATGAGTAGCGCAGGCCGGAGGCCGAGCAACGCAGTCGGCTGGGGAGGCGTGTGGTTGCGGTGGGCGGGAACAAAAAGGACTGCCCGCTGAGCGAATCCTGCCGAGGGTGAACAAGACAGTGCCCGACTCAATCACACTGGATTCTGGTCGCGTTTGCGGGGTCCTGGTCCGGTTTCTCGGTTCGAAACGTTCCATCGCTGCCGCGATAGTAGTACGCCGTGACGAGCGCGTCAATCACAGGGGTTGGGGTATCCGTCTCCGCTGGCGCCTGGTATCCGAACTCAGTTTCGACGGTCGCGTAGGTGCCCCCATTCCGGGTGTCGAATTCCACGATATCCGGATTGATAGAGCTCACCTGTGTCGACCCCTCCGGGATGTGCTCCGTTCGGATATGGTGCTCTTCGCATTGGACGATTGTTTCGCGCACGGACTGTGCACCTTCGGTCGATTTTTTGTCTGCGGTCACAGAGCCGGTTCCATCGGAACTACTGGACGAGGTACTGCATCCAGCAAGACCTGTCGTGACGAGGGAGCCAGTCAAGGCGAGGACCGAGCGCCGACGCATATGGGGAACATCGAAGGAAATCGGTAAATGTCTTGTCGGCAACTGTTCACCGACAGTCCACACAACACTGTGGCGTCAAACCGAAAGAGCAGTCCCTCGGCGATGAAACGCCTCGCAGGAAAATGGTTGACGCCATCGTCAGAAATCGGAGGTTTCTGACTGTACGTGAATTTTCGCAGAAAATTCACGCCATCCCGAGAACTGCGGAGCAGTTCTCGTGGGTCGAAAAATCGCTCCGCGATTTTACGCCATCACCAGAAATCGAAGATGTCTGGTTGGCTCGGAAGACGCGTTGCGTCTTCCGAACGCCGCCAGGGCTCGAACCGATGCAAGACGGTCCTGCTCGTTCGCTGCGCTCACTGCGCGGGCTGCGACTTCCGCGTTCGAGCCCTGTATCGTGGCGTTCGATAGAGAGAAATCACTCGGCGACAAGACGCCTCGCCGAAAAGTATAGACGCCACCGCCAGGGCTCGAACCTGGGACAACCACGTATCTGCGGCACGCAGACATCCTACGCACCGTAACAGCGTGGTGCTCTACCAACTGAGCTACGGCGGCACGCAACTCCGAATAAAGCGATTAGTTAAATAGGCGTTTCGCTTTCCGGCCCGCACCGACACGCTTTCACGCACTTGCCAGCAACACCAGTCCATGCCCGACGAGTTCGACGCCGTGCTCGCGCGCGTCCGCGACCGGGTCACACCCACGCCCGACGAGCGCGAGCGCCTGCAGGCAGTCGCCGCCGAGCTCAGCGACCGCGCACGCGACGCCGTTGCCGACCTCCCGACCACTGCAGACATCATCCAGGTCGGCTCCACAGCCAGAGAGACGTGGATTGCCGGGGACCGCGACATCGACCTCTTTGTCGCCTTCCCGCCCGATATCTCGCGCGAGCAGCTAGAGGAGTACGGCCTCACCGTCGGCCACAGCGTCCTGCCCGAGGGCCACGAGGAGTACGCCGAACACCCCTACGTCGTCGGCGAGTACGACGGCTACGAGGTCGACTGTGTCCCCTGCTATGCCGTCGACGACGCGACCGCTATCCAGTCCGCGGTCGACCGCACGCCCTTTCACACCCGCTATCTCGACGCTCGCTTGACTGAGGACCTCGCCGACGAGGTACGCGTCTGCAAGCAGTTCTGCAAGGGCATCGGCGTCTACGGCAGCGACCTCCGCACGCGCGGGTTCTCCGGGTTTCTGACCGAACTGCTCGTCCTCGAATGCCGCGGCTTTCGGCCGCTGGTCGAGGCCGCCGCCGACTGGCACCCGCCGGTCGAGTTCGATCCCGAGGACCACGGCCGCGAGACGGCGAAGCCGTCTCGGAACGACGAGGTCGGCGACGTCGACCTCGCTTTCGACGACCCGCTCGTTGTCATCGACCCCACCGACCCCGAGCGCAACGTCGCCGCCGTCCTCTCGGAAGCGAACGTTGCGCGCCTCCAGCACTACGCCCGCGAGTTGCTGGCCGACCCCCGCGAGGGATTGTTCGAGCCCGACGACCCGGAACCGATGGCCGCCGACGGGGTCCGCGAGGCCGTCGAGACACGCGGCACCACACCCATCGCCGTCCGCTTCGGTGCGCCCGATATCGTTGACGACCAGCTGTGGCCCCAGTTAGAAAAGTCCCGGGGGGGCATTGCGAGCGAACTCGACCGGCGGGGGTTCGACGTGTTCCGCTCGGCGACCTTCGCCACCGACGGCAGGGACGATGGGAGTGACAGTGACGACACTGCCGTCCTGCTGTTCGAACTCGCCGTCCCCGAACGCCCGGCGGTCGAACGGCACGACGGCCCGCCGATTCACGTCCGCGAACACGCGGCGGACTTTTTCCAGCAGTACGCGGCGATGGGCGACCAGCCCCCGTATAGCCCATTCATCGACGGCGACCGCTACGTTGTCGAGCGTGCCCGCGAGTACACGAGCGCGGCCGACCTGCTCGGGAGTGATGCCATCTTCGAGTGTGCCCTCGGCGTTCACGTCGAGTCCGAACTGGAGTCGGGCTATGACCTGCTGGTCGGTGGTGATATTGCGGCGCTCACAGACCACTTTGGCACGCAGTTGAGGCGGTATTTCGACCCCCGGCCTTAGCGGCCGAACTCGGTTTTTACGTCATCGATGGTTTCGCGGGCAGCGTCCCGAGGCTCGTCATCGTCCGGTGGCGGCTGGTAGCCGTCGAACACTTCGTGGACCATCCGGATGCTCTCCGACAGCGTATCCAGGCCGTACCCGCCCTCAAGGACGAACCCGAGTGCGGCGTCGGTCTGATCGGCAATCGCACGGACCTGCTCGGTGAGCAGCCCGTACCCCTCGGTGGAGACGCGCATTCGCGAGATGGGGTCGTGTTTGTGGGCGTCGAAGCCGGCGCTTACGAGCAAGAGGTCGGGGTCGAAATCGACCAGTTCCGGCCCGAGCAGCTCCTCCAGCACCGCGAGATAGCCCGTTTTCGTCGTTCCGGAGGGGAAGGGGACGTTCAGCGTCGTCCCCGCGCCATCACCCTCGCCGGTCTCACCGACCTGACCGCTCCCGGGGTAGAGGCCGTCCTCGTGAATCGAGGCGTAGTAGACGTTGCCCTGGTCGTAGAAGATATCCTGGGTGCCGTTGCCGTGGTGGACATCCCAGTCGAAGATGGCGACGCGTTCGGCCCCGCCCTCGTCGATGGCCGACTGAGCGGCGACGGCGGCGTTGTTGAAAAAGCAAAACCCCATAGCGTCGTCCGCAACCGCGTGGTGGCCGGGCGGGCGGCCCAGCGCAAAGGGCGTCTGGCGGCCGTCGGCCCCCTCGAGTGCCGCGTCGGCTGCCCACTCTGCGAGGCTGGCACTGGCCATCGCGGCGTCCCAGGTGGCCTCGACGGCGACGGTGTCGGCGTCCCAGTCGCCGCCGCCGTCGGCACAGAACGCCTCGAATTCGGTGACGTAGTCGTCGGCGTGGACCGCGAGAACGCGCTCGCGACTCGTCGACCCGGCGTCGACGTACTCGACGCCGTGCCGGTCCGAGAGTGCGCGCCGCACCGCCCGAAGACGGTCGGGACTCTCCGGGTGGCGGGGGCCGGTCTTGTGTTCGAGGCAGGTCTCGCGGTAACCGAATCTCATTCGAAGTACTGCCTGAGTTCGTAGTACGCTTCGATGTCTTCGGCTTTGATTGTTCGCCTCTCGGCGTGGCGCGCGAGCGTCGCTGCCGCCGCGGCAACGTCGGCGGCGTAAGCCTCCAGGACAGCCGCCAGCGCGACGCGGGCGCTCATCGCCACGCGATAGCTG
>CAZOQK010000149.1:0-697 GCA_964581735.1 uncultured Halobacteriales archaeon | reverse complement strand
GGCGTCCTTGTCGGGGGCGTCGGTGGCCCCGAAGTCGGCAGCCATCAGCGTCTTCCGTCCGTCTGCCGTCGCTTGCTCGGCAGCCTCGATTGCGAGGGTCGCCCCCCGCTGTTGAATCCGACGGGCCAGTTCCTCGGCGGCCTCCGCGCTCACCCGGAGGTCACCGGCGTTGCGCCGGATGACCTCGTCCACCGGGGCGAACGGTAACTCGACGCTCATACGCCAAAGCGGGGCGGAAACCGTCTTAAGGGTTTCCGATGCGTCGCGAGCCCGCTCAGAACAGTTCCTCGGCGTCCAGTCGGTCGCCGTCCATCTGTCCCCGGACAGTGATTTCCTCGCCCAGCTGGACGTGTGCCCCCGTCTCGACTGCCATCGTCTCCGTTCCATCGTCCAGCACGACCGGGTCGCCAGTCTGGACAACCGTTCCCGTGAACTCCTGCGTTTCACCGCTCCCCCCGGCAGTCGCCTGAACGGCCCCGCCGTCACTTGCCGTGCCGTCCTCCGCGGTGGCGCTCGCAGCCACGTCGGCGTCACCACCAAACGAACCCAGCCCCGCATTATCCGTGCCACTGGACCCGCCGCTGTCGCCCATCCCGACGCTCGTCTCCGCGTCGTCCAGCACGACCACGGTCGATTGCCAGCCCGCGGAGGCTTCGAGGTCGTCCTGCCAGCCGTCCTGGATCTGGACGTCCGTGAC
>CAZOQK010000148.1:0-6170 GCA_964581735.1 uncultured Halobacteriales archaeon | reverse complement strand
TGGCCAGCGAGACCTTCGGTCTCGCCCTGCTCATGAAACTCCCGCGACTCGCTGTCGCAGAAAATCGAAGATTTTCAGGAGTGAGCGGAGCGAAGCTCCGCGAGCTACGGAAGAGCTTCGCTCTTCCGAACGCCGGAGTTCACGGAGCAAGTCGCCCCTTTCAGTCCCACCCGCATATACTGGCCAATCCAGCTACAAATTGGGACTGAAAGGGGCGGCCGTCTGAACGACGGCGGGCGTAGCAAGCACTGAAACGAGCGAAACGAGCGAAGCGCGCAGCAAGCCCCCCGAGTCCAGACGGCCGGGGCTTTCTTGCTGTTCTCATGACCGCAGTTCACAGAACTCGCTTAACTAAACACTACCCCGAAAACGACCGAAAGAATCAGTGTCAGGTGTCGACCGGCGTGCCGTCCTCGGTCGGCGGCGCGATGTGGTCGATGAATTCCGCGACGGCCGGGTCCTCGACGCGGACCCTGACCGTGAGCGCCCCGAGTTCACCCGGCTCGTCGGCGACGAAGTTGACCACACCCTGGAAGGCCGCCTGCTTTTTGAGTTGGAAGGAGAAACTGTCGCCCTGGCGGGTGTCGAAAAAGATGCCGCGGGCGGTGTCGAGAATCTCCTGGCGGTGGAGCAGCTCAGAGAAGTGTTCGACATCGTGGACCGTCGCGGTGAGTTCGCCGTGCCGGCTCTCCGGGTTGGCGGTCGGGAAGATGGCCGTGATGGCGTCGGCGACCCTGTCGGTGACTTCGGTATCATAGACTGGGGCCGTGACCTCCACGTCGACGCTGTAAATCATGACTCCTCGATTGTAGCGGCGGTGTCGGTCAACAGCGAGCGCACGCGGTCGTGAAACGCCGCCAGGGAGCCGGTGTTCTCGACGGTCAGGTCGGCCATCGCCATGGCCTCGCCCATCCCAAAGCCGAGTTCGCGCTCGTCGCGGTCCACCAGCGATTCCCCGCCCTCGTCGGCGCTTGCGTCCCGGCCCCGCAGGTCCAGGCGCTCGGCGCGGTCCTGGAAGGGCGCTTCGATGCTCACGAGCAGGAACTCGGCGCCAAAGGCATCCTCGAAGCGCTCGACCTCGGTATCCGAGCGGATGCCATCGACGAGGACGGTGTCGGCGGTGTCGAGTTCGTCCTCGATGAGCGGGAGCGAGCGCTCGGCGATGGCACCTGGGCCGTTCTCCTCGCGGAGTGCTTTTGCGATAGCGCCGTGTTCGGTCGCGGGGTCGAGACCGCGGTCACGACACTCCGCCCGGATGACATCGCCCATCGTCACGACGGGAATCCCGAAGTCGTCGGCGACGGTGGCGGCTTCGCTCTTGCCGCTGCCGGGGAGCCCGACGGTTCCAATGACAGTCATACCGCTCGGTTCGCCGGAGACGGAAATAAGGACTGCGTCTCAGAGCACGACCAGCGCGCCGGCGATGACGGCGAGGGCGAGCAGGAGGACGGAGGCCCCCGCGACGACGTACCACTCACGGCCCGTAAACTCGATTTCGGGGTCCAGGAAGAACTCGGTGGGGTCCATCAGGAAGCCGCCGCCGACGAGCGAGACACCCAAGAGGAGGAACATCGGGCCGACGACGGCGTCGGCGGACTCCCGGGCGAGGCTGGCACCGAGGAGGATGGCGCCGAGGAAGAACGTCCCGAGACCGAGCCAGATTGCGAGCGGGCGGAGGCTGTCAGCAAGCGAGTCAGGGCGGTGCAGTTGTGTGTCGGATTCGAAGCCGCGTCCCATGGGGGAGAGCAGGGAGGCGATCAAAAAGAGGTTCGGGTTAGCGGTCGCGCACGACGACGAACTCCGCGAGGTCACGGAGATACGCCATCGCCTGGCTGTCCTGGCTCTCGACGGAATCGAGCGCGGCCAGGGCGGCATCGGAGGTGTCGTGGGCCCGCTGTTCGGCCTCCGCCGGCGTGAGGTCGGTCACCTCAACGATAGAGGGGCGTTCCATCTCGGCGTCGTGACCGGTCGGCTTGCCCAGTTGCTCGGGGTCGGCCGTCGCGTCTAACACGTCGTCGCGCATCTGAAAGGCGACACCGACGCGCTCTGCGTACTGGCCGAACGCTTCGACGGTGTAGGCGTCGGCATCCGCCGCAATCGCGCCGAGTTCCGCCGCTGCGCGAAAGAGCGCACCCGTCTTGCGTCGGGCCAACTCCACGTACTCCGCCTCGGTGACGGGCTGGTCGACCAGTTCGACAGCCTCGCCCTCGCCGAGTTCGACCATCGACTCGGCGACGGCCTGCATGGCGCGTTCGTTGGCCGAAAACAACGCGAACGCCTCGCCGAGCAGGCCGTCGGAGGCGATGATGGCGGGGCCGTAGCCGAACTGCGTCCACGCCGCGGGGGTGTCCCGGCGGCGTTCCGATTCATCGATGATGTCGTCGATGACCAGCGAGGCGTTGTGGACGAGTTCGACGCCGACGGCGTAGTCGATGGCGCGCTCGACATCGCCGTCGAGCGCCTCACAGACCAACACGGTGACTGTCGGCCGCACGCGCTTGCCGCCCGCGAGCGCGACGTGTTCGAGCTCCGCGCGGAGTTCGTCGGGTTCGACCGCCTCTAGTACCTCCGTCAGGCGGTCTTCGACCCGCTCGTGGCGACTCTCCAGATACTCCATTGAACTGCGGTAGGTGGCTCCTGGGGAAGTACGTAACGACTCTTTGTGTGCCCAATTATAAACGAAGAGCCGAACACATTCACCGAGCTCCCACCGGCTGAAAACATCCGGCCCCCGTTCTATCAGTGGAGTTCAACCGTCTCCCTACAATGTCGGACCCAATCGGCGCTCCCGGCGACGGACTCTTGGGGCGTGATGGAGTACGCCGGCTACGAGGGATAAACCGAAGCGAAACGCATTATGACTGCCGTCGTCAAGACAGGGCATGAGCGTCCTGCGGGTCGTGTGGGGCAGCGCAACCACGCCGACAGCCATGTCGGCTTACGACGCTGCGCTGGCCGACGCGAACATCCACAACTACAATCTGGTGACCGTCTCCTCGGTCATCCCCGCAGGCCCCCCGCTGGAGGCCGTCGGCACGGCCCCCGACCTCGGCCCGGCCGGGAACCGCCTCACCGTGGTCCAGAGCAAGGCGACACTCGCCCCAAGCGAGGACGGCCCCGCCGTCGCCGGTATCGGCTGGGCACGTAGCGAGTCGGGACGTGGCATCTTCTACGAGGCGAGCGGCGAAGACAGGGACACGGTTCGCGAGACCATCGAAGCGGGACTGGCCGCCGGGCGCGAGCTTCGCGACTGGGAGTTCGTCGAGGAAGACTTCGTCGTCCGGGGAGCCGAAGCCGCTGGGGGGGAATACACGACGACCGTCGTCTGTGCTGTCTACGGCAAGAGCAACCCTATTCTGTGAGTGCTCGCTGCCCAGATTAGCCGTCGATATCGATATCGGAGACCGTTCCGCGGACGGTCACGGACCCGAAGTCGAGGACGACGCTATCACCACTCTGGACCTGTCGGCCGTGGAAGGACAGCGTTCCGTCTGTCTGCCGTGCCTCGACGGAGAGCGTCAGGTGGACATCCTCGTTGACCGGGTGGTCACGGGCGAAGATCTCACCGGTCTCCGTGCGGAGTATCTCGGTTGCGGGCTCACGGTCGATGGCGGTGATGGTCGCGTCCGCGCCGCGGTGGGTCTCGGTCATCCCGGGACTCATCGAGTCGGCGAGCGACGGCCGGATGTTCTCCCAGTCGACCTCCAGCGTCGCATCGACGGGCTGTCCGATTCGGGACCCGTTCTGGCTCACGACGGTTCCACGGAACCTATACGACGACGTTTCGAAGGGAACCGTGCTTCCCACGCGGACTGGACTCCCGAGATACTGCGGGGTGCCGTCCTCGATGGTCGTCCGGAGGGCCACCCCCATCGACAGCCGCTGCCGAGTTGAGCCCGCAACGGGGTACGCCGTCACGGATTCGATCTCGGCGACAGTCCGCTCGTTGATGCGGTACTGGTCACCGCTCGTAACGCTGTCCGCGACAGTTTGTGAGACGGTCGTCTGCAGGCGCGTCGTCAGCGTCCGGCGTTCGAGTGCCTCCGGGTCGAGCGACGTAATCGTGGGCCGTAGGACGTACTCGTCCGTCTCGAACGGCACCGCCGTGCCGGGACGGAGGCTCCGACCGAGGAACGTCGTCTCGTTGTCGAACGTCGCGGTCCGGAGCGAGAGATTCAACAGGAGCCTCGACTCCGGACCCGCTCCGGTCGGAAGCGACGAGACTGTGTCTATGGTTGCGGCAGTCATCGGCCCGACGGCATAGGAGTCACCCGCGTCGACGTTCTCCGCGACCGTCTCCGGAACGGTCGTCTCGGCCCGCACGGTCACGTTCTCCGAGGCGAGCCCATTTCCATCGAGTGAGACGATTGCGCCACCCATGCTGTAGGAGTCGGTCCGGAACGGGAGTGACGTGCCGAGTCGGAGCGAGCGCTGTGCGAACTGCTCGGTGCCGTCGACCCGAGCAGTGGTCACGTCAAGCGCGACGCGGAGTTGTCGCTGCCCACCCTGTCTTCCCAGTCGCTGGACGTTCGTCACGGTCGCCACAGTGTCCCCGGCTATCCGGTGTGTATCACCGGATTCGACGGTGCCGGACACCTGCCCGGGGACCGACGCTTCGACGATGAGCGACCGGCTTCGCGTCTCGATTTCGGTCTCGTTTGTGAACCCGGAGAGCGACGCGTTGTACGACAGTTGGCCGTCTGTTGCGTCGAACGACTGGCTGAGACTTGCGGTGGCGGATCCCTCCGGGACTCTCACCCGAAGGACGGCGACCGATGCGTCCTGCGTGGGGTGCGGTGTTCGGGCAGCGTCCACGACTTCGAGTCGGGTCTCGGTGCCGACGACGGTCACGCTCCCGGAGTCGGCCAGAGCCGCTGACGTATTACCCGAGAGCGGCCCCACAGTCAGTGTCGCGTACTCGGCTCCGACTGTCGGTTCCGTATCGGCTGAGCCACCAAGCCCGGTGACGAGCGCGACACCTGCCACGAGTACCGCGAGAATAAACAGCACGACGAGCGCGTCGATAACGTTCACGCGCCCGAAGAGATGTCCTTCGTCGTCGATAATCTCCATTCACCACTCCAGTGTACCAGTAGGGGATTATATTTAGTGGTTTCCGCGAGCCGCCATCCCACCGAACGATGTTGTGAGAGTCGGCGACTTTTTAAGTCCACCGCACATAAAGAGTAGTCAATCCGCATGTATGGAAACACGCCGTTCGGCGACGAGATGGCCGTTGAGCTCACTGCAGACCAGCGGAAAGCACTCCGGCAGGACCTCTCCAGTGTCGCCGCACGAACCCGGGAACTCCTCCCCAGTGAGTTCGTCGTCGGCTCGGAGATTACCGAGGGTAACGACGGTCCGCGTGCGACAGTTGCCGTCCAGCCGCCCGTCGGCTCCGTCGTCTCCGCCGATTACGCCCCTGAAGGCGAGGTGGCTATCGAGGAAACCGAACGCGAGGACCTCGCGATGGGACTGGCCGCCAGTGCCGCACTCCAGATGAAACAGGCGATGCCGGACAATCCGTCGCCGACAGCGCAGTAAGCGTCTTCTCTACGCGTTTGTCTGCTCGCCCGGTGGCCGATAAAAGAGTGCATAGCCCATGCTCCCCGTCGCCGGGACGCTGCCCGCACCGAGCGCGAACGACATTCCGACGGGCAGGAGTGCCCCCACCGCCCCAGCCACCACCAGTGGCAGTGCAATCGCCGCCAGCAGGATATCGTGCCGGGTCAGCAAGTCGTCAGGGGTCATCGTATCTACACTATCGCTCGCGGCCTAATTAAATATTATTACCCAATAGGCAGGGACACCACCGGGGAGCCAGTGCGAAGGGCCAGAAGAGAGATGGGCTCTCACTTGCCCCAGAAGGGGTCCCGGTCGCGGTGGTTGTCCAGGTACATCGAGAGGACTTCGCGTTCGTCGGCGGTGATGTCCTCGGTGAGTTCCTGTTCGAGGATTTTGGCGTGTTTTTCAGGAATCTCGACCCAGAGTTCGTCGCCTTCCTTGATTTGGCGACCCACGGTCGGGCCGTCGATGGAGACGGCGACCTGTTCGCCGGTCCGGGCCTCGTCGACATCCTCGCCGCCGTCCTGAATGGATTTCAGTAGTCCTACTCGTTCCGGTTCCGACCCGTCGAAGTTGACGATGCGGGAGTTGCGGCGGAGCAGGCC
>CAZOQK010000147.1:0-6216 GCA_964581735.1 uncultured Halobacteriales archaeon | reverse complement strand
GTTTCTGGATACCGTGTGGCGTACAGGGTTTGTAGCGGGCGTTGCCGGCGACGAGTCGGCCGACGTTCTCGGGGTGGAAGCCGTCGACATCTTTCTCGGGGTCGATGCGTCGGAGCACCCCACGGTCGTCGACGTGGTCGGGGACCGGCATCTGGACGAGAACCCCGTTGATGTCGTCGTCGTCGTTCAGCTCCTCGATGGTGTCGTACAACTCCGCGGCGGGGGCGTCGGGGTCGATGTCGATGTCGATGGCCTCGATACCGACTTCGGCGCAGTCGTCCTGTTTCATCGAGACGTACGTCTCGCTGGCGGGGTCGTCGCTCATCAGAACTGTCGCGAGCGCGGGCGTCTCGCCCACCTCGGCGAGGGTGTCGATGCTGTCGGCCAGATCGTCCCGGACATCGCTTGCGACCGCGTTCCCGTCGATTATATCCGTCATTACCATTCCTGGCGACGGCGCGAGTCTTGAACCCCGCGGAATCCGGTCACGGGCCGGGAATCGGGGGACACCGCCGCCAGTAGGACTGTTATTACAGTTCACAGACTATGTGTCAGTCGGCGGTAGGGGGTTGGCCGTATTAACGATACACCTAAATTGGGCCGGTGTTTGAATCAGCGTGACAGCAAGGCCGACCGCTGACGGTTGGCATCCCACTAACCATGTTCCCGAGCACCTACGCAAAACTCTCGACGCAGGTATTGTCGAACGTCACTGAAGCCAACGCTGCAGCCTTCAGCGCTGTAACCGCGCCCGACGTGGAGACGGACGGCGGGAGCGGGGCTGCGACACCGACATCGAAGGACGCAGTCGAGGCCGGCGTCGACCACGCTGGCTGGGACAGCGAGGTTCCCGAGGACATCGAAGTTGGCGACAGCATCACTTTCACCAAGACGATGCACGACGAGGATGTCCGGCGCTTTGCGGCGTCCTCGGGCGACACGAACCCCCTGCACCTCGACGAGGACTTCGCCGAGGAGACCCGATTTAACGGCCGCATCGCACACGGGATCCTCGTCTCCGGCACTATCAGTGCCGCGCTCGCGCGCATCCCCGGGGATGTGGTCTATCTCTCCCAGGACCTCGAGTTCCTCGCACCGGTCGAGATCGGCGACCGAGTGACCGCCGACTGTACTGTCGCGGAGGACCTCGGCAACAACCAGTTCCGCCTCACGACGACCGTTACCAACGCCGACGGCGACACCGTCATCGACGGCGAAGCGGTCGTGCTCATTCTCACGGAGTAACGCCCAGCCCCTCGCTGGGTCACCGGTCGGTATCCCCACGGTATTCTCCGGAGGGTCGAGGCCAAGGACTTATTTTGCGGAGTGCGTAGAGAATAGCGAATCCCGGACGCGAGCGGTTCGGCCGGCGCCTGTCCACCGCCGAGGGAGTATAAAGAGGGTGTCCACGCTAGATGCAATCCACACCGAAGACGATACGTCTGCTGTGTCTCACGGACGCGCCTGGCGACAGTGACGACCTCGCGTCGAAACTCGCCATAGAGGGGAGTGACGTCGATATCGCACTCGCAACATCGCTCGACGACGCACTTTCACACCTCGGCGAGCGCCGCGTCGATTGTCTTCTCTGTACGCACAGCGACGCCCTCCAGCGACATCTGACCACCATCCGGACGCTCCGCGGGGAGTTTCCCGCGGTACCGGTCATCGTCTTCGTCGACAGCGAGACCTCCGAGTACGTCGACGCCGTCCTTGACGCGGGGGCGACCGAGATACTCCAGTCCACCGTGGCGTCGGTCTCCGAACCGCTGTTGGGCCGGCGCATCGAGAGTGTCGTCGACGACCAGTCGCTGCGCTCCGCGCGCGACCGGACGCTTGAACGCTACGAGACAATACTCAACACAGCCGTCGACGGAATCTACCAGTTGGATACGGACGGCACTATCGTCGCGGTCAACGACGCCGCCGTGGAGCTGACCGGTTACGACCGTGCGGAACTCATCGGATCGAACGTCGCCATGGCGATGCCCGACGAGGAGGTCAGACGTGGCGAGCAACAGATCGCCCGGGCGCTCGGCAAAGGGATAGACGGCGTTCAGTCACTGGAGATGACCATCAAGACCAACGACGGCCGGGAGATACCTTGCGAGACGCGGATTGCAGTGTTGCGGCGTGGCGGCGTCTTCGAGGGGACGGTGGGCGTCGTCAGGGATGTCTCCGAGCAACGCGAACGCCAGCGCAAGCTCCGCGAGCGCGACGAGATGCTCGAACACATAAGCGAGAATATCAACGACGCCGTCTGGATTACCCCGCCAGAGAAAGAAGAAATCGAGTTCATCAGTGCCGCCTACGAGGAAATCTGGGGACACTCCCGCAAGGAACTGTATAAGAACCCCGACGCGTTCGTAGAGGGCGTCCACCCGGATGACCGGGCAGCAGTCGAGGCAGCACTCGAACGCCAGCGCGAGGACCCCGAATCCTACGACGAAATCTACCGTGTCGTCCAGCCGGACGGAACGGTCAGGTGGGTCCACGACCGTGCCTTTGGCGTCTACGGCGACGGCGAACTCGTCCGGCTGGTCGGGGTCGCACAGGACATCACCGAACGTCGGGAGACCCAACAGCAACTCGCAGCCGAGCGGGACATGTTCGCGGAGGGGCCGGCAGTCGTGTTCAGGTGGAACAGCGCCGAGGGGTGGCCCGTGGAGTACGTCTCCGAGAACGTCGAGGAGGCCTTCGGCTACACCCCCGAAGCCCTCGAATCGGGCGAGGTTCCCTATGCCGATATCGTCCACGAAGACGACCTCGAACGGGTGACAGGCGAGGTCGCCGAGTACAGCGAGAGCGGTGCCGAGCGGT
The DNA here is from genome assembly GCA_964581735.1 of uncultured Halobacteriales archaeon. GTDB lineage: Archaea > Halobacteriota > Halobacteria > Halobacteriales > Haloarculaceae > Salinibaculum. The sequence continues at coordinate 3,396 of CAZOQK010000147.1, read as the reverse complement.
TCAACCACAAACCCTACCGTATCGTCACGCCGGAGGGCGAGACGAAGTGGGTCACCGACACCACGAAAATCGTCCGCGACGGCGACACGGTCAAATACTACCAGGGATATCTGGTCGACATCACCGAGCGGAAGGCCCGCGAGCAGAAAATCCAGCAACAGCGCGACGAACTCGTCCAGTTGGACCGCCTCAACGGCGTCATTAGGGATGTCGACCAAGCGCTCGTGGGGGCGTCCAGCCGGGGTGAAATCGAGCGCCTCGTCTGTGAGCGGCTCACCTCCGCCGGGCAATATTACTTCGCGCTGGCGTTGCGGGCGATGCCGGACGGACGGCTCGAACCAACGGCCTGGACGGATGTCGGCGAACGGTACGTCGAGGACGGGTTCCCCATCGAGAACGCTACGCCGGACACCAGCCCGGGGATGCGCGCGCTCGAAACCGGCGAGGTACAGGTCGTCGGGCGGGTGTCAGCCGACGTGACCGAACAGTGGGAGAAGGCCGCAGTCGATGTGGGTATCGAGTCGCTGGCGGCGGTGCCGGTGACCTACGATGACGTGGAGTATGGCGTCATCGGGGTCTACGCGAGCGACCCCGGCGCGTTCACCGAGCAGGAACTCGAAGTCCTGGCCGAACTCGGTGAGACAATCGGCTACGCCACCGCCGCCGTCGAGCGGCGCGAACGCGAGAAAGCGCTTACGTCCCTGCATGAAGGGACCCGCGCGCTGCTGGGGACGACAACCGAACAGGAGGTCAGTGATATCGTCGTCGACGTGGCCGCCGACGTACTGGAGCTGTCCGGGGTCGGTGTCTTCCTGTTCGACAGCGAGGAAAACGCCCTCCGGCCGGTCGCCGCGACGGACACACTCATCGAGTTCTACGGGGACTCGATGGTGTTTGGCCCCGGTCACGACGACTCGCTGACGTGGGACACGTACGCGACCGGCCAGTCCAACGTCTTCGACGATATCAGGTCGGTCGAGGGAGTGTACAACCCGGAGACGCCCGGCCGGAGCGCGTATCTGCTCCCGTTGGGGGACCACGGCGTCTTCGTCGCTGCCTCCGAGGAGGTGGGCGTGTTCGACGCCCAGAAGCGCAAACTCGTTGGCCTGCTCGCCGCGACGACGGAGGCCGCCCTTGACCGCGTGGCCGGGCGGGAGGGCATCCGCGAACTCGATGAGGAACTCACCGAGCGCACCCGCAAACTCGATGCCTTCGAGCGTGTCAGCAGCCTCCTCCGGGACGTGGCGGCGTCGGTCGTCAGTCTCTCTTCGCGCCGGGACCTCGAACAGGCGGTCTGTGACCGGCTAGTCGATGAGTTCGCGTTCGCGTGGGTCGGGTCGGTGCCGCCGGACGGGACCGCAGTCGAGCCACACACCTGGACGGGCAACAGCGAATATCTGGATGTCGTCTCGGCGACCGTGGGGTCCGGCGAACCGAGTGCCCGGGCCGCCGAGCGCGGCGACGTGGTCGTCGTCGACAACGTTACCGACCACCTCCAGGAGTCCCAGTGGGCGCGGACCGCCAGCCACCAGGGGTATCAGTCGGCGCTGGCCGTCCCGCTGACCTACGGCGAGGCGACCTACGGCGTGCTCGCAGTGTACGCAGCGGAGCCAGGTGCCTTCGACGATGTGCTCGCCGGGACCCTCGGCGACATCGGCCGGCTCCTCGGGTACGGACTCAGCGTCGTCGAGACGAAGCAGGGGATTCTCGCGGACGACGTGGCCGAGCTCGAACTGGACATCGCGACGCCGAACACGTTCCTGAACACCGTCGCCGGGCTGGCCGGGACGAGCGTGCAGTACCGCGAGACGACATCCGATTCCGACGGCGCCACCCGCGTGCTGTTCGAACTGGACGACCCGCCGGTTGAGGGGATTCTCGCGCTTGAGGCCGAGTTCGTCGCCGTCGAATCCCTGACCCACCTGGAACGGGGTGACCGACACACCTTCCGGGCGACACTGAACGGCGATACAGTGGCCGGCAGGCTCCTCGAAAGCGGCGGGATTCCACAACGCGTCGTGGCCGGCGGCGACCGGACACAGGCGGTCGTTCGGCTCCCAGTCCAGCAGTCCGTTCGGACGTTCCTAGAACGGGTCCGGGAATCCTACCCGGACACGGAACTGCAGTCGAAACGCGAGCGAAAGCAGACCAACGCCACCGACCCGATGCAGTTCGCCCTCGATACGGAACTGACTGGCCGTCAGCGTGAAGTGTTAGTCACGGCCTACGAGAGCGGCTTCTTCGAATCCCCGCGGGAGACGACCGGGGCGGAGCTGGCCGACCTGCTTGATGTCTCGCAGCCGACGGTTACCCACCACCTCCGGGAAGCACAGCGCCGCGTCTTCGAGACGCTGTTCGGGGGCGAGGAGCCGCCCGATTTCTAGATAATTAGCCCGAGCCTGACTGCGGTTGTTGTATCTTAGGAAGCAGTTCTATATGGATTACACATCTTCGATACTGTGGCGGCAGACGCGATGAGACGTTGGTCGATGAGATCGGTATACTCCGCCGGATGGACCGCCCGTCGATGACTCGACGGGACACTGTCAGAGGTACACACGGGCCGGACGCTACTTCGGACACCCTCTCGGTCGTGCTTGGACACCACGCCCATTTCCGACGCGTCCGACGCGTGCGCTGACCGAACACCGGGCGGCTTCCCCCGCCGCCCGTGACCCCCCTCTCCCCCCTTTCGTACCACCGTGAGCGACGCCACCGTGGAGCGAAACGGCTTATTCGGCGCTGTTCTATTACCGACCGTGCAATCCAGCCACGCCACCGTCTCCTGTCCCGACTGTGACCCCGGGGCGCTTCGAGAAACTCCAGTCGGCACGCGAGTGCATCGAACGCCACCGCCGGGAGACGGGTCACGACCCCGTCTGGGTGCTCTCGGCGCTCGCTGACGGTGTCGTCCGTGCCGGTGACGCCGCCGGTGGGTCCGGCTGTGAAAGCGAGAACAGCCGCTGATTACTCGTAGAGGGGATGCTCGTCGGTGAGTTCGTCGACCCGCTGGCTGACCTCGGCTTTCACGTCCTCGTCGTCGTAGTTGTCGACGACGCGGGAGATGAGGTCCGCGACCTCGCGGCAGGCTTCGGCGTCGAAGCCACGCGTCGTGAGAGCCGGCGTCCCCGCGCGTATGCCCGATGGATTGAACGCAGAGCGGGTCTCACCGGGGACGGTGTTGGCGTTGAGGACGATACCGACCGCTTCGAGGGCCGCCTCTGCGTCCTTGCCGGTCGTGTCGGGGTGTGACTCACGGAGGTCGACCAGCACGAGGTGGTTGTCGGTGCCACCGGAGACCAGCGAGAAGCCGTGTTCCTGAAGCTGCTCACCGAGCGCCGCGGCGTTGTCGATGACCTGCTGGGCGTACTCCTCGAACTCGGGCTGGAGCGCCTC
>CAZOQK010000146.1:0-6220 GCA_964581735.1 uncultured Halobacteriales archaeon | reverse complement strand
CGACGCAACGGGGACACAAGAGCAAACCCACCGAAGTACCGCAAACACGGCGACGACCACCCACGTTCAACGGTCACGTTCAAAGCCGCTGGCTTCAAACTCGACACCAAGTACGAGAGAGTCCGCCTCAGCAAAGGCTCGAACCTGAAGGAGTATTGGTCGGAGTTCATCCTCTGCGAGTACCAAACTCGCCCTGATGTTGACCTCTCCACCGTTGAAAGGGTCCAACAAGTCCGAGCCGTTTGGACTGGTGACGAGTGGGAACTACACTTCGTCTGCAAGGTGAAGATTGAGGTTGCTGAATCGCCGTGCGAGAAGACTGTTGGAGTTGACCTCGGTGTCAACGACTTCGCCGCGCTCGCCTACGAGGACGGCCACAGCGAGTTGTACCCACTCAACTGCTTGAAGCAAGACGACTACTACTTCAGCAAGCGACTCGCTCGCTGTGATGCCTCTAACTCTGTGCAAGCCACGCGGTTGAACCAGAAGAAGTCGGGTCGCCGTACCCACTATTTCCACACCCTCTCCAAACACATCGTCCAACGATGTATTGATCAGGGGGTTGGAACGATTGTAGTTGGCGACCTCTCCGGTATCCGTGAGGATGAAGAGAACGGTGAGTCGAGGGACTGGGGCAAGCACGGCAACCTCGACCTGCACTCGTGGGCGTTCGACCGCTTCACCTCGGCGCTTGAGTACAAAGCCGAGGTGGAAGGTATCACAGTCGAGCGAGTATCAGAGCGTGATACGTCGAAGTCGTGTTCGTGCTGTGGTCGCAAACGGAAGGCGAACCGTGTTGAGCGCGGTCTGTACGTCTGTGACGAATGCGAGACGGTGGCGAATGCAGACGTGAACGGTGCTGAGAACATTCGACAGAAAGTATCTCCGAATCCTTCCGAGGATAGGAGTAACGGCTGGTTGGCACAGCCATCGACGTATCTGTTCGACCAAGAGAGCGGATGCTTCACACCGCGAGAACAGGCTACGTCGTAAACCACAATATCCCAACGGCGGTCAGGAATCCTCGCCCTTCAGGGCGGGGAGGATGTCAAATCGCGCGCCTTCGTCCAGACGCTCGCCCCTTTACTCCCATCCTGTCGCTTGTCCGGCCGGTCTACACGGGTGGGACTGAGCAAACGCGAAGCGTTTGCGGAGGTCGAAAGACGAACGAAGTGGGTCTTTGCGGGACTGAAAGGGCCGTCCACGGTGGCGGAGCAAGTCAGGGCTTTCTTGCTGCTTTCATGACCGCAGTTCACAGAACTCGCTCAGTTAGACACTGCTAGGGCTACCGACTCGGGCCGTCAGAACGGGCGTGTCGCTACCGGCTCTCGGAGAGTTCCGCGTCGAGGAAGTCTTCGAGCGTGACGATGACAGAGCCGCCGACGTTGGCCTGGGTTGCACGGCCCTGTTCGACGGCGAGCAGGTCCGAGTCGTCGATGCCGAGTTCCTCGGCGAGTTCACCCAGTTGGAACCCTTCGGCCTGTCTGGCCTCGGTGAGGCGCTGTCCGTAGTCGTCGACGAGGTATGGGAGCTGGTCGTCGTCGTAGTCGGCGCCCTCCTCCCAGTGTGATGCGTCTCCTTTGCCTGCATTGTGCATCCGGGCAGTGTTCCGAGCGGCGCGCTTGCGGCGCTCGCGCTTGTCCTGGTCGTCCGACGACGACGCCGAGGTAGTCTTTGCGTTGTCGTCGTGTTCAGCACAATCCGAGCAGACTTCAAGCTGGGCACCAGCGACGTTTGCTGTATGCAGGTCAACGCCGGAGGCCCCGCAAAGCTCGCAGCTCTCACCGGCACCGCCCCCACCGCTACCGGTCGAGTATTTGGCCATGGAACTGCTTGCAGATTCTCCGTATTGAAACGTCCGTTTTCCGACAGCGCAGGCGGTAACTGCTATGCCGCCGGCCCCTGTCGGTCACTCCCCAGCGAGAAAGCGCGAAACGAAAGCGCTTTTACCCAAACGTTCGGTACGTCTGAGTGCAGACGCACACCGCGTGCGTGGGTAGCCAAGCCAGGCCAACGGCGCAGCGTTGAGGGCGCTGTCCCGTAGGGGTCCGCCGGTTCAAATCCGGTCCCACGCACTGCTTTCACGAGCCGCGAGGTGCCGACGGCACCTCGGACGCGAGCGGACAACGTCCGAGAGCGCGCGAGTGAAAAAGTGCGGGTGCGTTCCCTACAAGGGACTGCACCCACGCAAACTTCCTTTCGAAACGCAACACCGAGCAACGGCGCCGTCCCGTCGGTGTCGACCGATGAACAGTCGCCACGGCCGCCGGTACCGTCACGGCAGAAAGCGACGGGGAGACGAACGCGAATGTTCTAAAATGCGACGAGATATCGTTCGAGTGAGACGAAGGTGGGACGGACCCGGTTTCGACGCGGTAACAGTCAATACAACAGCAGACGAGAAAGCGTCATGGAATCGGGACAGTACGCAGACCAGGAAAGGGCCGGAGTGAGCAGGCGGGCGGTTCTGGCCGCGCTCGGCCTCGGGACAGCGGGGTCGATCGCCGGATACACGCTTTTGAACGGGCAAGCAAACGGCGGGGGCGACGAGAGCGACGTGGACCCCTTCGAGGCGTTCAGGCGGCTTCGGACCGCAATCAAAAACAGTCCGGACCACCTCCCGGAGCGAGCGGCGGCGGCCGTCGCCAGCGGCGACCCCGAGCGGATACTGGCTGTGGTCCGGGACAACGTCGCCGTCCAGCCGTACGTCGACGACAGTTTCGCCGACTTCGACACCGACGACGGTCGTCGCTGGGGCGTTCGCGGGACGCTCCGTGGCGGTGCTGGCACACCCAGGGATATCACCGACACGCTCGCACACCTCTGTGCCGAGGCCGGTTTCGACGCCGAAGTCCTCGCCGTCCGACCGCGACTCAGCGAGGCCGATGTCAAACGCATCCTGTATACCCCCAGGACGGCCAGTTTCGACCCGGACTGCTCGGAAAAAGAGGCGAGGGCCTGGCAGGAAGCCGTCGGTGGCGACGCCGAAATCGAGGCGCTCGACGCCGGTGGGGAAGCGAGTGCGGACTTGGCCGCGACGGTGCGAGAAGCCATCCCAGAGGGCTGGATCGAACCCGACGAGTTCGACTTCGGCTGGGGCAGGTTCGACCGACTACCGGTGGTTCGGGTCACCGTCGACGGGACCGACCACCTCCTGAACCCGCTGGACCCACAGGCGACATTCGAGGACCCCGGCTTTCCGACCGACACCCGGACCTTCGAGGTCGAAGACTGGGGGACGACGCCGGTTCGCGTCACGCTCTCGGGGTCGTTGCCCCGCTCGCCGTGGGCGTATCGGGACCTTGTCAGCGGCGAGTGGGCGACCGAGGACCTCGTCGGACGGCAGTTGCTCGTCGATATGCTCCCCGGTGTCGACCCCTACGACAACCCGGCCGTGCGCTATGCCGACGTTCGCGAGTTCCTCCCCGCGCTCACCGTCCAGGACCCCAAAAGCGACCGGGAGACGGTGGCGGACCTCTCGGTCCAGGGCGACCCTGTGACCCGTGCCGGTGAGACGCTCACCGTCGAGGAAGACGGCACAGTCCAGCGCGATGGCCGCCCGCTTGTCGACGGCGACCCCGCGGACGCCTCCCGCGTCGCGACGCTGTCGGCGTCGGCGGTCACCGCCAGATACCCCGAGATGCGTCTCGAAGTCGGTGCGACGGACGGCGGCGGCGCCGATGTGGAGGGACTGCCCGCCTCGGCGTTCAAAGTCGTCGACGAGGAACCGGTCGGGCTCTCTGTGGCCGCCACCCGGGCCGCCCCGCGCGTGCGAGTTCTGGTCGACCGCTCGGGCAGTATGCCCGCTGAGTACTCCGGCGCGTCGATGGACCAGTTGGTCGCCAAGGTGACCGACGCCATCACCGACGCCCAGCCCGCCGCGGACGTACGGCTCCAGCGGACCGACTCGGAGCTGTACACGAACCTCGCCGAGGCCGCCGCACGGGACGCGAACGTCCTCGTCTACGTCACTGACGGCGACGTCGGGGACAGTCTCACCCCGGAGATCGAGGCCGCACTCCGGGCCGGCCCGCCGGCGGTGATGCTCAACGTCAGGGACCGACGAAGGCCCGCGTTAAAAGAGATGGCCCGCGTGACCGACGGCGAGTACGTCCTCGTCAGCACCGGCGAGGACGTACTCGATACCGTCGTCGAGTACGTCGACGCCACCGCACCGGACCTGCCGACATACGTACTGGATTACGCGACACCCACCGAGAGCGACGCGGGCGAGACACGGACCGCGACCGTGCGCGTCCCCGCCTCCGGCGCGGAGACGACCGTCTCGTATACCGTCCCCGAGGTCACGAGTCTCCCCAGAGAGTTCGCCAGCCTCCGCCTGACCGTCCAGGTCGGCGGCCGGACCACCACCCGTACGCTCGGCGGTTGGGACCCCATCCTCGACGGCGGCGACCCCGTGACCGACGATCACATCGCCGACGTACAGGGCGCGCTGTTCGGGACCACGATGCTCTCCTTCGAGGGGAGCGCCCCGAGCACCGGCGTGTGGCTCGACGACATCCTCACGGGGAAACTCTCAGTGAGAGACGCCTACGACGCCGCCCGTGACGGCGACGGGGAGGCCGCACGCACCGCCCTCGAGGCGGGCTATGCCGTCGTTCCGACCGAGCTTACGCTGTTGAACGGGGCCCTGCCCGATACCGTGACGACCGACTCGCTCACCTACTCCGACGCGCTCCGGTCTGTCCTGTACACCATCCGCCCGCAGTTTGGCACCGACGAGATTCACCGCCAGGCCGACGTGCTCACGCTGACCCGCTATCGGACCGTCAGCGAGGACCCACAGCGGTCGGTGCGCCTGACCGCCGAACGAACCGCCCGCATCGCCGTCGTCGAGCGGGCACTCTTCTCTGAGTCCGCCGCCACCGTCTTGGAGGGGCGCACGCTCACCGCCACAAACGCCGACGAGTTGGGGTGGACCGGCCCCAACGCCGGCGCTCACGAGGCGATCGTCGACCAGCGCTGGTCGGAGGAGTCCGCCATCGTCCCGGAAGGCAGGGGCGAGCCTTTCGCTTTCTGGGGGGTCGACAGGGGTACTGGCGCCGTCATCGGCATCCTCGCCGATGGCTCCGGCGGCGGGCGGCGCATCGACCGCATCAACGAGCAGATAGAGCGCATCGACCGCGTCATCGATTACCTCAACTACGCCTTCATCGTCGCGGGCAACGTCGGGGTCCTCGCCGGCCCCGGCGCGGCCGCTTTCGGCGTCATCCTCCAGTACGGCCAGATGCTCGCGCGCCTCTATGGCAACGTCAGCATCGCGCTCGTGACCATGGACGCCAGCACGCTGCCCCAGCAGTTAGAACGGACCGTCGCGGCACTTGCGTGTATGGTCGCCGAAGACACGGCATTCCTGGGGCTGGTCAGCGACATCACGTCGTTCCTGGATGCGATATTCAACGGCGTCGGCGGAAAAAGCGCCTGCAGGGAGTAGTCAGTAACTACGCTCTTTTGGCTCGTATTTTTGCTCTTTGCCCTCAAGGATGACGGGCTTGTAGTAGAGGTTCACGTCGCCGTCGTTCCACTGGAGCATGGTGTGTTTGAGCCACTCATCGTCCTTGCGCTCCTGGTGCTGTTTGCGCCAGTGGGCACCGCGGAACTCCTCGCGGGCCAGCGCACCGAGCGTGATGGCTTCTGCCAGGTCGAGGATGTTGCGCGTCTCGATGGTGTGGATGAGGTCCGTATTGAACGTCTTCGAGGGGTCCGAGACGGCGACGTGCTGGTAGCGCTCGCGCGCGTCGCGGATGTCCTCAAGTGCGTTCTTGAGGTTGCTCTCTTCCCGGAACACGTTTACGTTCTCGGTCATCGATTCCTGGATGTTCTCACGGACATCGGCGTGGTTGATGCCGTCACGCTCCAGCAGCGTCTCGATGCGCTCTGTCTCCTGCGTGACGGTGTCCTCGATAACCGACTGGGGGTCGGCGAGTGCCCCGCCGTCCGCGGCCACGTCGCCGTCGCCGCTGTCGATTGCGCCGGGTGCGACCGGCGTGTCGACCTCGCCGTCCTCGCTCTCGGCGGAGGGACCGGTCGGAATCCCCGCCTTGACCATGTCTTTGCCCGCGGCGTGGCGGCCCGACCGGGCACCGAAGACGAGCAGTTCCGGCAGGGCGTTCCCGCCCAGACGGTTCGCGCCGTGCATCGAGACACACGCACACTCGCCGGCGGCGTAGAGCCCGTCGACGGTGGTCTCGCCGTTCTC
>CAZOQK010000145.1:0-6227 GCA_964581735.1 uncultured Halobacteriales archaeon | reverse complement strand
CGGGACCCTCGGGGTTGACATAAATAAGCCCCATCACGGTCGCGCCGAGGTGGTCCATCAGGTCGTCGTCCTCGTCGAAGCGGTCCCAGGACTCTAAGTCCTGTTCGGGCCCCCAGTCGGCGCTCTCGTCGGGCTGGAAGGCGTCCGTGCGGCCGCCAGCGAAGCCGAACGTCTCAAAGCCCATCGACTCCATGGCAACGTTGCCCGCGAGCACGATGAGGTCGGCCCACGAGAGTTGCTTGCCGTGTTTCTGTTTGACCGGCCAGAGCAGGCGGCGGGCCTTGTCGAGGTTGGCGTTGTCGGGCCAGCTCCCGAGCGGCTCGAACCGCTGGGCGCCGCCCGAGGCACCGCCGCGGCCGTCTGTAGTCCGGTAGGTCCCGGCGCTGTGCCAAGCCATCCGAATGAACAGTGGGCCGTAGTGGCCGTAGTCGGCCGGCCACCAATCTTGCGAGTCGGTCATCACGTCCTCGATGTCCGACTTCACCTCTTCCAGGTCGAGTTTCTGGAACTCCTCGGCGTATTCGAAGTCCTCGCCGAGCGGATACGCTTGTGTGTTCTGGTCGAGTGCACTCAAATCCAGCAGGTCGGGCCACCAATCTTGGTTGGACTCGCTCATCAATACAGAATTGTCGCTGCTGGACATTAAAATTGGCTACTTCCGCAAGGAATCTTCGCCCCAGACAAAACCATCTATCTGTTCTATGAAATTTCAGGCGCATCCGACGGACATCGAAGGGAGTCCAGTCGCCGCTCAGCATCGCGACGGCGGTGGCCGGCACCTCACCGTAGGTCGGTCGCGCGCCCGCACCGGCCGAGGCAGGACTGACAACAGACACCGCCACGGCGATGTTCGCGATGGTCGGGCATTTGAGGTTGGCGTCGGCGTCCGAGCGGCCTTTACTTTCCGATTTCACCCGTCGGTGGACCGTCGGCTCTGTGCGGGTTGGCTTTTCCAGCCGTCCCTGGCCCTGTAATCCCGGGCTGTCTCGAGAAGCGCTCCCTTCAGCCGGCGTGTAACTCTTGAGTCAGCAGCCCCCACTAACGGTATGGCCGACCGCTACATCTGCCAAGCGTGTGGTGAACTGTTCGAGTCAAACTCCGATGCGTTCTCCCAGACATGTTCGGCGTGTGGGCATCGTCACCAGCCCCGAGCCGGCTGTTGTTAGGCCGGGTCGCCGGTCAGCCCGGCGACGACGACATACAGCGAGAACGTCGAAATGAGCATCCCCGCAGACTGCGTCCCCGCCGTCGCCAGAAAGCCAACGTCGTACAGCAGTGGGGCCAGCATGAACCAGCCGCCGAAGATAGTCGTCAACACGGCGGCAGGGAGGCTGACCTGCCCCATCGACCGGAGCAGTTGGACGGTCCGGCCCGCAAACACCAGCCCGAGAACCGCACTGGAGACGATACTCCCGACAAAGGCCGCTGAGGCACCGGCGACCAGCGGCGTCAGCCCGGCCGCCAGACAGCCGACGACACTCATCGCTGCCGAGACTGTCAGAAACTGTGAAGGGCGCGTGCGTGACACGCCCGAACGTTAGCTTGCAGGAATATAGCTCCGACGCCTAGTACGCCAGCGTGTCGTCGTCGAACCCGGCAGGCGCGCTCCCGTCACGGGCGTAGCTGTAGAGGGCAACTTTCGCAACCGCCCTGAGCGTGTAGCCCGCGAGCACGCCCACCGCGAGGAGGAAGCCGCCGACCGCGACACCCGCAAGCAACAGCGTCTGTCCGGGCGAGATGACGGCTGTGGCGAGGACGATACCGATGCCCGGCAGTGCAAGCAGGATGCTCACGATGCCGACACCGAACTCCGAGCCGATTGATTCACCCCACGTCTCACGGACCAGCCGTCCGCTGTCCTGAAGCATCGTCGTCGGTCCGGCATTCTCGAAGACGATGACCGGGACGACGAAGTACGTCAGCGCGGCCCAGCCCAGACTCAACACCGCAGCGACAACCGTCCCGGCGAGGTCACTCGACTCCTCGATGGCGCGCAACAGGAGGCCGACGAGCGCGCTCAGCACCGCCCAACCGAGCAACGCGGGGAGGTGGCTCGTGGCGGCCCGGAACGCGGCACCGACCGTTGGGTCGCGGCCGTCGAACGTTTCGCGGGCGGCCCACGAGAGCGCGGCGGTCGAAAACGCCGCCACGAAGCTCGTTCCGACGTAGACGGCCACGAGTACCACGGCGGCGACCGGCAGCGACTCCGTGCCGCCGACGGCGACGAACCCCCCGGTAGCGGTCAGGACGAACACGCCCATCGCGAGGCCGCCGACCAGCGGGTATACCGTCAGCCCCGGGTTGTGACGGAGCACGGACGCGCTCTGTGCGGCCAGTCGAAGCCCCGTGCCGAGACGCCGTCTGATGCTCATCGAGGGCACACCTCCGAGGGGAGGGGGACGGTACCAGTGGGCGATTGCAGGCGGGCGGCGAACCTCATTCCGGTCGGAGTGACGACCCACACTCCTCTAAAACCAAAAGCAGCGTTTCAGCGCCGGCACCGCGACGAAAGGTTGATCCTGTGCCGGAATCGGCTGCGGCCGGCGACGAGGTGGCAGCCTGAGCACGGAAAATGCGAGTCCTTCGGCGCGGCCGGCAGACGCTTACGCCGCGGTCTGGTGCCGTATCCAGGCGAACCCGGCGGCCGCAAGCGCCACCACGCCAGCACCGCCGCCAACGACCACGCCGGGCGCGGCGGCGACTGCGGCCGGGAGCGTCCCCACGACTGCGAGAACGGTGAGGTAAATAACGAGCGCGCCGGCCGACACCGCGACGCCGCGCCGGTATCCCTCGGCGAGAGCGACGCCCAGCGACACCGACGGCGGGACAAGCGGGTACAGCGCACGCTGGAAGACACCGCGCTGGCCGCTCCCGAGCAGGGCCGTGCTGTCGAAGAGCACCCCCACGAGGACGATGACGCCCACGGCGTTGATGCTCGACACCCAGGCTCGCTCGTAGCGGGCGGGGACCACACCGAGACGTTCGCGGAACCGTGTCACGACGGACATACCACTTGTTCGGAGTGGTCGCTTGTAACCGGTTTGGTCGGGTCGACCCGGTCAGACCAGCCGTGCGTACTCGTCGTCGGTGAGTTCGATGTGGCTGGCAGCGATGTTCTCTTCGAGGTGCTCGATGCTGGACGTGCCGGGAATCGGGAGTGTCACGTCCGAATGTCGGAGGAGCCACGCCAGCGCAATCTGGTAGCGGGTGGCGTCGTGGGCGGCGGCGATGCCGTCAAGCGTTTCGCCGAGGTCACCGAGGTCACCGGCCGCGAGCGGGAAGTACGGCATGAAGCCGATGTCGTGGTCCTCGCAGGCTTCGAGGACGTGTTCGGCGTGGCGGTCGGCGACGTTGTACTGGTTCTGGACGGTGACGATATCGACGATGTCGCGGGCCGTCTCCAGCCGGTCGACGCCGACGTTCGAGAGGCCGACGTGGTCGATGACTCCCTCGTCTTTCAGTTCGGCGAACGCTTCGACGCTGTTTTCGAAGGGCACGTCGTCGTCGGGCGCATGATACTGGAGCAGATCGATGCTGTCGACGCCGAGTCGGTCGCGGCTGACCAGCGCCTGATTGTGGATGTACTCGGGGTCGCCGTGGCGGAGCCAGTCGCCGTCGGTATCCCGGAGGAGTCCGGCCTTCGTCGCGACGACGGCCTCATCGGTGACGCCCGCCTCGCCGATGAGCCGTTCGCTGACGCCGGGGCCGTAGGAGTCGGCGGTGTCGATGAAGTCGACGCCGCTGTCGACGGCCGTCCGGAGTACCTCGCGGGCGGCATCCTCGTCATCTGGTCGACCGATGACGTTCTCGCCCGTGATGCGCATCGCGCCGTAGCCGAGTCGGTTGACTGTCAGGTCGCCGCCGATGTCGAACGTGGAACTCTCGTTCGTGACCATGGCGTCGCTTCACCACCGAGGGATAAAGGACCGCCGCCAAACAGATTGGGCCGGGCGCGCGGACGAAACGGCTATTGGGCCGCCGCCGTTTGTGGGACGTAGATGGAAGTCGCCCTGCTGACTATCGGTGACGAACTGCTCGCGGGCGATACGACCAACACGAACGCCACGTGGCTCGCCGAGCGCCTCACCGAGCGCGGCGTCACCGTCACGCGCATCCTCACGATTCCCGACGAGCGCGAACTCATCGCCGAGAAAGTGCGGGAGTTCAGCGACACCTTCGACGCCGTCATCGTCACCGGGGGCATCGGCGGTACCCCCGACGACGTGACCGTCGACGCCGTCGCAGACGCCTTCGACCGCGAGTTGGTGGTGAGCGAACAGGCCCGCCAGGCCGTCGAGGAGACGCTGGCGGACATCGGCGACGCCGTCCCCGACCTGGACCTGGACGTCGACGCCGAGGCGACCATCCCTGAGGGCGCGCGTCCGCTGCTCAACCCCCAGGGACTCGCGCCGGGGTGTGTCGTCGAGAACGTCTACGTCTTCCCGGGGATTCCACAGGAACTCAAGGCGATGTTCGGCGAAATCGCCGAGGAGTTCACCGGCGACGCCGTCTCGCATTTCCTCTACACCGAGGAACCCGAGGCGAACATCGTCCCGATACTGGAGCGCGTCGGCGAGGAGTTCGACGCCACCGTCGGCTGTTATCCCGACCGTGACGCCCGGCACAACCGGCTCAAGGCGACTGCCACCGACGAGGAGACGCTGAAGGAGGTCACGACATACCTGCGCGAGCACGTCGAGACGAGCGAGACGCCCGTCGAGCGGGATTGGTCGAGGGACGACGCATACGGCGAGAAATGAGGTATAGCGGTCAGGGTTGCTCGATAGCCGCGACGGACAGCGTGCCGTCAGCCCGAGTCTCGAAACGGTAGCCGAGCGCGAGCGATGTCAGGTCGCTTTCGGCCGGATACTGCCCTTCCATGCGCCCGAACCGGAGCGAGTTCGCCATCTCGTACGTGCCGGCGGGAAAGCAGGCGTCGTCGGGACCGACGTAGTACACGTCGTGAACGGCCGAATCCGTCTCACCCGGACCGAACCGAACGGTCGCCCGTGCGACGGCGTTGACGGCCACGTGAATCTCCTCGCCGTCGACGGTCTCGAACCGCCAACAGCCATCGACGGGCTGCCCTGACAGCCCGAACGCGTGGAGGCTGTCGTCCTCGGGTGGAAAACACACCAGTTCGCCGGTGTCGCCCGTCGCCCGCGGCACGCTGGCCAGCAGCGACGATTCGGCCTCCGGCAACGGATAGACGGCGTGGTCACTCTCGTTGGTCATCCGCAGTTCGACGCGTGCCGGAGTGGTGTCGGTGGCTTGCTGGAGCACTTCACCGGTGTGGCTGATGTCCGACGGCTCCGGTAGCGGCGACGGTGTCGATGTCGGTGAACCGGACGGGGACGAATCAGTTGGCGACTGTTCCAACGAGGAATCGAACGCCGAACAGCCAGCGAGGGCGGCGACGACTGGGACACTCGCACGGAGCAGGGACCGGCGGGAGGGCGCGTCCATACTCGGGCAGAGCGAGGGGTCCGGTAAGTGTCTTGTGCACGGGTTGACTGCTTTTCGACCGGACAGCAGCTGTTACCGGCACGGAGCCAGCCAATCCGGACCCGGAAATCACCGCGTTCGCAACCGTCCTTAGCCCGGACAGCGCGGAAGTTAACACATATATTCGGGAATCGTTTATCCAGTTCTGTATGGAATTCTGTGATGAGTGTGGGTCGCTGATGCACACAGAGGGGGACATGTGGGTGTGTCGTTCCTGTGAACACGAAGCTCCACGGGATTCACAGGCAGAAGCGGCGATGACGACTCAGGACGGACAGCGCGATGACGGGGCACCCGACATCGCTGACGCGACTCAGGGCGACGCGGAGACGACACAGGAGCCGTGCCCAGCAGCGGGGTGTGACAGCGACCGGGCCGAATACGAGATGCTACCGAAGCCGGGCGGCTCTTACGAGGTCCGGCTGTTCACTTGCGTCGAGTGCGGTCACACGTGGCGTGAATCCTGACGGCGCAACGTTGGACATCCCGAGACGCCGTCTCCCAACCGTCGATTCCCGGAGTAACAGAGGGGCTCAGACCGACCTAAACCACCCGTCGTACTCGGCGGGGGCCCCGTCGAGGATGTCGAAGAAGGTTGTCTGAATCTCGTCAGTGACCGGCCCCTTCGTTCCGGAACCAATCTGGTTGTCGTCGACGCTACGAATCGGCGTGACTTCGGCGGCAGTGCCGGTGAAGAACAGTTCGTCGGCGGTGTAGAGTTC
>CAZOQK010000144.1:0-6251 GCA_964581735.1 uncultured Halobacteriales archaeon | reverse complement strand
GCCCGGCATCGTCTCGATGGGGACCCGCTCGTCGGTGGTCGCATCGACGAAGATGGGGGCGATGAGGTCCGACGCCGAGAGTTCGGTCTCCCGGACCAGCGGTCGGATACCGTCGGTCCGTAGGCGTCGCGGTCGGCGTGTGAGGTCCATATCCGGACATACACCGGCGGTGTAAAAGCCGTGTCGCTCCAGGGAAGTGTTTTTCTCCTCGCACGCGAATAGAGTCCTATGACAGCCGCGTCCCTCCTGTTTGCCCCCGCGCTCCTGCTCGCCGTTGGCCTCTTCACGCGCTATACTGGCCTCGGGGCGACAGTCCTTGCGGCTACCACGCCCGTCGCTGACGCCGAAGTCACCGCGGCGTTTGTCGGCGATTTCGTCATCGCCGTCGGGCTCGGGGCGCTCGCGCTGACGCTCGCAGAGCTCGCCGTCGGCCTCCCGGAGCCCGTCTGGGTAGCCTTCGGCGTCGCCGTCGGGCTGGGTGTTGTCGCGACGCCAGTCCTGATGGTTCGGTACGTCCGGTGGCGGACCGGCGGACCCGAAGGCGTTTGAGGCGGCTGGCACAACCGCGACACATGGCATCGAGCGGCCGCGTCCTGCTGTCCCCGCGCCGTTTCGCCGTCGGGCTGGGAGCGACGCTTGCGGTCGGCCTGGCCGTCTTCGTCGCCGTCGATGCCGGCTATCTGACCGTCCCGGCGGGCACGACCGACACCGCCCGGGCGCTGCTTGCCGGCTACGGACTCCCCGCGCTTTTCATCGTCTTCGTCGTCGAGGGCGCAATGCTTCTGTACTTCGCGCCCAGCGAGAGCCTCGTCCCCGCGGCCGTGCTCGTCCTCGCTGAGTCGCCTGTCGACATCGCGGCCATCCTCGCCGTCGCCGTCGTCGGCGCGACAATCGGGCAGACGGCCCTGTTCGTCCTCGCAAAGCGGGGTGGCCGCGAGGCCATCGTCGAGCGACGCTGGCTCAAGATAAGCGAAGACCGACTCGGGCGCTTCGAGGCGTGGTTCGACCGCTGGGGGCCCGTCGTCGTCCCGGTCAGCAACACGCTACTCTTTGCCCGCGGTATGGCGACGATTCCGGCCGGACTGGCTGAGATGGACACCCACACGTTCGTCGCGCTCTCGGCGCTGGGCACCCTCGCGTTCGAATGTCTGCTCGCGGGCCTGACGCTTGGCATCCTCGGGTGGCTGTGAAACTCTATATACGAACCCGGGACCAGCCCCGGCCATGACACAGTGTTCACGGTGTGGCACGGCGCTCGATGCCGAGGGCGTCTGTACCCGCTGTTCGGACCGGTCGAGTCGAAACACGGGGGACGAACAGCAGACAGGGAAGCGCGGCCAGCGCCACCCGACTGCGGGGCATCGACGCCCGCTGCTGACGGGCATCAAACTGCTCTGTGGCCTGCTGGTGCTGTCGGGGCTGGGGTCGCTCGCGATCGGGATCACGGTCCGGTCGATGAGTCAGACGGCGGCGGCCTCGCCGACCAGCGCTAGGAAGTAGCCGACGAAACTCACCGTCTCGTCGGCGGGGAAGTTCTGCCCGAGAACCCTGACGGCTTCGGTGACGTAGCCGCCGACGCCGAGCAGGAAAAGCGACCCCAGGAAGAGGTCGTCCTCGCGGGAGGTGTGTTTCCCCCAGAGCCGGTCGGTGCGGGCGACGGCGAGCCCGACGAGAAAAAACAGGCCCATCGCGTCCATCACCAGCGAGTCGGAGAGATAGAAATCGCCGAGAAAAACCGAGTCGCCGGCCAGCGGGCGGTAGAGGTCCATGTCGATACCCAAGACGGTGGTGCCGATGAGGAGAGTGAGAAAGCCCCAGACGATGGCGGCGTGCATCAGTCCCGCAGTCACGTCGCAGTCCAGTTGCTTTTCATTCGAGAGCGCGAGGCGTGCGCCCGCAAGGATGCGGCCCGGCAGGTCGTTGAATCGTGGGAACGGGTCGGCCCGGCCCTGCGTGTAGCTGGTGACGCGCTGGGAGAGACCAACGACGAACACCAGCAACGCGACGGCAGCAAGGTAATAAAACACTGCCGTCCCGACGGGACCGATCTGCCAGAACGTCGGCCGCGTCACCTGCCCGGCCTGCAGGAGTACCATGCCACCAGTGGCTTGCAGACGGTGATAAGTGTTGTCACGGCGGTACCGTCGTGTGGAAATGTACCAACAGTTGTAAAATTGTCCCAGCAGTTAAGGGTATTTCAGGGGATACCTTTTTATTTGTTAACCCGTTGCACACGTTGCACGATGGACGAAAAAACGGAGGAACTCCGAGACATCTTTATCGATGTGACCGAGGAACAGACGGTCACGGAGTCCCAGGCCGAACAGCGTGGATCACTGCTTCGCCAGGGGTCCGTCGACGACCGACTCCATGAGGTCATCAAGCGAATGCGCGACCGGTTCGCGTTCAGCACAGCACTCGATACGGACGCGCTGTGTACGATCATCAAGGAGTTCTACGACGGGGAGAGCGACGAAGCGGTTGCGACCATCCTCCGGGTGCCACCGGAGATGGTCGTCGACGCCCGAATGGACCTCCATCTCGTCCGGGAGGCCGATACGGCCTCCGTGGACGTGTCGACACTGCAGGACCGCCTCGATGTCGGAGATACCGTCGAGATGATTGCCGGAGACCTCGCCGCCGACCCGATTGCCCTGAAGCGGGCCGCCCGCGCGATAGACGCCGAGCAACGGGCCAGACGCGTCAGCCAGCGGTTCCGGACCGAGTTCGAAGAGATTCTTACCGACGCCGACATCGCGGTGTGGCTCACCGCCGACGCACAGGAGGACGGTCTCGACGACGCCACCGACGGCATGGAAGTCGACGTGGAATTTTAAGGCCGAAGCCGGGGCCACCCCGGGCCATGCACGCGTTCCGCGATGTGGCCACGGCCGCCTACTGCCCCCGGAAACTCTACTACCGCCAACGCCAGCCAGACGAGCGGGAGCCGCCGGAAGGCGTCGAGAACCGCCGCGAACTTGCCTTCCAGTACGAGCGCCTGCTGGCCAACGACGAGGCGCTCCGGGCGGCCCCGATTGCCGTCTCGCCGATGACCTACCGGTCCCGGCTGGGCTGTCTGAAAGCGCGGCTGTCGGCGTGGGACCGGCTAACGGACCCGGCAGCGCGCGATGTCCGTCTGACCGGCCGAGAGTGTCGGGGTATCGCGCACAAACTGCTCGCGGGGCCGACGCTGTCGCTCGTGTTCACCGGCCAGCCCCCCGACCAGGGGGTCTGGGAGCCACAGAGCGTGCGGCTGGTGGCCGCGGCGAAAGCCCTCGCCTGGGAGCGCGAGACGCGCGTCGAGCGCGCCTTCGCGGAGTACCCCGCATACGGTGTCGTCCGGGAGATAGCCATCGGAACGCGGCGGCGCGCGCAGTACCGGGAGGCGGTCCGGGCTGCCGACACTGTCGACGGGCCGCCGGCGCGCGTCGGCAACGACGCCAAGTGCGAGCCCTGCGAGTTCAGCGGGGAGTGTGGGACGAAAACGCGGTCGTTGCGGTCGCTGCTGGGCGGGGATTGAGTCAGTGCTCGGCCAGCCACGCCTCGACCTCGCCGGCCAGCGGCCCGCGGCGGTGCATCTCGCCGGTCGAGACATCGACGACGGTCGACCCCTGGCCGCCCGGCGTCGTGCCGCCATCGAGTGCAACGGCGGCCGCGTCCCGAACCGGGCGCTGGATGGCCCCGATGCGGCGGGCGCTGGGTTCGCCGCTGAGGTTAGCGCTCGTCGCGGTCACGGGCGTGTCGACGGCAGCCAGGAAATCAAGCGCGACCTCGTGGTCGGGCACGCGGACGCCGACACGGTCCCGTCCCGCGGTGAGCATGTCCGGAACGCGCTCGCCGCGTTCGAGCAGGACCGTCACCGGCCCCGGGAGGAACGCATCCATGAACGCCCGCTCACGGTCGGTGGGACCGGTGTAGAGCGCGGCGGCGGCAACGCTGTCGATAGCCATCGAGACGGGTTTCTCGCGGTCACGGCGTTTCGCCTCGAAAACGCGTTCGACCGCGTCGGCGTCGAGGGCGTCGGCGCCGAGGCCGTACACCGTCTCGGTGGGGTAAACGACCAGTTTGCCGTCGGCGAGTGCGGTCGCAGCGACGCCGATGTCGGTCGTCTGCATCTACAGCGCGTCGATGGCGGCTTCCAGTTCGTCGTAATCGGGGAACTCCGGCCACTCGCCGGCGACCCACGCGTACTGGACGGTCCGCTCGGCGTCGACGACGAAGACCGCGGGCCGGGGTTCGCTGATACCGGTCATCCCGTCCAGGTTGTTGGCGACGCCGTACTCCTCGGCGACGGCGTTGGTCGGGTCCGAAAAGAGGTCGAAGGCCATCCCGCGCTCGACGATGAGGTCCTTGTGTTCGTACGGGGTCGAAATCGAAATCCCGACAGTGGTGGCGTTGGACGCCGCAAAGTCGCGGTCACGGAGTTCGTTCCACATGTACGTCGCGGGGAAGGCACCGTCCATCGTGTAGAAGACGAGTACGACTGGCCCGTTGGCGGTCAGCTCCGAGAGTGAAACGTCCTCCCAGTACTCCTCGGTGACCAGCGGCCGGGTGAAATCGGGCGCGGTGTCGCCCTCGGCGACGTGATCGGTCTCGGGGAGATCGACCACCTCGAACCCCAGGTCCATCTACGCTCCCTCCTCGGTGGCGGTCGCGCCCACCGTTATCGCGGGGTCGTCGCCGCCGTATGTGGTTTCGAGGTAGGAGACGATGTTGGCGCTCTCGGTGAGCGTGACGCCGGTCCGGTCGTCGACCAGTGCCGGGACCGTCCGCTTGCCGGTGAGTCGCTTGACGACATCCCGATCGGAGTGCATCGGTTCGACAAAGCGGGAGTCGTAGTCAAGATCATACTCATCAAGGACGCGCACGACGCGTTCACAGAACGGACACGCCTGGAGCCGGTAGAGTGTCATTGCCGGGTCGCTCATAGAAAACGGTTCGTGAGAGAGGCGGGTAAGCGTGTCGCCAGGGAGTCGTCGCCCTCTCGACCCCACCCAGCAGTGTTTAGTTGAGCGGGTTCTGTGGACTGCGGCCGTGAGAGCAGCAAGAAAGCCCCGACTTGCTCCGCTCCCGCGACTCGCTGCGCTCCAGTAGGTGCTTGCGTCGCCGGGGTTCGCGGAGCAAGTCGCCCCTTTCAGTCCCACCCCGTAGCTTGCCCGGTCAGTCTATGCGGGTGGGACTGAAAGGGGCCGCAGTCTGGAGGAAGGCGCGGGAAGCTAGGACCGCAACGCAGTGAGGACCGCAGCGACCGCACCGACTTCAGACTGCGGGGGCTTTCTTGCTGTCTAAATCGGCCACCCATTGAAATAAACACCACCATCCACGCTATGCCAACGTTTAATCCCGCCGACGGACAAATCCGGACGCTAATGTTGGCCTCCACTGTCGCTGTGGCGACTACGCCCCCCGATGTTGTGATGGGGTCGGCCGTTCCGCTGGCCGTCGATGTCCTTGGTGTCACGCTGAGTGACACCACCTTCGTCGGCCTCGGCCTCGTCGCTATCTTCCTGTTGCTCGTCCTCTCTGCGTTTTTTTCCTCCTCGGAGATCGCGATGTTTTCGCTCGCGGACCACCGCGTCGAGTCGCTCGCGGAGGAGGGTGCTACCGGGGAGCTGCTCAAGCGGTTGCGCTCTGACCCCCATCGCCTGCTTGTGACGATTCTGGTCGGCAACAATCTTGTCAACATCGCGATGTCCTCTCTCGCGACCGGTCTCCTGAGTTTCTACCTCGGGAACGGCGGTCTTGCCGTCGTGTTGGCGACCATCGGCATCACCGCCTTGGTCCTCCTGTTCGGGGAGAGCGCCCCCAAGTCCTACGCCGTCGAGAACACCGAGTCGTGGGCGCTGAAAATCTCCCGGCCGCTGAAGTGGGCCGAGATAGTGCTCATGCCGCTTATCGTCCTCTTCGATTATCTCACGCGGGCGGTCAACAAAGTGACCGGCGGCCGTGGCGCCATCGAAACCTCCTACGTCACCCGCCAGGAGATACGGGATATCATCGAGACCGGCGAGCGAGAAGGCGTCCTTGATGAAGAAGAGCGGGAGATGCTCCAGCGGACCCTCCGGTTCAACCGGACCATCGTCAAGGAGGTGATGACCCCACGCTTGGACATGACCGCCGTCTCCAAAGACGCCAGCATCGAGGAGGCCATCGAGACGTGCATCCACAGCGGCCACGCCCGCACGCCCGTCTACGAGGGGAGTCTGGACAACGTCATCGGCGTCGTCCACATCCGCGATTTGGTTCGTGAC
>CAZOQK010000143.1:0-6307 GCA_964581735.1 uncultured Halobacteriales archaeon | reverse complement strand
CCTGTGGAGACTGCGCTCCCTACGGACACCCATTCGGTGTCTGCAAAGCGCGTCGTAGAATCAGGAATCCATACTTTCAAGAAGCGAACGGCGTCAGAGGTGAGCGAGTAGGGTAAGGTAGTTTACCGCTGGATGTCCCAGTTGTTGTCCTCGTCGATTTCCACGACGGCGTCGAACAGCCCCTTCAGCGTCGCCAGCGTCTTCCGGTCGTGGGCTTCCGGGTCAATGTGGTAGTGGCCGACACCGCCGACAGTTTTGACGCGCCCGGTGACGACGTGCAGGAACCGGAACGCCCGCTGGACATCGGCGTACTGGAGTAGCGACGTGATGGAGTTGAAACAGACGGCGAGTTCCTCCTCGTCGTCGACCGCGTTAGCCATCCCAGAGAGGAGTTCACTGAGTTCGATTCCCACGCCGGTCAAATCGGAGGGGTTCTCGACGGTCCGGACAGCCCACGCGGGGTTGTCGATACTTCCCTCCGCCCGTCCGACGGCGACAACGCCGCCGCGTGCCGGGTTTGCGCCACAGTGGTCGTTCCAGCGATCGACGAATTCGCCCGGGGATTCGGTGTAGGAGATAGCCAAGACGTTCGTCTGCTCGGGCGGCGTGCGGGCGAGCAACTCCATGCCGGCGTCCTTGCCGTGGCTGCCGAGCGACGGCGCTAACAGGAGAACGTTCGCAGCATCATCTAGCTCCGAGAGATCAGGAACGCTCTCGTCGCCCGGTCCAGCCCGCTCTGCCATACCCAAATTTCGGTACGCGCCCGTATAAGAATGCTGATTGCTACTATCTCGCTGGCCGGGGTTCGAACCGTAACCCATTTAGCCAGTAGCCCGCTACCCAAAGATGAGTCCGGGTAGGGTAGTGGACTATCCTCTTGGCTTGCGGAGCCAGGGACCGGAGTTCAAATCTCCGTCCGGACGTTTCTCTTCACCGCAACACCGAGAGCGACAGCGAGCGGTACGCGGTGAAGGAAACTCCGCGCGGTCGCTGCTCCCGCAGCGACCGCTTCGTCGTTCGGTCCGGACTTGCTCTGCGTTCGCTTCGCTCACGGCTTCGCCGTTCGCGTATTCCGAGACGCTCCCGGTGGTCGCGTCTCGCTTCGCTCACGTAGAACTCCGTCCGGACGTTTCTCTCCACTGGAACACTGAAAGAACAGACCACACACCTCCCCAACCGATTCGTTCGTTCCTTGCAGTCACTCACTCATCCCTCGCACGCTTGCTGTCGCGCCACCCGAGCGCGACAGCGCGCGCCACCGCACGAACACAGCACCGCACCGCTCACAACACCACATCCAGCACATCATCCGCGTCGAACCGAACCGGGTCCGTCGCAGGAACGTCGAGCGCGTCACTGTAGGCATCGATGGCGTCGCCGGTGGCATCGGCCTCGAGCGCACCGGTATGGAGCATCCCGGCGTCGACGCTGGCGCTGTGGACCGGCCGCACGACCCGTTCGTAGAGGTCGGCGTACTGTTCGACCGGCGGCAGTGGGTATTCATCGTAGCCGTGGACGGCCTCGCGGCCGGCGACGTGGGTCATCACGAGCGAATCCGGCTGTGCGCCGTGGAGAATCGAGAGCGTCACGCCCGAATAGGCGGGGTGGGCGAGTGCGCCCTGGCCCTCAACGAAGAGTACGTCCCGGTTTCCCTCCTGCTCGACGAGTCCCTCGACAGCGCCGGCGGCGAAATCCGAGACGACGCGGTCGATGGCGATGCCCCGGTCGGCAATCATGATGCCCGTCTAGCCGGTCGGGACGACGGCGACATCAAGGCCGCGCTCGCGGGCGGCGTCCCGGAGTTCAAACGACGAGGTCATCTTCCCCGTCGAGCAATCCGTGCCGACGGTCAGGACGACGGTGGCGTCCACGTCGGCAGCGGTACCCTCGGCGACCGAGAGGTCCGCGGGCGGGCGGCGCACGTCCCGGATCGCAGAGCCGTGCTGGTCGGCGAGGCGGGCAAACTCCGCGTCGTCGGCCAGGAAGTAGTGAAGTCCGGCGATGACATCACAGCTACGTCGGAGGGCAGCGCGGACATCCGGCCGCCAGGGGTCCTCGAACCCCCCGCCGATGGGTGCGATGCCGACGACGAGCGCGTCACAGTCGGGGGCGTCGGCCATCGAGTCGACGATGGGGGCGTCCTGTACGTCGGGGAGGAAGTCGTGGACGCGCCCGCCGGCGGTGTCCTTGTCGAGGACGGCGACGACATCGTGGTCGGCGTATCTGAGCAGCCCGACGGCCGTCTTCGCGCGGCCGGGAAACTGCTCGTGGGCGAGAAGCGCGACCCGCATGCCAACAGTGCTGGCGCGGGCGCTGTTAAGCGTACCGCTCGCTCACACCGTCCGGAGTCGAACGGTCCAGAACGAATCGAAGGCCGTTCCCAGCGCGTCCTCGGGGTCCCCGGTAGCGCTGACCGCCGTCGTCACGTCGGCCACGTCCTCGAACTGGTCGAGTACCGTTCGCTCGCCGACGAGGTACAGCGGCGCGTCGGGGCGCTCATCGAGTGCGGCCCGACAGCGCTCGATGTGGTCGGCGATTTGCTCGTCGCGCAGGCGCTCGAAGCGGGACTGTGAGAACCCACCCTTGGAGTGTTGGCTCGTGAGGTCGCTGTCGAACCCGTGGAACGCGGTGCGGTCCCGTTCCTCGTAGACACCCATCGCAAAGAGGTCGGAGCGGACAAGCGCGAGCGTGTACGCGCCGGTGGGCTGGAACCACCCACGGTCGAGGCGCGCGCTGTCGCCCCACTCGACGAACGGCTCGGGGGCGTTCGGGACCGAGAGACAGGCTCCGAGCAGACCGAAATCGTCGGTGACGGCGAGACAGGGGGCGGCCCGCGAAACCAGCGGCGTGCGGTCGCCAAAGGCCTCCCTGACCGGGTCCGGCAGGTCGTGGCCGTCGGCAACGTAGGCAGTGAGCAGGCCCTCCGGCTCAGTCCGGATGGCGTCAAGTCGGTCGAGAAGTTCGGCGAGTCGCTCGCCCCGGTGTTGGCGTTCAGTGTGGTAGGTGGGGTCTGCGTCGCCGGACTGGAGGCGGTCGACGCGGTCTTTGAGTTCCGTCAGCTTGTCTTCGAGGCGGTTGACTCGTTCCTCGGCGCGTTGCCGCTCGGTGACGGCGTCGGCGCGGCGCTCTGCCTCGGCGTCGCGTTCCTGCGTGAGGTGGTGGTTTTGTTCCTCCAGCTCCTCGATACGCTCTTTGAGTGCCGTGCGCCCGAGGAGGTCGTCGAGCATATCCCGAGGGGCGGGCGGGACGGGCTTAAATCCAGCCACCGGGGACGCTCAGACCCCGGTCGCTCCACCGGAGAGGTCGAGCAGTTGGGCGGCGTGGTCGGCTTTCGTCAACAGGGCTTCGGTGAGTGTCGGCGGGTTCTGCGCTGTCTCGTCGAGGACATCTTCGGGGACAGCGAGATGGCGCGTGCCCACTTTCATCACGAGCGGGCGGTCTGTCCGCTCGACTCCCTCGCCGTCGGTGTACAGTTGTCTGTTGACACGCTCGTGCTGTGCACTGCACATCGTCGCCGTCTCGTCCGGTGATGGCTCGACGTACAGCCGACCGAAATAGTAGCCGCGGGAAAACTGTTCGAGCACACAATACGTGACAACGTTACCCACGGTAACCCATAACTCCTGCCCGGCAGGCTTATACTGTCGGGCGATTCGAGTACAATCCCTATAATAAATGTTACAAGTACCGTCGAGCGACAGCAATCCATATGTCGGCGGCGGCCCGCGACCGGACATGAACCGCATCTCGCCCGTGCCGCGGCGGTGGGCGCGACTCTACTTGATGGAAGCGCCCAACCTCGTCGCACTCCTGCTGGTCAACGCCGTCGCGGTGCTGGTCGGGATTCGCTTCTACGTCGCCGATATGATCGCCGTCTCGACGGCGCTGTGGCCCTTTTTCATCGACTCGCCGGTCGCGCTTGCCCTGGCGATGCTCTCGCTTGCGACACTCCTGCCAGCGCTCGGCGGGGGGCTCGACGACCTGCCGAGCAATCGTGCGCTCGTCTACCTCCACACGCTCGCCTTCGTCTGGCTGGTCAAGATGGGGCTGTGGACCGCGCTCGCGCTCGGCCTCGGCTTCGACCGCTACTACCCCGCGCCATGGGACTTTTTCGGTATCATCCTCACCCATCTCGCCTTCGTCGGGCAGGCGTTTCTCATCCCCCACTACGGCAAGACGACACGCGGCGCGCTCGGGCTCGCGCTCGCCGTCGCGCTTGTCAACGACGCGCTCGATTACGGCCTCGGCGTCCACCCGCCGCTCCGATACGAGCCCGGCCTCGCGCTCGTCGTCGGAACGGTCCTGATTTCTGTGGGTGCCGTGGCACTCGCCGCCCGGTCGCTGCCGAGAGCGGACGGGCGAAGCCGATAAACGCTCTTGGACGATACGAGCCGGTAAACGGTGCGAACGAAGGTTCGCTTTTAGCAGACGGAGGGTGTAGCTTGTAATAGAGCATGGCGGCGTGTCCGATTCCGCTGGTGGTTGCACTCGCGGTCTGTGGCGGTACCGGTGAGGTTGTCGGTCGTGGCCGTCGTGATCGAGGGCGGGCAGGCTCTGCAGATCGACAACAACACGACCAGCACGACACCCGAGACCAACGGTTCGTTCGGCGAGCAGATATCGGCGTTTGTACAGACCAGTGCCGTCGACACCAACAGCAGCGTCGAGACCAGGATATTCAACGCCGCCGTCAACACGAGCACCGCGCCCGAACGGGAAGTCACAACCCAAGCAAAACGGCTCGAACGGCAACTGACCCGCCTTCAAGAGCGGGCCGCGCGACTCCAGGACAAGCGTGCCAACAGGACGCTTCCCGATGTGGCCTACGCCGCCAAGCGAGTGCGATTCCCGAGCGCATCGTCAGCCTCCGTGAGCAGATCAACGGCACCGAACGGGCCACAAACCGAATCGGCGCCACCATCTCCGTGCTAGACCGACTCAGGACACAGGCTGCGAACCTGGCCGGTCCCAAAGTGTCGGCCGTCGCGTGAAACATCACGGACGCGCCCCGTGGTCCC
The DNA here is from genome assembly GCA_964581735.1 of uncultured Halobacteriales archaeon. Lineage (GTDB taxonomy): Archaea > Halobacteriota > Halobacteria > Halobacteriales > Haloarculaceae > Salinibaculum. The sequence goes on along the minus strand of CAZOQK010000143.1, from coordinate 1,289 downwards.
CCGGCTGGCGTCCCGGGTGGCCCACCAAGCGACGCTGACCCGTCGGGAAATCTGACCGGGCCGGCAGGGCCACCTGACGGGCCTGCCGGCCAGCAAGGCGGCCCCGATGCCGGACCGGCAGGCGACACCGGTGTGCCACGGAGTGGCGGTCAGCAGGACGGTCCACAGAACAGCGGCGCATAACCCGTCACGTCCGGGCCGTTCGGGAGGCTGCCGCTGTAGCGACGGTCGGTGTTCGCCGGAGGGTACGTTTTTATATCGTGACCGCTAACGTCACGTAAATGGACTCCGCCGAGTTGCTCGACTTGCTCGGGAACGCGAACCGGCGGCGGATTCTGCGCCTTCTCGCACAGAAGCCCTGCTACGTGACCGAAATCAGCGAGTTCCTCGGCGTCAGCCCGAAAGCCGTCATCGACCACCTCCGCAAACTCGAGGAGGCCGGCCTGGTCGAGAGCCGCACCGACGACCGGCGGCGCAAGTACTTCTCTATCGCCGAGAACCTCCGCCTGGAAGTCAACGTCTCGCCCTACGAGTTCGGCACGAAGAGTGCCTATCCCGCCAGTTCCGCGGTCGATATGACTTCCTGCCGGTATCTGAGCATCGAGGTCAACGGCGCGGTGCCCGACGGCGAGGACGAGGAAGACGACACGACGGCGCTGCCACAGCTGGCCGAGACGCTCCAGGAACTCGAACAGCTGGAAAACGAACTCTCGCTGGCCCAGCGGTTCGTGCAGGGCCGGCTGGCCGCCGTGCGCGAGCACATCGCCGACGCTATCACCGACGTGAACCCGCGTCTCGTGACCGAGTTGCTCGCCGCGCTCGCCGAGGACGACCTGCAAAGTGACACCCTCAGCGCCCGCGTTGAGGCCCCACAGGAGGTAGTCGAAGAAGTGCTCGACCAGCTCCAGACGGAGGGTGTCGTCTCCCATGGAGACGGCGTCTGGTCGTTAGGCGAGTCATAAGTCCCGCACCAGACCGTCACGCAGGTCCCGCCCGAAGTAGTGGCCGAGCCCGCCGGCGGCCGCGCCCGCGACGAACCCCACGGCTGCGAGGGGCACACCCGGGCCAAGCAGCGAGAGTGCGAGATTCCCGAAGAGGGTTAGCGCCCCGGCGAGGACGCCACCGGCAAACCCGAGTTCGAGATACCGGTGGGTCCCGCCCGCCGTCCCGTATGCGAACCCGGCGACGAAGATGCCGATAAGGCTGCCGACGATGCCCAGCGGGAGCGCGCTGCCGAGTGCCAGCGCCCCGACGATGGTGAAGACAAAGGAAAACGCGAGCGCCCGCGT
>CAZOQK010000142.1:870-6350 GCA_964581735.1 uncultured Halobacteriales archaeon | reverse complement strand
CGTCAATCTGCCCGCCCGCTGTGTTGTCATCCGGGACACCAAACTCCATGACCCGCTGAAGGGGGAGGTGGACATGAGTCCGCTGGACGTACTCCAGATGCTCGGGCGGGCGGGGCGGCCCGGCTACGACGACCAGGGCTACGCCTGGGTCGTCTGTGACCGTTCGGACACCGACCGGTACCGGAAACTCCTGCGGGACGGGAAACCTATCGAGTCGCGGCTGGCCGACCCGCCGGAGGGGACAGAGGGGAGCGCGAGCGACCTTGCAGTCCATCTCAACGCCGAAATCGCACTGGGCACCGTCACCGACATCGACGGGGCGATGGACTGGCTCGAAACCACGTTCTACTACGTCCGCGCCCAGTGTGCCGCGGGCTACGCGGATGACCACCGCGAGCGTGTCAACGCCGCCCTCGAATGGCTCGTCGACCGCGGCTTCGTCGAGATGGACGGCCTCTCGGTCGAACCCTCGCCGCTGGGGCGGCTCGCCTCGAAGTTCTACCTCCGACTGGAGACGGCCCGGCACTTCGCGGACCTCACCGACCGCGACGACTTGGGCGAACTCGATGTCCTCCGTACCATCGCCAGCACGACTGAGTTCCAGAGTGTCAGCGCCCGCAGCGACGAGGAGGACGCCATCGACGCCGTCCTCGGCCAGCGCGGGGCCGACATGGACGCCGGCCCGCGGAAGGTGCTCGCCATCCTCCGGGCCGGGATGGACGGCAACATGCCCGGCGCATTAAAAAGCGACGCGTGGATCATCCGACAGAACGCCCTTCGCCTGTTCGCCGCACTCCGGGCCATCGTCGACCGCTTTGGCACGCCCGAAGCGGCCAATCTCGTCAGCCGGGTCGAGGCCCGCGTCGACCACGGCGTCAGCAAGGACGCCGTCGGCCTGACGACCATCGACGGTGTCGGGAGCGGGCGCGCGAAGACACTTGCCGCCGCCGGGGTCCGCACGCCCGGGGATGTCCTCAACGCCGGCGTCGACCGCCTGACTGCGGCCGGATTAAGCGAGAGCGTCGCCGAGCGCGTCCGCGACAGCGCCGGCGAGCTACCCGCCGTCGCCGTCGACTGGGGCGCGGTTCCCGAGACCATCGCGCGCGGCAAGCGCACCCTTCAGGAGGTGAGCGTACGCACGACCGCGGGCAGCGCACGCGCGGGCCTGCGCGTGACTGTCAACGGCAACGAGATGACCCGCAAGGACAGCTATCTCGGCGGGACGACGCTGCCGGTCGCGATTTTTGGTGGCGACGAACCGACACTCGATTTCACCGTCCACGTCACGTTCCCGGCACTCGCACTCCCGCCAGTCGAGCGTAGCCGAACCATCCGGGTCACCGACTGACGACGACTCGGCGAAAACGACGCATAAACGTCGATAAATTTTCTAACGGTCTCTGCGCCCGTCGTGAAACGTCGTAGGCAGTCTGTGAAACGTTCGCAAGCGGAGCAAAACTGGCCGAAATCGCGCTAGCGGTCTGCCCCTTATATTATGCCACCTGTTGTATGAGTGAGTGAGGAGTCCCACCATGTCGAATGCCTCCCCGCTTGAATCCGATTCCGCTTTCCCCCAGCAGTCAGTCAGTATCCAGTCCGTACAAAAGCTCTGCCTGCCAGCGCTCCGTTTCGCTGGCTTCTGGACGGCGGTGTTGCTCCCGTTCGTCCTCACGAGCCTGCTCGTCGGCGGCTACGTCTCCCAGTTTCCCCGACTGGTCGGCGGGCTGCTGGCGCTGAACTTCGTCGGGCTCGTGCTCGGCCGCAACCACAACCGGTAGCGCTGCCGGTGGGCTCCTCGGCTGTATCGTCACCCAACCCACCACGTCTCAGGGGGCTTTTGCCCCCATTCGAATCCACCCTTCCTGTGTGTTCGTTCCTGAGGGCACTCCGTACCTTCTTGTACGATTACAGAGCCACCCCAGTCCATGCCCGATTGCACACACGTCATCGCAGGCACCTGTACCACGACGTTCACCGGCGACCGCGACCGCCACCAGCACGGCGACGTGCTCGTGGTCGTCAAGCCCGACGGCACCACGCTCGTCCACGACGCCGCCGGCTACCAGCCGGTCGCGTGGCTCACGCGCCCCGACGCCGTAACCGTTGACGACGACACCGTCACCGCCAGCGACGGCGACCAGCACCTCAGCGTCCGAATCCACGACGCCCACTCCCGGGGCCGATACCCCACTAGTGACGCGGGCGTGCCGGTGGGTGAGTGTCCGGACTGTGACGGCCGCCTCGTGAGCGCACGTGGGCGTGTCACCTGTCCCGGCTGCGAACGCGACCACGGCCTGCCGAGCGGCGCGACCGTCACGGATGAGTCCTGTGACTGCGGGCTCCCCCGGCTTCGGGTCCAGCGCGGGGCGTCTTTCGTCGTCTGTCTGGACCGGCGCTGTGAGTCACTCGACGAGCGCGTCCGGCAGGCGTTCGACCGCCAGTGGGCCTGTCCGGACTGTGGCGGCGACCTCCGGGTCCTCCGCCGTGGCGGTCTCATCCTCGGCTGTGAGCGCTATCCCGACTGCGAGACCGGGTTTGCGTTCCCCGAGGGCGTCCACGACGGGACGTGTGGGTGTGGATTGCCGGTTTTCGAGACGGACACTGGCAGACGGTGTCTGGACAGCGGGTGTGACCGACCGGACGACCGGGCAGCCGATGGGCACATCGAGAGTGCACCGCAGGGGACTTGAACTGCGGGCGCGCACACGGGAACATGGACGCTGTATACTCGGGGGATGTGGTCCGTGCCGGACGACAGGCCCGCGAGCAGTTCTACGACGCCCGCGGCTACGGCCGCCCGAACGACGGTGGGGTCGTCCTGGACCCGGTCGAGGCCGCACACCTGCTCTATCGCAGTGACCTCGACACCGTCCTCGATGGGCGCACCGACGAGCACCTGGACTTCGGTGCCTTCCTCGCGTCGACGGCCGTCTCCGAAGTGGCGTTTTTTGTCTATAAGAACCTCCGTGACCGCGGCTTTTATCTCTCACCGACCCGCGAGGCGTGGGTCGCAGACACCACCGGCGACTTCGTGGTCTACCCGCGCGGGGAGGGGCCGTGGGACGAAACCGTCGCCTACCGCGTGCGGGCGGTCAGCGAGCGTGCGGACGTGACCGCCGCGACGCTCCGGACGCTTAGCGAGGACGCAGGGAGCCCAGCGGCCGAGTCCTCGGACAAAGCGAACGGCAACGCCGTGAGCACCGGCAATGGAACCGGCGTCCTTGCGGTGGTCGACGAGGAGTCAGAACTCACGTATCTGGAGGTGGCAAAACCCGATGTCTCCGGGTCGACCGACCACGACCTCCCGGCGGTGTCGGGTGACTTGCTCGCCGACCGCGTGCTGGCGTGGGAGCCACCGACCGCGTTGCACGACCGGGCGTTTTATGGCCAGCGCCTCGACGACAACGGCGGCGCGGTCCAGTTGTCACTGGTCGAGGCGGCGTATCTCGCCCGCCAGGGGGTGCTGAGCTTGGCCGACGACGGGGACGGGGACGCGACCACCGACGAGGCGGCGGTCATCGAGCGGGGCCGGGAGGTGGAGGGCGAGCGGTTCGACCGGCGCCTGCAGGTCTACACCGCGCTCCGGTCGTCGGGGATCGTCCCGAAGACGGGCTTTAAGTTTGGGGCTGATTTCCGAACCTACGCCGATGTCGAGAGCGTCGAGAACCTGGGGCACTCGGAACTGCTGGTGCGGGTGTTGCCGCCGACCCACGCCTTCGCGCCGCGGGACCTGGCGCTGGACGTGCGACTGGCTCACGGCGTGCGGAAGCGAATGGTTTTTGCGCTGACCGACGCGAACGAAGGGATAGACTGGCTCTCGGTGAGCCGTCTCACACCATGACCGACGACAAAGACCCCACGACAGACGAACAGTCTCCCAGCGAGCGCAGCGATGCGCCCGCGACTCCCGTCACCGACGGCGGTCCCGCGAGTGACGCGAGCGGGGCCTCCTCAGAACGCCGTTCTGACGGCGGGGTTGCCGGTGCCGACGATGTCGCGCTGGACCCGTGGGGTTCCTCGACGGTCTCGGATTACCGCAAACTCTTCGACCAGTTCGGCATTGAGCAGTTCGACGAACTCCTTGATGAGGTGCCAGACCCTCACTATCTGATGCGCCGCGGGGTCATCTTCGGGCATCGCGAGTACCGCCAAATCGCCCGCGCGATGCGCGAGGACGACCCCTTCGCCGCGCTGTCGGGCTTCATGCCGACGGGCGACCCCCACATCGGCCACAAACTCGTCTTCGACGAAATCATCTGGCATCAACAGCAGGGCGGGGAGGCCTACGGCCTCATCGCGGACTTGGAAGCCCACAGCGCCCGCGGCCTCTCGTGGGCCGAAATCGACGACCACGCCCGCAACTACATCCTCTCCCTGCTCGCGCTCGGGTTCGACCCAGAGGAGGGCGAACTGTACCGCCAGTCCGAGAACCGCGCAGTCCAGGATGTGGGCTTTGAACTCGGCGCGGAAGCGAACTTCTCGGAGTTGCAGGCCATCTACGACTTCGACGGCGAGACCGACATCTCGCACATGCAGTCGGTCGTCACCCAGATGGCCGACATCCTCTACCCACAGCTGGATGAGCCAAAGCCGACGGTCATCCCCGTGGGCCCGGACCAGGACCCCCACATCCGTTTCTCTCGGGACCTCGCACAGCGGATGCGATACTTCGGCGTGACGGAGGCATACGCCAGTTTCGAGGCCGACGACGCCCAGCGCCAACTGCTGGCCTACGCCCACCAGACCCTGACCGACCGCCATCCCGACCAGACGGTGCGGTGTGGCGACGCCGCAGAGATGTTAGAACGCGAGCGCGAACCCGGCGCGACTGATATCGAGGCCACCACTCTCGACTCGACGATTACGATGCTGCGGGAAGCGGGCAAAGAGCCGCTCCGGCCGCGGGTTCGCATCCTCGACCGGCGGGCGACCGACGAGGCCTTTGAGGCGCTCATTGATGCCATCGACGGCGAAAAGCGTGTCTACGACAACCATATCGACGCGTTCGACCTCTCCCGGGAGGGGGCCGAACAGCTGGCCCGTGATGTCGAAATCGACCACGGCGGCTACGGCTTCCTGCTCCCTTCCTCGATTTACCACCGTTTCATGACCGGCCTGACCGGCGGGAAAATGTCCTCCTCGATTCCGGCAAGCCACATCAGCCTGCTCGACGACCCCAAAGAGGGGTACGACAAGGTCAAATCCGCGACGACGGGTGGCCGGGAAACCGCAGAGGAACAGCGCGACCTCGGCGGGAAAGCCGATGAGTGTCCCGTCTATGAACTCTACGCCTACCTCCTCTCCGGTGATGACGATGACTTCGCCAAGGAAGTCTACGAAGAGTGTGTCGGCGGCGAACGACTCTGTGGCGGCTGTAAGAAAGAGGCTGCCGAACTCATGGAAGAGTTCCTCGAAAAACACCAGGAGAAACGCGCCGAGTGGGAGGACAAACTCGACGAGCTGGACATCGACCTCGATTC
>CAZOQK010000142.1:0-860 GCA_964581735.1 uncultured Halobacteriales archaeon | reverse complement strand
ATTTTAGCAAAAAAAGAATTCAGACCATCAAGAAAGCCCCGACTGGCTCGGCGGCTGCGGCTCGCTGTGCTCCTCGCTCACTGCGTTCGCTGTGGTGCTTACGTCGCCTCGCTCACCGAGCCAGTCGCCCCTTTCAGCCCCACCCATTAGCTGGACCGGCCAGTCTGTGCGGGTGGGACTTTCTTGCTGTTCATCTCGACAGTTGTTTGTAAAATCTCCAAACACTACCAGTCGGGGACCCAGAACGTTTTTGCAACTCGCTCACAATCGCTCGCACATGGCATCCGAACCCCTGCCACGGTGTCTCGCCCGCGAGCAGTCCACCCCTCCGGGGTTCGGCTTTTTCTTCCCCTGAGTCGGACGGTGGACTCGCGTCGACCCTGACCGGTCGCCGCGACGAAACCGTCCCGCGCTCGGGGCCGCCGCGCTGACGTACAGGAACGGGAACCGTTAACTGCCGATACCGCACAACCCACACCAACGACCGAATGAAACTCCCACACGCCCAACTCGCGGTGCTCGAAGCCGCGAGTGCAGACGAGGACCGCCCGACAACTGAGGTCGCCGCGGCGGCCGACCTGAAACCCGAAGCCGCCACCCGCGCCGCGTTCGAACTCGAATCGGAGGGGCTGGTGAATATCACCCAAGAGACCCGGGAATCGATCACCGTCACCGACGAAGGCCACGACTACCTCGCGGACGGCCTGCCCGAACTGCGTCTCTACGCGGCCGCCCGCAAAGCAGGTGCCGACGATGACCCCGTCTCGCTGGGTGAGTTGCTCGGTGCCGCCGGACTGGAGGGGCCCGCCGTCGACATCGCGCTCGCGAACTTCGCCCGGAAGGGCTACGGCGAGGTCGAG
>CAZOQK010000141.1:0-6377 GCA_964581735.1 uncultured Halobacteriales archaeon | reverse complement strand
AAGAAACACCGGACCCGCGAGGAAGGCCGGGACAACGACCACGAACGCGACGCACTCGCGGCCGCGCTCGCGGCCTACGACGACCACGAGGACCAGTTCGACCGCGTCGCCCGGAAAGTGCCCCCGCAGTTTGAGGTGGGCGAAGTCCTCGCCCGCGTCGTCGCCGATGAAGAGTCCGTCGAGTCGGTGCTTGCCGACCTGCAGGACGACGGGAGCGACGACGGCGACGACGGGAGCGACCACACCGAGCGGGAACTCACCGAGGAAGAAAAGCAAATCAAGCGGCTCAAGGCCCGCGTCAACCGGCTGGAGGGCCACGTCGATGATTTGCAGGGCACAATTAAGACAAAAGACGAGAAGCTCGACCGGTACGAGACGGAACTCTCGGCCGCGAAACGCGAGGAGCGCAAGGAGGCCCGCGAGCGCCGCGAAGTCACCCGCCTGGAGCGTGATAACGACCGGCTGGAGCGGAAAGTCGAGCAGAAAGACGAGCGCATCGACGAGTTGGAGGGGAAACTCGAACGGCTGAAGGCCCTCTGGAAGCTCGACCACTCGAATTTCGCGGACGTTTCCGAGAAGAAAGCCGGCCTGGTGCCGGTGAAAGTCATCGAGCAGTTCACGACCGACGACATCGAGCGGGCCCAAGAGAGTTTCGGGCTGGCCGAGGGCGATGTCATCCTGCTCCGGGACGCCAGCGGCGCGGGCCGGTCGACCGCAGAGAAACTGGCCGACGTGAATCCGGAGGTCGTGCTTCGGAACGGCGGCCTCTCGGATATGGCCGACCGGGTGCTGTTCGAAGCCGATATCCCTGTTGCGCCCGCGGAGATGGTGACGGTCCAGGAAGTGGACGAACTCGCGGTTGCGCGTGAATCGGATGTCGAGGAAGCCATCGAGGACTGGGAAGAGCGGGCCCGCGAGCGCGAACGCGAGCGGACGGGCGAGATGGTGGACCAGTTGATTTCCGAGCATCGGGCGGGCGAGGTCGAGTGACTGTAGGGGGCGAGACCTCGTGGCGGAGCGGGGAACAGGCGGCCGAACGCAGTGAGGCCGCCGATACTCGAACGGCGACGCCGTGAGAGGGAAGCGACCCGCGGGGCAAGTGAGCGCGGCGACGAGAGCGTCTGAGCGAGGGTTTGCAGTCCGGGAGTCCACGCCTGCGGAGCGTCGAATACAGGGTCGTAATCATATATAGCAATATAGTTCGATAGTTCTGGTATAGTCGAGTGTATTCCAAAACATTCATACATCAACGTGGCGCACAACTGAATATGACGGACACCGTTCCCGCGTTCGACCGTCAGTCCACGAAAAGCGATGATGTCGTGAGCGCAGTCGACACAATCGACGGTGGGCGCCACCTCGTCGTCGCGGACATCTCGCGGGACGACGCGTGGCTGGCGATGGACAGCGCGCGGACAGTGTCGGTAGAGGAGTGGCGGTAAAAAGCATGGCGTTCGGGGGGTAAATGGCATGTAGCGGCTGCTCGGGCGATTGTACGAACACTGCTACTGAGAACAGCAAGAACGCCCCGAGCGTGAACACTCCCGCGCCTCGCTGCGCTCCTCGGCCCACAGCCTGCGGTGCTTATTCCGAGAGAGCTTCGCTCTCTTAACCTTCGCCTCGCGCTGCTCGCCTCACCGTTGTCGGGGTTCGTGTTCACGCTTGCCTTTTCAGTCCCGAAGGACTCACTTCGTTCGTCTTTCGACCCTCGCAAACGCTTCGCGTTTGCTCAGTCCCACCCCGTAGCTTGACCGACCAGTCCATGCGAGTGGGGCTGAAAGGGGGTCGCAGTTTGGAGCAAGGCGGGTGCAGTACGGACCGTGGTTTGAGAGAGCATCGCGCTCTTCCGTAGCCCACGGAGCTTCGCTCCGCTCACTCCTGAAAATCTCCGATCTTCTGAGACAGCAAGCCCCCCACTTCAGACTGCGGGGGCTTTCCTGCTGTTGGTATCTTCTCTATTCGAACGGTAAACGTTCCCAGCCCAGAAGACCCGAAAAGCTGAGTCAGACCATCCCGCCCATGCCAAAGGAGGACAGAAGATTCTTCAGGAGTCCGAAAACCACCAGCCCAAGCCCGGCGATGACAAGCGCGATACCGCCCGCAAGCACGATGTTTTCGATGGCGACGACGGCGATGCCGCTGAGCATGACGAGGAGTCCAAGGATGCCGGGAACGCCGAGTTTGTCGAACATACCGGGGGTGTCGGGAGCGGACTGTTAAAGACCGCCGATTCGGCGGAAGTGTGTGGGACACGATAGCACGATTTGGCGCGAACGTTGGAAACCTTAAACAGCCTCGCCGGAGAAGTTGTCGGTATGAGCGACAACGAGGGGCGTACTGACCTGCGGATGCCTGACGACGACGAGGTGTTCGCGGTCGTCACGGAGATGCTGGGCGCAAACAGGGTCAACGTCCGCTGTATGGACGGCGTTGAACGAACCGCACGGATTCCCGGGAAGATGCAAAAGCGCATCTGGATCCGGGAGGACGACGTGGTGCTCATCTCGCCGTGGGACTGGCAAGACGAAAAAGCGGACATCACGTGGCGCTATGAGAAACAGGAAGCCGACCAACTGCGCGACGAAGGCCACATTCAGGGCTAACGCGTGTCAGGCACCCATCTTTTAGGCGTCGGTCCCGTACCCAGGGACAGATGACAGGGGAGTTTGGGCTAATTGCCCCCGATGAAGCCGAGACACCGGGCGATGAGTGGGAAGAAATCGACTTCTCTGACACCGACGCCGACCGCATCGCCCGCAAGCGCGACCGGGAGTTCAGCGAGTTCCGCAAGCGTATCAAAAACACCGAGCAGTTCAAGGTCGAAGCCAGCGTCTTCGACGACGCCACCTACGGCGCGCTCTACAAACTCGTTCAGGACGGCCACATCACCGCCTTTGGCGGCCCGATTTCCACCGGCAAGGAGGCCAACGTCTACAGCGCACTCGGGGGCGCGGGTGCGAGTGAGGCACTCGACACTGGCAAGGACCAGCCCGAAGTCGCGGTCAAGGTCTACCGTATCAACGCTTCCGACTTCAAGGAAATGGGCGAGTACCTCGAAGGCGACCCTCGCTTCGAAGGGCTTGGCCACCGTAAAAAAGACATTGTCCTGGCGTGGGTCCGCAAGGAGTTCGCAAACCTCCGGCGGGCAAAAAAGGCCGGCTTGCGGGTGCCAGAACCCATCGCAGTCGAACGGAACGTCCTGGTCATGGAGTATCTTGGGACCGAGGAGGGCCGGGCAAAGCGGCTCTCGGAGGTCCACATCGAGAACCCCGAGACCGCCTACGAAGTCGTACGCGAGTACATGCGACGGCTCGTCGGGGCCGGTCTCGTCCACGGCGACCTCTCGGAGTACAACATCGTCGTCCACGAGGGCCAGTTGGTCATCATCGATTTGGGCCAGGCGGTGACGATTCACCACCCCAACTACGGGGAGTTCCTCCAGCGTGATTGTGAGAACGTCGCCAACTTCTTCGCCCGGCAGGGGGTCGGCACCGACGGCGACCAGCTCCGGGCGTACATCGAGTCCGAGGCCGACACCGAGCGCGAGGAGTGATTACCAGATGCGGTCTTCGAGCAGCCGTACCGCGGTGAGCGTCGGGTAGCTGACGGCGAGACCGAGGCCAAGCCAGAGGGCGGCGTCACCGATGGTCCGGATCTCCGAGCCGTAGTTGAACGCGGCGGTGAAGACGGCGATGAGCACTGCGAGGCCGAGCCGCGAACGGCTCACGAGCGGCGGTCCGGACGACTGTATGGCGGGCATCGGCTCGACGTTCGGACAGCAGCGAGGAAACAGTGGCGGTCAGTTCCGGAGCGAACCGACCTGCTGGCCGGCGCGACGCATGAGAACACCCTTTTACCGTCTGGTCGTCGCCGGGGTAGGTCCGGATGGAGTACCAGACCCCGAGTTGGACGGTCAAGCCGAGTGCGAGCAAGACACAGTACAGCACCGGGAATCCGCTCGCCAGTATCGCTTCGGGCGTTGCCTCGGTGAGTAACTGGCCGTTGAAGCCGATAGTCAAAAGCGTCGCGCCCCAAGAAGCGCTGGCGAACATCATGATGGGCGTTTCGAGGAGGAACGTGGCGACGACAACCCCCGCGAGATTCGGGTTCGCGAGGGCGAAGACGCCGACACTCAGCCCGGCGAGCGGTCCGAGCAGGTAGAACGTCTCAGTAAAAGAGATACCCGCCGGCGGAAAGAGCCGCCCCGGGCACGAACAGCGCGGGCGTGATGAGCAGCGATGCCATGGGGGCGTGACAACACAGCCGAGTATTAAATTGCGGATGAACTCGGCGGCAGTTTGGTGAAGAGAGTCTGCGTGCAAGAGCACTGTGAACAGCAGGGGAGCCCCGACCCGTTCAGTCCCACCCGAACAGACTGACCGGTCAGGCTATGGGGCTTTCTTGCTGTCCCCAATAGTGTTTCTCCTTGCACTCTCTTAATCAAACACCACCACCCACGACGACGAAGAACTTTAAGCGTCGAGTCGCCTACGAGTGAGTATAGTTATGCAGCACGTGAAAGTCCCCGACGACCGGATCGGGGTACTCATCGGGGCCGGTGGCGAGACGATGCGCGAAATCGAAGAGCGCGCGGAGGTTCGCCTCGACATCGATTCCGAGAGCGGGAACGTCCGTGTCGAGAAGGTCGGCGACCCGATTACCGGCCTGAAGGGTCCGGACATCGTGAAGGCCATCGGCCGCGGGTTCGCGCCCGAGGACGCCCTGCGCCTGCTCGAGGACGATATGATGATGTTCGACCTCGTCGACATCGACGCCGCCTCGCGCAACAAAACCGACCTGAAACGCAACAAGGGCCGCCTCATCGGCGAGGACGGCCGGACACGGCAGCTCATGCAGGAGTTGACCGGTGCCTCAGTGACCATCTACGGCACCACGCTTGGTATCATCGGCGGCCCACAGCAGGTCGAAGCCGTCCGGGAAGCCGCCGAGATGATTCTCGAAGGCGCACCCCACGGCTCGGTGTACTCGTTCCTGGAGCGCAAGCGCAACGAACTCAAACACAAGGGCATGGAGTACCACCAGTTCCACGGGTAACGTGGCCCACTACGACTGTTCACACCCCATCGACGCCGACATGCCCGTTTACCCGGGGAGCCGTCCGGTCGGCGTCGAGGCGGTCACGTCTCTCCCGGAGGACGGCTCGCGAGTCACCGAACTCGACCTGGATGCACACGTCGGCACGCACGTGGACGCACCCGCACACACGCTGGCCGACGGCAGGACGCTCGCGGAGTTCGATGTCTCAGAGTTCACGTTCTGCGTTCGCCTGGTCGAGTGCACGGATGTGAGCGCACGCGAGGGCATCGAGCGGGCGGCGCTCGGGGACCCGTCGGCCCACGATATGCTCGTGGTGCGGACGGGGTGGGACCGACACTGGGGGAGCGAGCGGTATCGTGACCACCCGTATCTGACTGTTGATGCTGCGCGGTGGTGTGCGGAGAACGGGTACAGCGTCGGGCTGGATACGTTCGGCCCGGACCCGACGCCGAGTGCGGACGCCGAACGGGAGCGCGAGGACGAACCCGACGGCCTGCCGGCCCACGACGCGCTCTTTGCCGCGGACTCGCTCGTCGTCGAGAATCTGCGGGGGCTGGGGCAGCTGCCACCCGAGTTCGAACTGACGGCGCTGCCGCTGGCACTCGACGCGGAGGCGAGCCCGGTGCGTGCGGTGGCGCAGGTCTGAGTCAGTTCAGCGCCCAGAACTGGTAGTTCAGGACCGCAGCGAAGGTGACCCACGGCAGATACGGAACGAGCAGCGCCGCCGCCCGGCGGTCAACGCGGTCGACGGCGACGATGGTGGTCAGGACCAGCGGCCACAGCGCGACGATGACCGCCAGCCCCAGCAGGGGATTCTCCAGCGTTAAGAAGGCGGGGGTCCAGGCGACGTTGAACGCCGTCTGGAGCCAAAAAAGGACGAAGGCGACCCGCACGCCGCGGTAGTCGGTGCCTGCCAGCCAGACCAGCGCGAGCGCGATACCAAGGAGAGTAAAGAGTGCGGTCCGGACGACGCCGAAGGCCCGGCCCGGCGGGTAGATGCCCGACTTGGTCAACCCCTGGAACCAGGCCGGGTCGGGGCCGGCGAGCAGTGCCGATGTTGGGCCGACGGCGCCATAGCGGGAAATAACGTCCCACTCAGATAAGCAGGCACGCAAAACGCCCCGCTTCGTGCCCGGTGAACCGCAAGTTACCGTATTTAAATCTACGTTTTCCAGCAGAGAACAGGGTCAACCGGGGGCCGTCCTGCGGGACTCGCCGGGACCGCATCCACCAGATTTATATAGAATCACATTCAATCAATCCATGACTATGGCTCAGCAGATGGGTAATCAGCCCATGATCGTACTGTCCGAGGAGTC
>CAZOQK010000140.1:0-6504 GCA_964581735.1 uncultured Halobacteriales archaeon | reverse complement strand
TGGAGAAAGCCACGCATCAGCTCTGGTGGTTCGTGGTCTCGTGTTCGCCCCGTCTGCGCCGGGGCGAACACGTCGAACTCTTCGAGAAACTCGAAGGAGAGATGCTCAAACAACGCTAGCGTCTCGGTCTCCGCGACATTGAAGAACGACTCTACCGAAGGATCATCTTGCAGGGTCGCTGAACTCATCCACCTCAGCGTTCACCCTGCTCTTTGGTGTGCTACTCGTTCTATGACACCCTCTTGTATTTCCTAAATTACGCTGGCCCACTCATACTTTGCTGGGGCGAGGTCACACGCGGAGCAGGGCGTAACGGGAAAGAGCGACCCAAGGATGTTCCAGAGAACGTTCCCACCTGCCTACCGCTTCGCCCCCAGTTTCCAGTGGAACGACAAAAAACCGGAACAGTCCGGCTTAGAGGTTGACCGCGGAGGTGCCCGAGAGCGTCGGTGGGACGTTGAGGATGAACTCGGTGGTGCCGCCGGGCTGGCTGTTGAGAAGGATTTCGGCGGTCGACCCCTCGGGGAGGCCGTTGTCGGCGCCGCGGAGGTCCGACACGTCGATGGTGATTTTCGCGCGGTCGGACTCGTCGTTGAGCACCGGCGGGCTACTCGTGACGGAGTCGTCGTCGTCCTGAATCTCCGTGGTGCTAAACTCCGGCGTCCCGGAGCGGCTGGTGTGGGTGAGGTCATAGGACCCGGAGTTGCCGGTCCACTGGATGAACGTCGCACCCAGATCGATGTTGCTGGAGCCGGGGGCCTGCTTGACCGTGATAGCCACTGTGTCGACTTCACTGTCACTCAGGTCTTCGCCCACGGCCTGCACGACCTGCAGCCGGTTCGTCGTTGATTCACTTGCCGATTCACCCGTTTCTTCGGACTGCGATTGCAGAAAGCCCGCCGTGTTGATGAGTACGCCCGCTGCAATCGCCGCGACCAGGACCATCGCGATGAAGACGATAAGCGTCCCAATGCCGACTTGCCCGCGCTCGCGTTTGTGTGGTAGTTCCAGTTCCATTGCTATCCCATCCGAGAAGATATCGAATGCTTGTTTCAGTTGAGTGGGTTCTGCCTCTTAACACTCATCCCCCAATTATCGGCGCTGAGAACACCCTGGACACCGTCAGGCACCCAGTTCAGTCTTCGAAAACAACTATTTTAGACGCTCTATCGCAGGTTGTAGACCACCAAGCCGCAGTGATGCCTCTGGTGACCGGACAGCGGGCGCGGGCTAAGCGTCCGTGGGAAAGCGCTGCTCAAGTGCGTCGACGTACGCAGTCGCAGCGTTGATATCTGGGTCCTCGCCGAGCAGGTCGGTGATGCGGGCGCAGGCGTGGCGCACGGTCTGTCGGTGGTCACCTTCGGGAAGCTTGTTCGTCGCGACGCGGTCGATGGTGTCGACAGTCGCACGCGCCGTCTCGCAGTCGCCGTCGGCCAGTGCCTGACGGGTTTTCGCACATAGCTGTGTGATGACCGCGACAACGTCACTCGGCAGGTCCTCGCTCACGGCGTCCGATTGGTTCTGGAGCAACAAAATGGCCGGGGGAGAGCGTGTCGACCGCCCGCTATTATATTGCAGCGGGCCGTAGGTGAGGTAAGTGACGATGAGCCTCCGCCAGCCGACACCGAACGCGGTGGTCGTAGGATGACTCCGCACAGCCGACACGAGAGCAACCTCGCGTGGTGTTACGACGCCGTTCAAGATGTCTCCCGGACGTTCGCCATCACCATCGCCGAACTCAACGAGCCGATGGCCCGCGACATCTGCGTGGGGTATCTGGTCTGTCGCGTCGCCGATACCATTGAGGACGACGACCGGATTCCACCCGCCGCGAAAGCGACGCTGCTGCGCGACTACCGACACGCGCTCGATACCGACGACGAGGCGGACGCAGCCGCCTTCCAGACGGCCGCCGGCGAATGGGTGCCGGCCGACGCCAACGCCGACTGGCAGGTCGTCGGAAACGCCGACCGGGTACTCTCGACGTTCCGGAACCTCGACCGGAATGCGCGCGAGCGCATCCGCCCGCCTGTACGGGAACTCGTCGACGGGATGGCGATGTTCGTCGACCGCTACGCCGAGGAGGGTGGTCTGCGCATCCAGACCATCGACGAACTCGAGGAGTACTGCTGGTACGCCGCCGGCACCGTCGGGACGCTCGTCACCAACCTCGTCAGCCAGGACGCCGATCCCGAGGTCGCCGACCAGTTAGCCGAGAACGCCCGCGCTTTCTCCTTACTCCTCCAGTTGGTCAACGTCGCCAAGGACGTGGCCGTCGACTACGAGGAGGAGAACAACGTCTACCTGCCCGAGGCGTGGCTCAACGATGCGGGCGTCACCGCCGCGGACATCGGCGCCGGGCGGTCGGTCGACGCGCTGGCATCGGTCGTCAAGCGGGTCACCGACCACGCCACCGGCTATCTCGATGGCGCACAGGCGTGGCTGGAGGCGATGCCCGAGCGCCGCGGGAACACGCTCGCGGCGTGGGCGGTGCCCTACCTGCTCGCGGTCGGCACCATCCGCGAACTCATGGCCCGGCCCCGCGATGTCATCAGCGAAGGTGGGGTGAAGATCAGCCGCGAGGAGGTCCACGCCGTCATCGGGCAGTTCGCGACCGGCGCGGGTGCCGAGGACGTGGGTCGCCTGCGCGAGCAAATCGCCGAGCGCCCCCTGCCCGAGTGGTGACGGCAAGCGGACTCTCGGGTTCGGAGCGGGCATCGCGGAGCGATGGTTGACCTCCGATTCCGGCTCGCGGACCCGACGGACGCGGGTGCGATTCTCGCGCTCAATCGAGCTGCGATTCGCGACCTTACCGGGACCGACCACACCGAGTGTCAGCGTGACGCCTGTGCACCCGACGACGCGCCGCCAGTCTTCGAGAGCGCAATCAGGAGCGACCGGTCTACCGTCCTGCTCGCACATCTCGACGGCAACCTCGCGGGCTACGATGTCCTCAACGGACCCGAATCCCGGACCGACGCCGCCTACGTCCACCCCGGCCATACACACCGGCATCGCCACGTCGCTGGTCCGGCAACTGGGGATGTGCGCCCGAATGCGTGACATCGGGGAGTTACACGTCGTCGCGTCGCTCAACGCCCGCCCCTTCTACGAGTCGCTTGGCTACTGGCACGCCGGGACGAAGACCCGCACCCTCGACGGCGTCGACATCGAGTTCATCGTGATGGGCAAACGGCCGGACGCGGAGCGACCGGGCCGATAAGGTATTTTTCCCTGGCCCACCACCGGCCGCTATGGACAAACAGCGACTCCGCGAACAGGTCTGGGACGATCTGGAGGCGTCGGGTGAGGCACGATTCCCCTTCCCGCCACACGGCCGGATTCCCAACTTCGCGGGGGCGGCGGCGGCCGCCGACCGGCTGGCTGACACCGACGCCTTCCGGGCGGCCGACGCCATCAAAATCAACCCCGACTCGCCACAGCGGCCGGTTCGCAAGCGCGCGCTCGCGGCCGGGAAGATCCTCTACATGGCGGTGCCGCGGCTGGCCGAGGAGGCGTGTTTCCTCGAACTCGACCCGGCCCGCATCGACGACATCGACCACGCCACGACCATCGGCGGGGCCGAGGACTGCGGGGTGCAGGTGGTGCCCGACGACGTGGCGCCCATCGACCTCGTCGTCTCGGGCAGCGTCGCCGTGAGCGAGGCCGGTGACCGCATCGGAAAAGGCG
This sequence comes from uncultured Halobacteriales archaeon, assembly GCA_964581735.1. Taxonomy (GTDB): domain Archaea; phylum Halobacteriota; class Halobacteria; order Halobacteriales; family Haloarculaceae; genus Salinibaculum. The sequence goes on along the minus strand of CAZOQK010000140.1, from coordinate 2,814 downwards.
AGGGGTACAGCGACCTCGAGTACGCGCTCTTGCTGGAACTGGGCCTGCTCGAACACGGGACACCGGTGGCGACGACGGTCCACGAGCGGCAACTCTTCGAGGGGTCGCTGGCGACCGACGCCCACGACGTGGGGCTGGACGTGGTGGTGACACCCGAGCGGACCGTTCGGGTCGGGGACGCGTACAAACCCGCGGGGCTGGACTGGGACCTGCTCTCAGAGGAGCGTATCGCGGAGATACCGGTGTTGGAGCGGTTTCGGCTGTGAGCGAAAAACACAGGATGGTGGGAGGAGTTGTTACCGAAAATGACAACATCGGTGTCAGAGCAGTTGGGGGTGGTGTTCGTCCATGGGGACGAGCAGACGCGGGTGGCGGTGAGTGAGTGCCTGGCTGCAGTCTCGGACCTGCGCGTCGACGCTGTGCCAGACATCGAATCGACCGTCGAGCGCATCGGGGCGGGAAGCGTCGACTGCGTCATAACGGCCGAAACACTGCCGGACGGCGACGCGTTCGACCTCCTTGCTGCGGTCCGGGAGTGCCATGGTGGCGTCGCGGTGGTTCTCTCGCCGAGCGAGGGCAGTGAGACGCTCGCCGCCGACGCGATTGCGGCGGGCATCGACGGGTACAGACCCCACGACGGTATCGAGTCGACGTGTGACGACCTCGCAAGCGACGTAGTCGCAGCCGTTGGCCGGCGCCACGAACAGACGGGGATGTTGGACCGGATGACAGACGCCTTCTTCGCGCTGGACACCAGTTTCCGGCTCACGTACGTCAACGAGCGGGCGCGAGCAGTTCTCAGTGAGGCTTTCGGCGAGGACCTGACCGCCGACGAACTCCGCGGCAAGCACCTCCGTGACGACATCCCCGATGTCGGCGAGGCCGGCTTCTTCGAGCGCTACCGGCAGGCGATGGCCGAGCGCGACCCGGTCAGTTTCGAGGAGTATTACCCGCGGTTGAGCGCGTGGTTCGACGTTCGGGCCTATCCGACCGAAGGTGGGCTAGCGGTGTACTTCCGCGACGTGACCGACCAACACGAGTACGAACAGCGACTCGAACACCGCGAGGAAGTGCTGACGGAGATGTACCGCATCATCGCCGACGCCGACCGGTCATTCGCCCAGAAAGTTCAGTCGCTGTTTACCATCGGGCGCGAGGAACTCGGGACGAAATACGCCACGCTCTCGACCGCCGGGGGGCAGACGTACATCTTCGAACACGTCCAAGCCCCCGACGGCGACGACGCCATCACACCCGGCGACGAGGTGCCGCTGTCGGCGACCAGCTGTGAGCGAGCCATCGTCACCGAGGAGACGCTGGTCATCGAGGACATGGCGGACCAGACACCCGACATCGCACAGCGGGCTGGTAACGTCGAGATGGGACTGTCCTGCTATCTGGGCGTCCCCGTTGCCGATGACGCCGGGATTTCGGGCACGTTCTGTTTCTACGGTACCGAACCGCGGGCCGAGCCGTTCTCGCAGTGGCAGGTCACGCTCGTCGAACTGATGGGCAGTTGGGTGAGCTACGAGCGCGGGCGCCAGTACCGCAAGGCCGAACTGACCCGCGAGCGCAACCGGCTGGAGGAGTTCGCCAGCGTCGTCTCCCACGACCTGCGCAACCCCATGAACGTCGCCCGCAGCCGCCTCGAACTCGCGAGCGACGAGTGTGACAGCGACCATCTCGACACCGTTGACGGGGCACTCGACCGGATGGACGCGCTCATCGATGACGTGCTGGCGTCCGCCCGCCTCGGCCAGCAGGTCGTCGACCCGGAACCGACGGACGCCGGCGATGTCGCGCGCCGGGCCTGGCAGGCGGTGAGTCTCGCCGACGCTGAACTGACGGTCGAGGCGGTGCCGACGCTCGCCGCCGACCCGACACGGCTCCAGCGGCTCTTCGAGAACCTCTTTCGCAACGCCGTCGAGCACGGCCCGAGCGACGCACACGTCACCGTCGGCCCGCTCGACGGCACCGTCGGTTTCTACGTCGCCGACGACGGCCCCGGCATCCCCGCCGAGGAACGGGAGGCAGTCTTCGAACACGGCCACACCACAGAGGCGGACGGCACTGGGTTCGGGCTGGCTATCGTCGCGGAAATCGCCGAGGCACACGGCGCAAGCGTCAGTATCAGTGACAGCGAGTCGGGCGGCGCGCGCTTCGAGATTCGCGGGTTCGAGTCCGCCTGATTACCCCTCGACCAGCCTCGTCAACAGGGCCGTGGCGACTGTCTTATCGAGCGGGTCGTTCGCGTTCCCGCAGTGGGGTGACTGCACACAGGCCGGACAGCCCGACTCGCAGTCACAGGAGGCCACCAGATCGAGCGTCGTCGCCGCACAGTCAGCGAAGGTCTCGTAGCCCTGCCTGGCGAGGCCGACACCGCCGGGATGGCCATCGTAGATGAAGATGGTCGAACGGTCCGTGTGGGGGTGCAGCGGCGTCGAGAGCCCACCGATATCGCGGCGGTCACACAAAAAAGAGAAGGGGAAGGTGGCTATCATCGCGTGTTCGGCGGCGTGAATGCCGCCGGCGAAATCCCCTCGCTCGGCCAGGTCCGCATGCAACTCCGGCGGGAGCGTGTAGTAGACCGCCTTCGTCGAAAGCGTCGTCTCGGGCAGGTCCAGCGAGCGCTCGCCGAGCAACTCGCCTGTCTTGCTGTCCCGGCGCTCGAAGCCGGTGATCTGCTTGCGCATCGTCACGTCGGCAAACCGCACGGGCACGTCGGGGTGGGCGGTCGGGACCCGCTCGGCGATGTCCGCCTCGACGGTGATGGTCTTGTCGTGGCGCACCCGCGTGAAGTAGTCGGCCCACGTC
>CAZOQK010000139.1:5838-6528 GCA_964581735.1 uncultured Halobacteriales archaeon | reverse complement strand
TTCGGGGGCTTTCTTGCTATCCTGAGCGGCGGTTGCGTCACAGCGAGTACAAACTACGAACCAAGGACGATGGTTACAAGCCCGCCCCAGTCGAGAGAGTGGATATGAACGGCAGCGACTTCGTCGATGCAGTCCAGACCGGCTCGAAGACAGAACTCTCCCGTCTCGGATCCTCGAAATCACTCTACGCAGACACCGAAGGCGAGATGGAATCCGATGTCGTCCTCGCGGCGGCGGCAGACAACGCTCACCACGCCGCCGAGACGTTCGAGGGTTGGAGCGACGACGACATCGACGGGGCGTTTGCGGCGGCCGCCGCGGCCGAGCGCGACCACTACGAGGCCATCGCGGGGAAAATCGACGACCACGAGCCCAGCGCGCCACCGGCCATCGTTGAGTTCCTGCGTGGCCTGCCTGCGGGCGTCGAACGCCTCGGTGGCCTCATCGGGTGGACCCTCGTCACCGAGGAGAAAGCCAGCCAGTCGACCGGCTTCTTTACCGGGCAGGCGGACCCACAGACGGCCAGCCTCTTCCGTGGCTTTGGCGGCGACTACGAGGAGACACGCGAGGCCGCACTCGACGCCCTCGAAACGGCCTGTGAGGGAGACGACGACTGGGAGCGTGCCCAGACCGCCGCGACGAACGCCGTGGAAGCGGCCTACGACGAGTACTTCGAGACGCTCGAAGACC
>CAZOQK010000139.1:0-5828 GCA_964581735.1 uncultured Halobacteriales archaeon | reverse complement strand
CGAGGATGTCACGCAGCGGTTTCGCGTAGCGCTGGAGGTCGTTGGCCCGTTCGGAGACGGTGGTGAGTTCGGCAGCCTGTTCCTCCGCGGCCGCGCTGATGGTGTCTGCTTCTGCCTGCATGTCCTCGCTCACGTCTGCGACTGCCCGGAGTTCGTCGACCATCTCCTGCACGTCGGCGAGGCGGTCGGACAGTTCGGGGTCGGATTCAGCGGCCACCGACAGGTCTTCGGCGAGGGCGTCGAATGCTGCAGAGAGTTTCTGGAGGCGGTCGCGCTGGTCGTCGGCATCGATGGCGATTTTCTGGATGGATTCGGCGACCTGTTCGCTCGCCTGTCGGACCGTGTGCGCACTCTCTTCGACCTCCGACCCGGATTCCTCGACTTCGTCGACGTAGGATTTGAGTTGCCCCGTGGTCTTTTCGAGTTCCTCTATCATGTCGTTGAACTCGCAGGCGATGCGGTCCATCGCGTCGTTCTCGTCGTCGTGTTCCATCCGCTGTGTGAGGTCACCGCTGGCACACTTCTGCATCGTCTCGGAGTACGTCTCGGCCTGGCGCTGGAGGTGGTGACTCATCTCGACGGCCTCCGCTCGTGCGACTTCGGCCTCCTTTCGCGCGCCCTCGGCGTCGGAGATTTTCTCCCGGAGTTCCTCGCGCATGCTGTCGAACGCCGCAGTCAGTCGGCCGATTTCGTCGGCACGCTGGCGCTCCAGTTCGATGTCGAGGGTGCCCCGTTCCATCGCCTCGGCTTTCTCGGTCAAGCGCTGGAGGTCACTTCCGGTCCGGCGGCCGACGACGACGGCGACGGCACCGAGCAACAGGAGTGGGACGAGAAACAGCACACCGGTCAACACACCGACGAGGTTCCGAACCGCGAAGGCACTCCCCGTCGGGACGTGTGAGACCAGCGTCCAGTTTGTCCCCTCGACGCTGGCCTTCCCGACGACTTCGCCGTTTGCCGTCGTCACGTTCGTCCCGTCACCGAGTGTGGCGGGCACCGACGCCTCGCCGCCGTTGCCGTCGTAGACGAGTTTCTCCGTCCCGTGGATGCTCGTGTAGGCGTCGGCACTGGTCTGCTGGAAGTTCGAGACGCGACTCCCGACGGCCGCCTCCACGACGACAAGGTGCTGGGTGTTCTTCGACGGTGCTGTCACGAGCGCGATGACACGACTCCCGTCTGCTGGCGAACTGTAGGGCTGGTCGGCAAGGTAGACGGTCGACCCCACGTCAGTCCGCGAGGAAACCGTCTCGAAGTGTTCGCTGGCCCACGGAACCGATGACTGTCGGAGGTTCGTCCCGCGCACCTCGGCGGTCGTACTCGCCTTGATTTCACCCGAGCGCGTGTCGAGGTAGTGGACCGCGACAATGTCGTCTTCGAGTGTCTCTGCCGAGAGTTCGAGTTGTATCTCCTCGGTCGACCCCGTCTGGTACATCGGCGCTTCCGCCCGCAGTCGCGTCTGGCGCTCGATGCCCTCCAGCCAGTTCTCTATTTGGTCTGACTGCAACTGCGCCGTCGATTCGACCCGTTCGTCCACCTGCGACCCGAGCGCCCCCGTGACCCTCAAAAAAGTATCCCACCGATTGCCGCCGTCACCAACATCACAACGACGACGGTACTCAGAAACTTCCGTGCGAATCGTTCACGTATCGATACCGGAACGAGCGACGCCACGAGTCCCTCCTCCGGGTCAGTGTCCTGGGATGACATCGTCTCGACGATTCTAACAGGCACGGTTAAGTTGTTGATTTATATAGTTTTTATACTGAAATAGAGTCACAGTCTCGCGGTTCTGGATGTGTATACGACTATAAGTACCACACAACAGCACCAGTCGGCAGGCCTCAACCCAACGGTTTTTCCGACGCTCCGCCGAGAGGTGGCGTGTACGGACTCACCGGGCGTCGACTCCGCTGGCTCGGCTGGGGGGCGCTCGTGACCGTCCTCGTCAGCCTCTATCGGCTCTCGACGGCCGTCATCGCGGAGCCGTTGATGCGGGCGCGACACCAGCGCCAGCGGGCTCGGAACGCTGCACGCCGCGTTCTTCTACGCCTACGCCCTCCTGCAGCTGGTCGCGGGCGTGCTCTCGGACCGGGTCGGAATCCGCCGGACGGCGACCGTCGGCTCGGTCGTCCTCGCCGGTGGCGGGCTCCTCTTTAGCGTGGCCGACTCCTATCCAGTCGGGTTGCTCGCCCGCGTCGTCATCGGGGCCGGGCAGCCTGCTCTGTGTCATCATTCCGGTTCTGTGCGGACTGGTTCCGACCCCGCGAGTTCGCGGCGGTGAGCGGGCTGACGACCGCCGGGTCGGGCGTCAAGGGCATCCTCGCGGCGACGCCCTTTACCATCGTTGTCGCGGCGGTACACAGTACTGCCGACTCGGCGAACCCGAGGTCCACACCGGTCGGACGGGCGAAGAGAAAAAATAATCCGGGTCGACGCGCCGTCAGTTGCCCCAGAAGTTGTCGCGACTGCCCAGCCGTGGCCCCTCGTCTTCGTCCTCGTCGTCTTTGGTCTCGGCGTCTGCCTCGCTGTCCTCGCCGTCCTCCTCGTCCAGTTCCAGCCGTTCGACTTCCTCGGCGCGGGCGTGGTTCGAGTGGACTTTCGTCACCGAGACGCGCGAGCGGGCCGGCGGGAGCACGCCATCGACCATAATGATGAAGCCGTCCTCGGTGCGGCCGACGCCCGCGCCGCTCTCGTGGATGTCCTCGACATCGATGACGACTTCCTGTCCACGCTGGACCGGCTGGGATTTGAGGTCCTCAATGGGTTGGTTGTAGTGGTTGCACCACTCTGCCCCACCCCGGTCACCGTAGTGCTGGCACCCCATGCCCTCGATGCGCTCTGAGAAACTGGGGCAATCGTCGGCGAGTGGACAGTCAGCCATGGCACGCCCTAATCAGGGGGCGGATTAAACCTTAACGCTCCGGCTACCACCTTTTTTTCGTCGGGTCTCGCGCGCCGCTTTGCGGCGCAGCGGACCGCTCCTCGAAAAACGTGGTCTCAGTGAGCGAAGCGAACTGAGGCTCGAAAGACGAACGAACTGAGTCTTTCGGCGGCGAAAAAATGCTGCTCGCGGTCGGTAGACTGCTCGCGGTGTGCCTCGTAGTCTTCTCCCGCACAGCAACCGCCATGGAACCGCTACCGCACGGTAGACCTGCCCTTCCCCGAGTCGCGTGACTTCGCGCCGGTGCGCTCAGTAGACGCTCCCGGCCACCGCATCATGAAACAGAACTGCACACCACCACCGCCCCGCACTACCGACACGTGCTGTCGTACTCGACCTGGTCGGGCGTCTCCGGGTCGATAGTGAACGTGTTCCCCGTCTCGACCGACTCGATGCCGTTGAGAGCACAAACGTCGTCGACGTTGCCCTGGGGGAGCGTCACACGGAGGCCGGCAAACCGCAGGCGCTCCTCAACGACGCCCAACTCGTCGAGGGCGTCGGCGAGTGCGTCGGCCGCGTCGTCGTCCTCGGCGGTGACCCGCAGCGTCACAGTCTCCGAGTCATCTGGGTCCTCACGGATGCGCCGGACGGGGTGGGAGAGATACATCAGGTTGGGGTAGCCGCCGAAGCGACACAACCGTTTCGGGAGTTACACCTCGAGTGCGTCGAAGGTGAGTGTGACGGCGTTGCCCGCGTCGTCGTCCCGGCGGGCAAATGAAAGGTCGCCGCCGACCGTCTCGGCGACCCACTGGACGATCCACAGCCCCAGTCCTTCGTTGTGGTCGAGCGGTTGCTCGCCCCGTTCGAGGCAGTCGACGACCGAGTCGGGGACGGGCGGACACTCGTCGCGGACGTGGACGGCGTAGCTATCCCCGACGCGCTCGACGGTGAGTGTCGCGGGACCGCTCCCCGAGGGGTGGTGAATCGCCGCGTTCTCGAGCAGTTCCGCGAGCGCGACCTCGTATGCGGGCGGGGCACGGGCCCGGGCAGCGTCGGGTAGGTCCGTCTCGACGGACGTGCCGGTGTGGCTGATGCCGAAGGTGGTGACGACCTGTTCGGAGACCCGAACGAGGTCGATGCGACACTCGTCGTCGTCGGGGATGTCCAGGTGTTTGTGAGCCTTGCGGGCCTTGTCGCTGAGCGTGATGATTTCGTTGCCGACCGACTCGATGCGTTCGGCCAGTGTTCGGTACCCCTCGTCGTCAACATCTTGAAGCGTCGCTGCGTGCCCGAGGACGATGTTCATCCGGTTGCGGATGTTGTGCCGGAGGACGCGGTTGAGAATCGTGAGTTTCTGCTCGCGGCGGTTGCGCTCGCGGCGGTCACTGACGAGTGCCGCGACCCCTGCCGCCGGCCGGTCGGTCAGCCGCAGCGTCACCGGGACCTCGGTCCCGTTGTTCGTACACAGTCGGGTCGACCACTCCGCCGATTCCGTGCCCGACTCGGCTTCGAAAAGGTTGACCCGCTGATCCCAGCCGGTGACTGCGCCGTCCGTAAGCACTGCCTTGACTGGCGTGTCCCACAGCGCCGACTGGTCGTAGCCCACGAGCGCCCGGAACTGTTCGTTGGCGGCCTCAAAGCGCCCCTGGGCGTCCGTCGCGAACAGCGGGTCCGTCGACAGTTCGGCGAGCTGTCGGTACACCGGCATCGAGTGGTCGGCGTTTCGCTCTACCATCGCTCACCGACAGTGGACCGACCCGGCGCGGGGAGCAACCGGGGGAGCGGGCGGTTCCAGCGACGGGCGACCGGCACCGCCCGGCTGCCAGCCTGTGTGACTCATACAGGACGGTAACGCCGCATCACACAACGGTCTTTCGCTCGGTTGATACGACTCGCCAGCTGATAGGACGATATAATTACGGGTGGCCCCAACTGGTGGCCGTGAGCACGACCCTGTTTACCGAGCGCCAGCACTTTCGCCAGGACTGGCTCTGGGCGCTCATGCTCATCAGCACCGTCCCCGCCTACGGCCTCATCGTCGTGGTGCTCGTCGACGACGCCGGCGGGTTCGGCCCCGACCTCTACCCCACCCTCGCCGGCGCCACCCTCCTGATGTGGGGGCCGCTCGTCGTCTTCTATAAGGCCGCGCTCGTCACCGAGGTCCGGACCGACGGGCTCTACCTGAAACTGTGGCCGCTGCATCTGTCCTTCCGGCACGTCGCCTGCGGGGACATCGAGGCCGTCGAGCGCGAATCGTTCTCGGCGCTGGGCGAGTACGGCGGCATCGGCGTCCGGCACAACCCTACGTTCTACCGCTGGGGCGTCTCCTTCGAGGGACCGAAAGCGTACATCGCGGAGGGCGGCGACGGGGTCCGGGTCGACCGGCGGGACCGCCGGCCGCTCCTGGTCGGGACACAGCGACCGGGAGAACTGCACGCCGCACTGGAGCGGGCGTGTGGCAGCCGATAAAAGGGAGTGTCGTCAGTCCGCCGACGCCGACTCCTCGACGCTACCCTCCGATCGCGCTACCGGCGTCCGTTCCACGACCGTTCCTTCGACGGTCGGGTACTGCTCGACGATTTCGCCCTTCGGCAGGTCACCTTCCTCGACCATCTCTTCTAAGAGCCACCAAGCGAGTTCGATGTGTTCTGACTTCTCGGTATAAAAGTCGTCGGGAACGCCCAAGTGGGCGAACCGCCCGGGGTCGGCCCACGTCTTCCCGTAGACGATGGTGCCGTCGTCGGTCACCTCGTCGAACGGGCGGCGAATCTGGCGGGCCATCCGCTTCAGGCGGTTCCGGTGCTGGGCGGCGTCTTTGAACACGGAGGTACAGAAGTAGACTTTCTCGTGGTCGCCCATCGTGTCGAGGATGTCGTGGCTCCCCTCGACGGCGCTCATGTGGCCGTCCTTACGGTCGAAGCCCTGCTCCTGCATCCGACGGTAGTTC
>CAZOQK010000138.1:0-6582 GCA_964581735.1 uncultured Halobacteriales archaeon | reverse complement strand
AACTCGACGATGGCGTCGACTTCGTCTTTTTTCCACTGGGGAATCGTCTCGGTCTTGCGTTCGGTCTCTGCGCTCATGTTAGGCGACCTCCACTGCCGGCCCCATCGTCGTCTTCACGAAGACGTTGTCGACGTTCAGCGGGCCCTTCTCTAGATCCGCGTGGAGACGGCGGATGATGACGTCGATGTTGTCGGCGATCTCCTCGGCGGACATGTCCTCGGCGCCGACACGCGTGTGGAACGTGCGCCGGTCACCGCTGCGAAGCTGGACCGAGTTTTTCAGTCGCTCGACGACTTCCTGGACATCGTCGTCGGGGCTGAGCGGGTCCGGCATCTTCCCCCGGGGACCGAGCACGGTCCCGAGATACCGGCCGATGTCCTGCATCAGTGCCTCCTCTGCGATGAAGAAGTCGGTATCCTCCGCGAGGTCCTTTGCGGCATCGTCGTCGTCGCCGAGGTCGGAGAGGTCGTCCGCGTCGAGGACATCGTCTGCGACATCCTCGGCACGGATTGCTGTCTCGCCTTCCGCGAACACGACAATGGATGTTTCTTGGCCAGTACCTTCGGGGAGAACGATACTCTCGTCTACCCGGTTCGATGGGTCATCGAGGTCAAGGTCGCGCAAATTGACTGCGAGGTCCACCGTCTCACGGAAGTTCCGTGGGGGTGCATCCTCGAGTGCGCGAGAGACTGCCTCCTCTATTTCCTGATCTGCCATTGTTCACCTCCGTAGTGCGCCTGCGGCTCCTACGGGTCAGTGAAACAGGTCAACGCCTGTCTCGTGCGGGTACACGCCAACGCCGCATTTAAACCCGTCGAACCACCCTCCCTCCGTCACACTCCCACACACGCACGGTTGGCGTGTCCACGCGATGATTTAAGCCAGTTACTACCATGTATGACCGTAGATGCGCCTCCGGACCGCGCTCTTTGTCTTTTCGCTCGCCCTGAGTCTCGTCCTCTCGGGGACCGTTTATGCCGGATTCGCACTCCACAAGGGTGACATCACTGACCGTGGACAGGAGACCGTCGACGTGGCCGCCAAGGCCATCGCCGCCGACATCGACAGCCGGCTGGCCGAACGCACCCAGACCGTCGCGTTCACTGCCGACACGCTCACACACGGCCACAACAGCAGTCACGACGACGACACCGTCCGCTCGTTCGTCGCACAGACCCCCTTCGAGGGCGCGTCGGTCATCGACGCCAACGGGACGATGCGTGCCATTTCCGTCTCGAATCTCGACGGCGCCGAGAGCGAGCAACTCGTGGGGCAGGAGTTCAGCGACCGGACCTACTTCCAGCGCGCCCGGGCCAGGGAGACCTACATCAGCGACCCGGTCGCAGCCGACAGCGGGAACCTCATCGTCACTATCAGCGCGCCCGTCGTCGAGAACGGCACCGTGGTCGCGACGTTCAACTAACCGCAAGGCGGAGTCCCCTTCCTCAAGGAGCGACCACCGGGAGCGAGTAGGGAGGGGAGGAGCCGACGATATATAAAAGACATAAATACTATTAACACTTTATTGAATACATGGCATCGGACGACGAGTACCACCGTCGCACGCTCATCACTCGCCTTGAACTTCGATCAAAGGATGATGAGCAGCTGCTACTCGATACGATAGACGAGTGGCGCGACGGCTGCAATATCGGCAGTAACCTCGCATGGGAAACCTGCCACACCAAGTCCGATGTCAGGAATCACGCTAAGGAGACGGTCAAAAAGCAAACCGAACTGGGCGATCAACACGCCACGCTTGCCTGTCACGAAGTCGCAGGCGCAATCAAGTCCTGTATCGGACGCCGAAAACAGGCCAAGAAAGCCACGCAACCGCAGTTTACCAGCCGGTCGATGGTGTTCGACCGGCGAACGCTCACTGTCTTTCCCGATCAAGAGAAGATCACGCTCACGACGCTAGGCGACCACTCCAGAGTCCATGCGGATCTCGCGCTGCCGGAGAACCCGGATGGCTACCAGTACGACTATCTTCACAGCGACGAGTGGGAATACACTGAATCCACGCTCCACTGCCGCGACGGCGAGTGGTACATCCACCTCGGCTACAGAACGCGAAAAGACGCCGACGAGTCAACGACGCAGCACGGAGCGGTGCTGGGTGTTGACTTCGGCGTCAACCAGATCGCCGTCACCAGCACGGCTCGGTTCTTCGATGCCGGAGAACTGAACCACTATCGGCGTGAATGTGAGCGTGTCCGTGGTGATCTTCAGGAGACAGGCACACAGTCGGCTCATCGGACGATTGAGCAACTGTCTGGGCGTGAACAGCGGTACGTGAGACACGTTCTGCACAGTGTAGCGAACGGGATCGTCGAAGAAGCCCTCGACCACGACTGCGCTGGGATCATCCTCGAAGACCTCAGCGAGATACGGGAGGACTTACCGTTCGCGCAATGGCACTCAGAATGGACGTTCCGGAAGCTCAAAGACTACGTGGAGTACAAGGCGGAGTACGAGGGGTTGTTCGTGGACACAATCGACCCCCGGAACACATCGAAGCGGTGCAACGAGTGCGGGCTCGTCCATGATGAGAACCGCCACAGTGAGTCATTTGAGTGCCGTCGCTGCGGGAAGCAGAATCACGCCGATTATAATGCGGCGAAGAACGTCGCGGAACTGTATCTCCTTCGGGGTCATCAGCCGCCTCGTGGGAGGAGCGTCAGTCAATACGCTCTGAAGTCTGGATCGCGGACGCCGAGTTGAGGATACACCTCACACCAGCACTCGCTGGGCAGAGGCCGAGATCACTGACAAGCCCCACCCTCAACGAGCGAACCCGCATGGGTGAGCGAAGTAGGGTGGGGTTGTTGACTGGCGCCCTCCACGTCCGTAACTCCTCGCTGTTTCGCCCCTCCAGCGTCTCGCTGGGCGACGACCAGCGGCTGACCGTCCGGAGCCAGGAGTTCCTGCTGTTCACCGGCGACGGCTCGGCTGGCGGCAACGGTACGGACGCACTCACGGGCAACGCAACCGTCTCGGCGACCGGGTGGTCGATCGCCGTCGCGATGGACCGCGCGGCACTCCAGGACCAACTGCTGGTCGCCACCGCCGCACAGGCCGGTGCCGTCACCATCGCTTTGCTCTCGATTGCACTCGTCGGGCTCTGGCTCTCCCGGACCATCGTCGCCAGCGTTGACGAACTTATCGCGGGGCTGACCGCACTCGAAGACGGCGACTACGACCGCGAGCTCGACCTCGACGGGACCGACGAGTGGGTCCGCATCTCCGAGACGTTCAATACGCTCTCGGAGACGCTCGACCAGCGTGAGTCTCAACTACAGGTGCTCAACCGCGTCCTCCGGCACAACCTCCGCAACGATATGAGCGTCATCATCGCCCACGCCGACGGGATTCTCCACAGCGACGCCAACGGCGAGACGAAAGCCAAAGCCCAGACGATGCGCCGGACTGCGACACGCCTCGTCGACACGAGCGACCACGCCCGCACTATCTACGAAGACGTCCTTGGCGGACACGACCGCAACCCGCGCCCAGTCGATATCACTGACCTCGTCGCCGACGAAGCCCAGCGACTCCGCGCGGAGTTCCCTGAGAGTACCATCCGAACCCGCCTCCCCGAGTCCGTCTCCGTCTCCGGCCGCGATGCGCTCCCAATCGTCGTCGAGGAACTCTGCCGGAACGCACTTCTTCACAACGACCGCCTCCCCTCCAAGCGCCAGGTCACACTCAGTGTCGAGGAACTCCCCTCGGGGTGTCGGCTCACCGTCTCGGACAACGGCCCCGGCCTCCCCGACGTAGAGCGGGAACTGCTCACCCGCGAACGCGAGGAGACCTCGATTCAACACGGGAACGGACTGGGACTGTGGGTCGTCCGCTGGCTCGTCGCCCAGGTCGATGGTCGCATCACCGCCTCCTCCTCGGCCGGCCAAGGCGCCGAACTCACCGTTTTTCTCCGGACGGTCGGCGACGAGACGGTCTGAGACGCACATCCGCAACTCGCCCCGCGTCGCTGCCTTGCTACGTTTTGGCCGCATCCACTTCAGTTCGCATCGCTGTTGCTCACTGGGTCTCAGAACCCCTCGCCCCGATCGATTTTCGAGCCGCCGTCCCGAAGCGACCTACGCGGTCGCTTCTTCGGCGAAAACATCGTCGTACTCGCCGTCGTCGATACGCTCTTTGAACTCCCGTGGGTTCTCGTCGTTGATCGTGACGCCCAGCGAGGTACAGGTCCCGACGACTTCCTTGGCGGCGTTTTTGAGGTCGTAGGAAAGCAGGTCGGGGTGTTTCTGCTCGGCAATCTGTCTGATTTGGTCGACCGAGAGGTCGGCGACGAAGTCCTCCTGGGGTTCGCCGCTGCCCGTCTCGAAGCCGGCCTCGTCCTTGATGAGTTCGGCCGTCGGGGGCACACCGACCTCGATGGAGAACGAGCCGTCCTCCTCATACTCGACGGTGACCGGCACCTCCGTGCCGTCGAACGCCGCGGTCTGGTCGTTGATCTCTTGGACAACAGCCTGCACGTCTACGGGGGTTGGCCCCAGCTCGGGACCCAGCGGCGGGCCGGGGTTTGCCTGCCCACCAGGGACGAGCACTTCGATAGTATCAGCCATACCCGAACGTCCGGACGGGCAGTTTTAAGAATTGCTTTTTACCGTCGTCGGCACAGTCTTCAGGCGACAGTGACGCCGTTTCGCGTCAAAAAGTTGCTCACATCTTTGATTTCGACGGGGCTACCGATGATTCGGACCTGCCGTTGTTCGGCACGGACCGTGACGACGAAACACGACTCTATCTCCTCCCTGAGTCCCTCCAGTGCCGTCTTCGGGAGGAGAATCTGCGTGCTGTCACGCAGTCTGGCCACGTCTGTCATTATCGTTGATGATGTCGCGGCATGTATCAGTGTGTCGAAACTGACCGGATCCCTGTCTTAGGCTCACTCGCCCGCAGGGACAAGCCGGTACAACCCGCCGCCCCCGGTTCCGGTCCCGAGAACGTACAGCTCCCCGTCATCACGCCCGAACGACAGCACCTGTTCGAGCCTCCCGGCGTCCCCGTCGGCGACAGCGAGCGTGCCCGTCTCCCACAGCCCGCTGTTGGCCGGTTCGGCGACGAACAGTTCCCCCTCAGCCTGGTAGTCGCCGAAGACGTAGCTCCCCTCTAACCCCGGAATCGCACTCCCCCGGTAGACGTTGCCCGCGATAATCGAGATGCCACTCACCGGGTCCCCCGAGTGTGGGTACTCGATAACCGGGTCGCGCAGGCGCTCGCCCTCGCGCACGCCTCCGGGTGTGGTATCAGGACACGACGCCGCCTCGAAGCAGTGAGTCCCCTCTTTGACGTTCCAGCCGTAGTTGCCGCCGCCTTCCACCACATCGAGTTCCTCGAAGCGGCTCTGTCCCACGTCGCCCGCATAGAGCGTCTCGCCGTCGACGGCGAGTCGCCATGGGTTCCGAAAGCCCCAGGCGTACTGTTCGGCCAGTCCCGCCCGGCCGACCAGCGGGTTGTCCCCGGGGACGGTGTAGCCACCGCGACGCTCACCCACGTCGATGCGGAGGATACTCCCGAGCAGGTTCTCGGTCACGTCCTGCCCGTTCCCGCCGCCGACGCCGTCGTACCAGTCGTCGACGTGCCCCCGACCCTGGTCGCCGCCCGCGCCGCCGTCACCGACCGCGACGAACAGATAGCCGTCGGGCCCGAAGATGATTGCCCCGGCGTTGTGGTTTGCCTGTGGCTGGGGAATCTCCATGACGGTCCGTTCGGAGCCATCGACGACCGACCGGCCGTCAGCGGCGACGCGAAACTCCGAGAGGACGAACGTGTGACTGTAGCCGTCGGGCGTGCCCGGCCGCGAGGGCGCGGAGTACCGCACGAAGAGTCGGCGATTGTCGGCGAAGTCGGGGTGGAGCGCGATGCCGAGCACTCCCTGTTCGAAGCCGGTCACGACGCTGTCGCGCAGATCAAGCAGCGGGGAGGAGCGCAGGCCGTCGGGGTCGTGGACACGAACCGTCCCGGGCTGTTCGGCGACGTAGCGACGGTCGGCGTCGGGCGCGAACGCGACATCCAGCGGACCCGAGAGCCCGGTCGCGAGCGTCTCGAGCCCGACCGAGTCGGGTCTGCCCGGAAGCGTGCGGCCCTCGACGCGCTCGCCGGGGAGAACGCCACAGCCAGCGAGTCCCGACAGGGCAGCGGCGGCCAGGAACTGACGGCGTTTCATATATCGAGATGGGGTTGAAGCGGCAAAAGCCCCCTCCCAAACAATGACTGCCCGACGACAGCCCGGCCGGTCAGGACGAAAGCCCTAATGAGGTTGGGCGGCCGACACTGGGGTAATGGGGCTCGAAGAGGAGATTCGGGACATCGAAGAGGAGATAGCCGATACGCCCTACAACAAGTCGACCGAGGCCCACATCGGCCGCCTGAAGGCCAAACTCGCCGAAAAAAAGGAGAAACTCGAACAACAACAGTCCGGGTCGGGCGGCGGCCCCGGCTACGCCGTCGAGAAACACGGCGACGCCACCGTCGCGCTCGTCGGGTTTCCGAGCGTCGGCAAATCCACACTGTTGAACGCCTTCACGAACGCCGACAGCGAGACCGGCTCCTACG